>JBKEFO010000094.1:0-10404 GCA_046709585.1 Marivirga sp.
GCCCAAGATTTCTAGAAAAACTTGTGTTCCGAGTATTTAATAGATATGGAGTACTGGTGTATTCCTATGAGAGTGGGGGAGAAAACAGTTTGTATATTAATTGGAAGGGTGTTAATAATAACGGTGATCTGCTTCCATCCGCTACCTACTTTTATGAAGTTACGGCAACTTTCGATATGCTTGATCCACAAAATGAACAACGATACTACAAAGGATGGGTGCAGATATTGAGATAGAGCAACAGCATAAGCCTATCATCTTTTTTGATGGCGTTTGTAACCTATGCAACGGAGCGGTACAATTTATTATAAACCACGATCAGAAAGGTGTGTTTAAACTGGCACCACTGCAATCTGCCACAGCACAAGCGTATTTAGAAAAGCAGCATCATCAATTGGATAGTATCGTTTTACTGCAAAATGATACTGTTTATGTTAAAAGTGAGGCCGCCATGCGAATAGCTAAACAACTGGATTTTCCTGCTTCTTTGCTGTATGGCTTCAAAGTGATACCGAGAGCAATAAGAGACCGTCTGTATGACTTTATAGCTAAGCACAGATATAAGTGGTTTGGTAAATCAGCGCAATGTATGATTCCTTCAACCAAAGTAATGAGTAGATTCCTCGCTTAAGAATAGCTCATATGAGTATTTGATAAGAAGGATATGAGTGAAGTATTCAATATTGCTATTATCTTCGCAATCATTAACAAAAATTAATATTATGATGAAGGCTTATGTTTTCCCTGGACAAGGGGCGCAATTCTCTGGCATGGGGAAAGATTTATATGACAATAATTTTGAGGCTAGAAAACTGTTTGATAAGGCTAACGAGATCTTAGGTTTTGAAATTACTAAGATCATGTTTGAAGGGACTGATGAAGCGTTAAAGCAAACCAAAGTAACACAGCCGGCCATATTTTTACACTCAGTCATCAACGCTTTGGTACACCCTGATTTTGCTCCAGACATGGTGGCAGGGCATTCATTAGGAGAGTTTTCTGCCCTAGTAGCGAACGGTACTTTGTCATTCGAAGATGGTCTAAAACTAGTACATAAAAGGGCATTAGCCATGCAAAAGGCTTGTGAGATTAACCCCTCTACAATGGCAGCTATTTTAGGTTTAGATGATGCAACGGTAGAAAATGTATGCGCTAGTATTACCGATGAGGTAGTAGTGCCCGCAAATTATAACTGTCCTGGGCAGCTTGTTATTTCTGGTTCAAATAAAGGAATTGAAATTGCCTGTGAAAAAATGAAAGAGGCAGGGGCAAAGCGAGCACTTCCTTTGCCTGTTGGAGGTGCTTTTCATTCTCCTTTAATGAAACCTGCAGAAGAAGAATTAGCTGAGGCAATAAAAAACACCTATTTTTCAAAGCCCAAGTGCGCTGTTTATCAAAACTACACTGCACACGGCTCAACTGATGTAGAAGAAATCAAGAAAAACCTTATCGCACAATTAACGGCCCCAGTAAGATGGACACAGTCAGTACAAAAAATGGTGAGTGATGGGGCGGAAATATTTATTGAAAGTGGCCCGGGTAAAGTATTGCAGGGATTGGTAAAGAAAATTGATAGAGCATCTGAAGTTGCACAACTTTCGTAAGTAGCATTGTACATAATTGAACGATAAATGGGTATAGTTGAGAAAACGGTTGATGAGGCTGGAAGAATAGCTACTTTAGGAAAGTATGATCTTTTTAATAAAGAAATTGAAGAAGAATTTCAAGGCGTTGTAAAATTGGCGGCGTTTATTTGCGACGTTCCTTCCTCAATGGTTAGTATAGTTGGAGAAAATCGTCAGTGGTTTAAAGGGAAGGTAGGTAATACTACTTCAGACGCTTCTTTAGAGCATTCTTTTTGTGCACGTACCATACGACAGGATGATTTGTTCGTTGTTGAAGATTCACGCAACGATGTGAGGTTTCAAAATAATCCGCTGGTATCTAGCTATCCTAATATTGTTTTTTATGCTGGCTTTCCGCTCAAAGTAGAAGGACATAATGTTGGTACTTTGTGCATTCATGATACACGTCCCAAGGTATTGTCGGAAAAGCAGATTGATAACTTGCGTTTACTGACTTATCAAACAACGAAATTGGTTGAGTTGAGAGGTAAAGAAATAGAACTGACGAGACAGAATGAGGTCATTAATAACAGAAATGTTGCCCTCAACGAGTCTACTAAAGTTAATAAACAGCTCATAAGTATGATCTCACATGATGTTAGAGGCCCTGTTAGTAGTATTCTAAGCTTATTTAAATTCAAGAAAGATTTTTTTGGTGACTTAACTACTTTTCAAAAAGTTGGTCCACTGATGGAGTCTAGTTTACGAAGTATTTACAATATGCTGGATAATATGCTTTCGTGGTCTAATCATATTAATAGTCCCATTATAAAGAAGGTTAATATACTAGATATCACATTAGAAGTTGAGCAGCTTTTCGCATCCCAATTAGAGATGAAGGGTAATAAGCTTCAAATAGAGATTTCAAAAGCAATTCATATTAATTGTGATAAAGATGCAATTTCCTTCATCATTAGGAATTTGGTAGGCAATGCAATAAAATACACATCTCAAGGCAAGGTTACTGTAGAGGTGTTGGTAAATAACGAGCATGTTACAATATCTGTTAAAGATACGGGTATTGGCATTTCTGAAAAGTTGTTAGAGGCTATTTTATTAAAAGAGAAAGTAGTCTCTACAAATGGCACTCAAAATGAGGCGGGCTCAGGAATGGGTATAAATTTCATACAACAATTTTTAGATAGGATGGATTCTAAATTAATGGCTGCCTCAGTAGAAAATGAAGGAACTACTTTTTCCTTCTCTCTACCATTGGCGTCATAAATTATTTACTGTACCCTAATAATTTCAACATACTCTCACTGTTTTGTTCCTCAGCAAAAAGTTCGGAGGTGATATTACCGTCAGCATCTTTGTTGATAAGTACATGTTTTGGTGCAGGAATCAAACAATGCTGGATACCTCCATATCCACCTAAAGACTCTTGATAAGCGCCAGTATGGAAAAAACCAATATATTGCTGTTTTGCAGGGCCAACATTTGGTAAAAACACCTCAAAAGAGTGCGCCTCTGAATTATAGTAATCCTGTGAATCGCAAGTTAAGCCTCCCATATTTACTTTATGGAATGGCTCATCCCAGTTATTAACAGCTAAGAGAATGAATTTCTGATTTAATCCCCATACGTCAGGTAGATGGGTAATGAATGAGCCATCAATCATATACCACAGCTCTTTATCATTTTGCAATTTTTGGTCTAAAATGGAGTAGATAGTAGCGCCACTTTCACCAACAGTATAACTGCCAAATTCAGTGAAGATATTTGGCGATTCCACATCATTTTTCTCACATATCCATTGAATGTTTTCGATAATTTGGTCTACCATATATTGGTAATTATATTCAAAGCCTAAGGAGGTTTTTATAGGAAAACCACCTCCAATATCTATGGAATCTAATTCAGGACAGATTTTTTTAAGCTCACAGTATTTATAGACAAAACGACTAAGCTCACTCCAATAGTAGGCCGTATCCTTAATTCCTGTATTGATAAAAAAGTGCAACATTTTTAATGTTGCTTTTTTACTAGGAGCAATTTTTTCTTGATAGTAGTTAACAATATCATTGTAGCGAATCCCCAAACGGCTCGTATAGAACTCAAAATTTGGTTCTTCATCGGATGCTATTCGAATACCTACTTTAAAGGGTTTTGTAGCACCTTCTTCGTATGCATCAAGTTCACTTAAATTGTCAAGAATAGGTATTGTATTAACGAACCCATCATTTATAAGCTCAGTGATATATTGCTTGTAAAGCGGTCTTTTAAAACCATTACAGACTATATAATGTTGCTTTGTTAACAAGCCGTTTTTATGTAAATTCCTGATAATAGGCACGTCAAACGAAGAGGAGGTCTCAATATGAACACCCGCTTTTAGCGCTTCTTCGAGCACAAAAGAAAAGTGAGATGATTTGGTGCAATAACAATAAGTGTAACTTCCTTTGTAATTATGCTTTTCAAATGCATTTTTAAAATATTGAGAAGCTTTATTGATGTTTTGGCTAATCTTGGGTAGATAAGTCAACTTCAAAGGGGTGCCATATTGTTCTATTATATCCATCAGGGGCACACCGTGGAAATGTAATTCGTTATTTTCAACAGTGAATTCTTCTTGAGGAAATTCGAATGTTTGTTCTATTAAGTCAATGTAACTCTTCATACAACATAGTTTGGTTTAAATCGCGGGTGTAATATTGATATAAATTTACAATCTTTGCAACGCAAAAGTATAGCTTTCACTTTTAATTTATCTTCAAGCAAATAAATCTACAATTTTATGATAAATCTATCGGTAATTGATGAGACTTCTACACTTGAAGCAGTCATCTTAGGTACTGCAAAGGGTGTGGGCGATGTTCCTAAAATGGAAGACGCCTATGATCCTAAATCAAAAGAACATATTGCTGCGGGTACCTTTCCGAAGGAGAAAGACATGATTGAAGAAATGGAGGCCTTTGCAGCTATCTTAGAAAAATATGGTGTGAAAGTATACCGACCTGAAATCATTCCTGAGTACAATCAGGTTTTTTCAAGAGATATAGGCTTCGTAATCGAAGATAAATTTATCAAGCCAAGAATCTTAAAAGATAGGAAAGAGGAAATATTAGGAATCCAATATGTAATTGACCAGATGAATCCTGAGCAAGTGGTAGCGGCACCAGATGGGGTTCGCATAGAAGGAGGAGATGTAATGCCATGTAAAGACTATATTTTTGTGGGCTACTCTGAGCAAGAGGATTTTGAAAAATATACTGTTGCTCGCACCAATAAGATGGGCGTGGACTTTCTGCAATCACTTTTTCCCCATAAGAAAGTCAAAGGGTTTCAGTTGAACAAATCTGATGAAGTAGCTAAAGACAATGCTTTACACCTCGACTGCTGTTTTCAGCCTATAGGAGCTAACATGGCCATTATTTATAAAGAGGGCTTCAAAGAACTGCATGAATATGAATTCTTGAAAAACCATTTTGGAGAGGATAATTTAATCCATATTACTAGAGACGAAATGTATGAGATGAATTCTAATGTTTTCTCAATAAGTCGCAAAGTAGTGGTGGTTGAAAAAGGATTTACGAGACTTATTAAAGTATTGACGGAGAAGGGTTTTACTGTGGAGGAGGTGCCTTACGCAGAAATTTCAAAAATGGAAGGCTTATTACGCTGCTCCACCTTACCTTTGTTACGTAAAAATAGTTAACCACTAGGGATCATGGAAAATCAAAGTACGGATACGCTCATGATGATAAGACCTGTTCAATTCAGGTTTAATGAGCAGACTGCGGTAAATAATTATTACCAAAAGGTAATAGAAGGAATGAAAGCTGAAGAGGTACAACAAAATGCAGCTTCCGAATTTGATACTTTTGTTGATAAGTTAAGAGCAAAGGGTATTCAAGTAATTGTATTTGAAGACACGGTGGATCCAGATACACCTGATTCTATTTTCCCTAACAACTGGATATCATTCCATGGCGATGGGCGTGTTGGCTTATACCCTATGTATGCTGAAAACCGAAGACTAGAGCGTCGTAAAGATATCTTAGAGAAATTACAATCAGTGTATAAGCTACAAATAACTGATACAGTAGATTTTACTGAACATGAAACTGGCGGGACTTATTTAGAAGGCACAGGGAGTATGATTCTTGATAGACCGAATAGGCTATGCTACGCAGCGATCTCTCTGAGGACTAATGAAAAAATACTTGAGGAGTTTTGTTCCAGATTTGGATACGAAGCTGTAAAGTTTGTAGCCAATCAAACCGTTTCCGACGAAAGGATGCCAATATACCACACTAATGTGATGATGTGTGTGGCAGATGACTTTGCCATTATATGCTCAGAATCGATAGATGATGAGGGGGAAAGAAAGAATCTTATCACTAAACTCGATCAGTCAGGTAAAGAGGTTATTAAGATAACAGAAGACCAAAAGCACCACTTCGCTGGTAATATGCTACAAGTGAGATCAACTGGCGGCACGCCCTACCTAGTGATGTCGGCAGCAGCACATCAATCATTAAGGATAGATCAAATTGCCCAAATAGAAAAGCACAGTGAAATCATTAGCAGTTCTTTAGATACTATTGAAGCCCTTGGTGGTGGTAGCGCAAGATGTATGATGGCAGAAGTATTTCTGCCAAAAGCTTAACTCAAAATAATAATATGTTTCAAATAGAATCATCTCTAGTACAAAATATACAAACCGCTTTTGAAGCTTTATTTCAAGAGAAATTAGCAATTGATTTAATCAGCATCCAGCCAACACGCAAGGAATTTGATGGCACGCATACCTTAGTTTGTTTTTCTTTAGGCAAGCTTTCAAAACTGAATCCACAGGCAACAGCTGAAGCTATAGGTACTTATTTGAAGGAAGAGACTGACTTTGTAGCTGAATTTAATGTGGTAAAAGGTTTTTTAAATCTTACTATTGCCGATGCGGTATGGATACAGATTGCTGACGATATTTACCAAGCGGAAAATTATGGTAAAAAGCCGGCTTCAGGAAGAGAAGTAATGGTCGAATATTCTTCACCAAATACAAATAAGCCGCTTCACCTGGGGCATTTAAGGAATAATTTTTTAGGCTATTCTGTGGCGAAGATTTTAGAAGCTGACGGAAATAAGGTACATAAAGTCCAAATAATTAACGACAGAGGGATCCATATATGTAAGTCTATGGTGGCTTGGCAAAAGTTTGGTGAAGGAGAAACACCTGAGGATGCTGGCGTGAAGGGTGATAAGTTGGTAGGTAAATATTATGTGATCTTTGATCAGAAATATAAGCAAGAAATTGCAGCCTTAGTAGCTGAAGGTATGACGCCAGAAGCAGCAGAGAAAGAAGCGCCTTTATTAATAGAAGCACAGCAAATGCTGCTTAAATGGGAAAATAAAGACCCAGAGGTATTTGGTTTATGGAAGAAAATGAACGCTTGGGTTTACGCAGGTTTTGAGCAAACCTATGAAACGATGGGCGTTGAGTTTGATAAGCTATATTATGAATCAGAGACTTTTTCCTTAGGTAAGCAAGAGGCACTAAGGGGCCTAGAAGAGGGTATTCTGTTTAAAAAAGAAGATGGGTCTGTGTGGATTGATTTGAGAGAGGATGGGCTTGATGAAAAGCTTTTGTTAAGAAAAGATGGCACTTCTGTATACATGACTCAGGATATAGGTACTGCTATTCTCCGCTATAGAGACTTCCCCGAAATTAGCCAGCAGATATATACTGTAGGCAATGAACAAGAATACCATTTCAAAGTATTGTTTATCATTCTTGATAAGCTGGGCTATGAGTGGGCTAAAAGCTGCTATCACCTCTCTTATGGTATGGTAGATTTGCCTTCTGGCAAAATGAAGTCCAGAGAAGGTACTGTCGTAGATGCCGATGACCTCATGGATGAGATGTTTGCAACCAGCAAGCAAAGAACTGATGAGTTAGGTAAGATCAGTGGCTTTGAGAAAGATGAAGCCGAAATCTTGTACCACCTTTTGGGACTTGGAGCTTTAAAGTACTATCTTCTTAAGGTAGACCCAGTGAAACGAATGATGTTTAATCCAGAGGAATCTATCGATTTCCAAGGGAATACAGGACCCTTCATCCAATACGTGCATGCAAGAATTTGTGCTATTTTGAGAAAGGCTGAACAGCTGGGGGTTAAACCTGCTGTAAGTAAGGACCTAAAGACATTAGCCCCTACAGAGAAAGAAGTGCTAAATTTATTGTATGCTTTTCCAGATAAGATAAATGAAGCAGCAAATAGCTACTCGCCGTCGGTAATTGCCAACTATGTATATGATGTAGCTAAGTCTTACAATAGATTTTATGCTGAGGTCTCTATTTTTAACGAGGATGACAAAACGGCCTTAGCGTTCAGAATTGCATTCTCTTCTGCAGTAGCGTATACCATCAAATTGTCGATGAATTTATTAGGCATTGAGGTGCCAGAGAAAATGTAAAAAAACTATCGATAAACTATCTTGTTATACCGCATATGAAAAACGCAGGAAGATTCTTACTAATTCTTATACTGAGCGTTATTGAGGTTAATTATTTAGTAGGACAAGATAAAAAGCAGGATATGAGCATTTACGATTTTAATATTACCGCCATTAATGGCGAAGAAGTAAGCTTTTTGGACTTTAAAGGAAAGCCTCTTTTGATTGTTAATACTGCTTCAGCGTGCGGTTTTACACCTCAATATGCTGATTTGCAGGAGCTGCAAGAAATGATGGGTGATCAGCTGGTGATCCTAGGCTTTCCAGCAAATAATTTTGGTGGACAAGAACCCGGCGACAACCAACAAATAGCGGCCTTCTGTGAAAAGAATTATGGTGTTACTTTTCAGATGTTCGCTAAGATTGAAGTAACTGGTAAGGCGCAGCATCCATTATATCAGTATTTAGAAAAGGCCACAGGAAAGTCTCCAAGCTGGAACTTTTGTAAATACTTAGTAAGTGCTGATGGCCAATCAATAGAATTCTTTAACTCATCAGTCAATCCTGGTGAGATAGCAGAAAAATTATAAGATTATATGTTCAAACACTGGGTAGCGGCCTTTAGATTTAGAACTTTGCCTTTAGCCTTAGCATGCATAGGTATGGGTAGTTTTCTGGCTGCTTATTATGGTGCTTTTAGCTTGGTGGTATGTCTGTTGTCCTTGCTAACAACCTTATTTTTACAAGTACTTTCAAATCTTGCTAACGATTATGGCGATAGTGTCCATGGAGCTGACAGCTTATCGCGAGAAGGGCCGAAAAGAGCAGTACAGCAGGGGGTTATCACGAAGGTAGCGATGAAACGTGCGATATATGTCTTAGGCGGACTGTCGTTCATCTCCGGGTTCACTTTACTTTACCTTTCATTGGATTTTGGGACGCCTAAGTTTTATGCGTTTTTAGCCCTAGGGATATTAGCCATCGCAGCAGCCATAGCCTACACCAATGGAAAAAGACCATATGGTTATATGGGCTTAGGTGATTTATTCGTATTCTTATTTTTCGGTATTGTAGGAGTAGCAGGTACTTTCTTATTACATACCGACAGCTTACCCTTAGAAATATTATTGCCTGCCTCTGCATGCGGTTTACTTGCCACGGGCGTGTTGAACGTTAATAATATCCGCGACATTGATTCTGATAAGTTGGCAGGTAAAAGAAGTATTCCTGTTCGACTAGGAATGCGAATGGCAAAATTTTACCATGTTGCACTTATTGTAGCTGCATGGGTTGCTATCATTAGCTTTACATTACTGGCAAAATTTGAAACCTTTCATTTGTTGGTACTGCTATCATTGCCTTTATTTGCCTCGCATTTAGTGAGATTAAGAAAGTCGGTCAATGCAGTTCAGATTGATCCTTTATTAAAACAGCTAGCCTTAGCTACTTTGTTTTTTGTTCTTTGCTTCGGTATTGGTATCTTACTTTAAGTTACATTTATCATCAAATTATCGCATCATTTATCACTAAGATTCGTATATTAAGACAATAAACAAAACATCAATATTGTATACTGGTGAATTGTCTATTATACAAATGACCAAAAAAACTAAGCAATGAAACAAATACTCGTTCCAACTGATTTTTCCGTGCAAGCAGAAGCAGCCTTATCTCTAGCCGCTGAAATGGCTAAAGCCAATAGTGCTGAGTTAACCGTATTACATGTGGTAGAAATACCCAACCATCAGTCATTCAGTACCACAGGTACAGTCGCTTATGGTGGTGATCCAATGGAAGGTGTGTGGATTAAGAAAATGATTGAGAAGGGAGAAAGACAGTTAGCTAATGTTGCTGCTAGTCCGATGATGGAAGGTGTAAATGTTAAGACAAAAATAAGGGCTGGTAATGCATATTACAATATGAGTGATATCATTGCAGAACAAATGCCGGACTTAATTGTGATGGGTACTAGTGGAGCCACAGGAGCTGAGGAGATCTTAATCGGTTCTAATACAGAAAAGGTAGTGAGAAACTCGAAGGTGCCCGTGCTTTCGGTGAAGAAGAAAATGAAATTATCAGATTTCAATAACATTTTATTGGCAAGTGAAATGAAAAATGAAGGTATTGAGTTAGTGCGTGAACTAAAGATTATTGTGAAGCATGCCAACGCAAAAATGCATTTGTTAAGAGTGAATACGCCCAATAATTTCGAAGGTAGCGCACATACAATGAAGCGTATGAAAGCCTATGTTGAGAAAAATGGCCTAGATGCTGAGCAACATATTTATAACAGCACAACAGAAGAAGAAGGAATAATGGAGTTTGCTACAAGCAACCATATTGACCTTATTGCTATGGGGACACATGGTAGAAAAGGATTGAT
>JBKEFO010000095.1:0-10398 GCA_046709585.1 Marivirga sp.
AAGTAATTGCTGCGGAGGAGTTACAGATATCGGCAGAAGTAGCTGGTAATGAAGTGGTTTTAAACAGTCCAATATTCATGAAAAAGCCCTACGTTAAAGAAATTGATACAGATACGCTTTACTTTGGTAAAAGCGTCTTAATTGCTCTTGGGAATGGCCATCCAAATATTAATCAAATTAAGATTGGTGCGGAAATCGTAGCTCTAGAAGAAGCGGAAGGTAGCGTCTTTAAATTCACAGTACCCTTTTCAGATAATATTTACACTAATATTAATGAGAATGATCAGGTGCAATTAGAATTGAATTGTAATAGCTTTCTCTACGATTCCATAATTACCTTGAAAGATCCCGTCAGCACTCAGGTTATAGGTGTAGAAGATAGCAGGCTATCTGACACTTTAACTATAATGGGAAATTACCTATCAGGAAATCCTTCAATAAGTTTAAATTTTAAGAGCGTTATTAAGGACTTTACTGGAAGCACTCAGTTTGAACTGGTTAATTATGTACCAAAGATAATTAATCAATCCGACGAGCAAATTACTTTTAGTTATGATATTCGTGAAGAGGAGCTGTTAGATATTGATCAGGAGATCGTGATTGATTATGAATTCGAAAGCTATGGTCGAACAGTCTCTACTCCTTCGTCAGCTGTTTCTATTGAAAAGTCATGGTCAATAGGCAGATTTCTTCCTGCTTTCGAGTTTGCTTCTGCGTCATCAAGTTTTCTAGATGAAAAAATATTTGGAGATGATGATTTCGGGTATATTATAGGTGGAAAAAGAACTGAATATGACCAGTATGGAACATCCTATTACCAAGGGATAGAAAAATTTTACAGATTTAATTTGGATAATTTTGACGAAGAAAGATTATGGAACTGGAAAGGTAATTATTCTTATCATAATATTGAACTTGCGAAGGATGATATAGCTTTTGTTATAAGCTACAAAGATGAAATTTTTGCAACTTCGACGAGAGGTATGAGTCTTATTTATAATAAAGCTAATAATCGATGGGTTCGAAATTATAAAATCCCCTTCTTATCATATACTAATTACATTAAAGGGTTTAAATCTGGAGACTATATAGTTATGGTAAATAATCAGCAACCTCCTAAAGTATATAGTTATAACACCATTACAGAGGATACTGTCACAAAGCTGATTACTCCTTTTAAGGACCTCAATCATGGTTATGTTTTTGATCTTGATAACTCAGTAATTATATATTCTTATTTAAATGAAAACCTTTACGATATCTATCAATTTAATGCTGAAAACTTGGAATTAATGCTAGTTAAATCTAATGTAAAGATTGATTTAAGCTCATATGGAACTATTCAAAATGGAATAGTATTTGATTCTAATGGTATATATCAATTTAATCCTATGAGCCAAGAGATGACACTTTTGAAGGAGTTTCCTATTGATGGAGGAATTGTTAAGTTTCTATTTAATAGTCAAGGCAAGTTTTTTTTTAATATTGATAATAAGAACATTGTATCAATAGTGATGGATGGGAATTAATTACCAAGATTATGTTTCTATTTATATAAACAAAATAGTAAGTAATGTGTCAGTGTAAATATGAAAAGAAATAGACCGCTTATTCCTAACATCACAAGTAATGGTTCTCAAAGTGACCAAGAAGCATTTCAAAATACTACCTTAAGACCTATTCTAAAAGGATTACATGAGCTAATTATCCTCTTCATGAGCGACTATTTCAGACAAAAGAAGGGTCGCTTCTTCAAGCTAACTGAGGTAGAAAAGCCACCCTATCTATTGAAAGTATTTAAAACGGACAGCCAGCTTAAGTTACACCTGCGGGCGATGGTCGTAGGGAATTTTACTGTAGAAGAATTTTTACGCTATGTCGACATAAAGATCGCTATCAATAAGCGTATGAACGAAATTATCCTAAAACGGCTATTGGACAGTATCAATGAATTATCAGTAAAGGAGTAGGAAGTAGTTTGCTTCAAAATATTTGAACTTCTTTATTATAAGTAGTTTTATTTTTCTTCAGTTTTTTTACAACTCATTATAGTCTAGTAGTGTCATTTGTTCAGTTAAGATAACTAAACCTTAGTTTTTTTATATGAGAAATTTACTTCAAGCGGCTATTTTTTTGATGATTGGACTGAGCTTAAATGCTTGCGATGTTTATGATGATTGCTCAGATATAACATGTTTTACTCCGCCAGCTCCTGTTTATTTTCAATTATATTCTGATTCAAAACAAGACCTTTTGGCAAGTGACACCTTTGAACTAAGGTTCTTGAAAATAGTAGATGCTACTAGGGATCAACTCATCCAGAAAGATACTTTTAGTATAGATGGAGCATATTACTTAACTGCTGAAAGTATTGGGTGGCAAGAGGGCGTGAATAATTACCTATTCACCTACAATGACAATGAACTATTTACTTTTTCTATCCAAGCGAATCAAATTTCTGAAAATTGCTGCACCTATACAGTTTATGAAGATGTTTCCATTTCAGGTAGTGCTTTTGAGGAAGTGAATATGACTAATTTAGGAACGGTCTACAGAGTAAAAATTTCCCTTTAATTTAGCTAAAGTGCAAAGGATTAACCTTCAAACGAGTATGATTGGCCTGCTGTCACTTTTATTATGCCAAAGCACCTTTGCTCAATTCAGCAATCAAACTTATCCTGAGTCGGTTAATCGCAAAGCTATTAAAAGGATTGCTGTAACTGAAGCCACGGCTTATGTATCTGGCTTATCCTTTTTGTATTTCATCTGGTATAAAGATACTGAAAGGGTACCTTTTCACTTTTACGATGACAGCAAGGGATATTTGCAAATAGATAAGTTTGGACATGCTTACACAGCCTACCAACAAAGCTATGCATCCTATTATGCGCTAAGAAAAGCAGGTGTATCTAAGCGAAAGGCTCTTTTGTATGGAGGAACGCTAGGTATTATTTTTCAAACGCCTATTGAGATTTTTGATGGCTTATATGAAGGATGGGGCTTTTCTTGGTCTGATATACTCGCCAATACGCTAGGTTCAGCTTTAGTGATCTCTCAAGAAGCCCTTTTTGATGAGCAGGTAGTGCTAATGAAGTTTTCTTATGCTTCAAGTCCATATGCAGCCTATTACCCACCTTTAGGGGAAACCCCTTTGGAACAGTTTTTTTATGATTATAATGGACATACTTATTGGCTTTCAGGAAATTTAAAGAAAATGAGTGGACTCGCAATTTTTCCAGACTGGCTAAATATAGCTATCGGGTACAGTGGAAATGGCATGCTTAAAGAGTTTGAAAATCCTACGACGTACCAGGGTAATCCACTCCCAGTCACCAATAGACATAGGCAGTTTTTACTATCACTGGATGTAGACTTCACCAGGATACCGGTGCAGAAAAGGTGGTTAAAGGCGCTTTTTAGAGCAGCAAATATGGTTAAAGTACCTTTTCCGGCCTTAGAGTATAATAAGATCGAAGGCTTTAAAATGAGGCCGTTCTATTTTTGAAATCAGCAGACTTATTTCGAATTTCTTGTTAATTCAATTCTTCTCTTTACCTTTATACAGAATTATGGTTTCCGACTAATCTTTTGATAGTCGGGATTAAAAGGGAATTCGGTGTATGTACCTAGTACAGATTCCGAAGCTGTCCCCGCAACTGTAAGTCCCTATTGCTGAAAAGCGATAGCTAAAGTGCACAACCCTTTGCCACTGTTCTGAAAGGAATGGGAAGGCCGCACTTGATGGATGAGCCAGGAGACCTGCCAAAATTTAATAGAATTTCGACTTTCGGGTGAAAGGTCAGGAATGTACAAAGCTATTTAGGTAGGACTTTTTACATCTGATTTTGACCGCTGTCGCATTAAATGATTAATGCATGCGTGTACTTTTATGTGCAATATTTTTTATGATTTTGATTGATATGCCAACAGCAGTGGCACAATCTCATCCAACGGATTCGGTAACGAAATTACTGGAGGTGTCTGTCTATGCGCAGAAATTACAAAAGCATTTGATAGGTAACAAAATCAGTTTTCCTAGTCAACCTAGTCAGGTCTATTATGAAGGTGCAAATTTAAGTGAGTTACTGCAGCAGCAGTCTACCATTCATATGAAATCATACGGGAATGGCATGTTATCTTCTATCGCTTTTAGAGGTACAACAGCAAGTCAAACTTCTGTCATTTGGAATGATTTCAATATCAATAATTATACGCTAGGCCAGATGGATTTTTCGCTAATCCCAGTATTTCAGTCTGATGAACTCATACTGCTACCAGGAGGAGGAAGTACCTACGGTGGTAATGGAGCCATTGGAGGTACAATTGCGTTACTCACTTCTTTGAACTATGACGCGGCATCTCAACTAAGGATAAGTGGGCTTGCTGGTAGTTTTGATAAAAAGCAATCCTCTATTGATTTTTCAGGAGCTGTAAACAAGCTTGCTTACACAACCAGCCTCTACTATCAGGAGGCGGAGAATAACTTTCCTATCGCCAGCATTGATGAAAGGCAACCAAATGCGGCATTTTTAAAGTACGGTCTAAAACAGCAACTGGGCTATAAGTTTAATAATAAACAGCAAGTAGAGTTAGCTATTTGGTATCACTTAAATGAGCGAATGATTCAACCAGCCATGCGCAACTTTAACAATATAGCTGACCAGCAAGATGGTAATATTCGCTCTTCATTGAAGTATCAGCATACAGGAGCAAATTATGAGCTTAAGGTGGGGACAGGTTTTTTTAATGATCACTTAAGGTACCAAGAGGATAGGCAAATCAGTAGCTACCGTACCAGCAGATCAGAGAGTTTTATGGAGCTTGACTTATTTCACTTACAAAACCAGGAACTTACTTTGGAGGGTAGAGCAAATGTAATACAAGCCTACTCTGATGGCTTCAACCCGAAATCGCAAAATGAGCAACGTTACACATGGAGATTAAAGGCTACTGGTATTTTGCTAAAAAAATTGAATTATGCCTTTCATATAGGGCAACAAATTGTTTCGCAAACAGCACTAACTCCTTTTACACCTTATCTCGGAGTAATGTACCCTTTGATAAAAGGTGATCATCAGCAATTTAAAATTCGGGCCAATACCTCTTACAATTATAGGGTTCCTACTTTGAATGATAGATTTTGGGAGTTACCAGACCGAGAAGTTATCCTTGCTGAGCGCGCTTTGAACACAGAAGCGGGACTTGAGTATTCTTTAAACTATCAGAACTTTAATTGGAGAATTACAACTACGGTATTTAAAAATCAGATAGCTAATTACATTCAATGGATAGCGGTTGATGGGCAAGCTAGACCTATGAATATTGCTGATGTAGAGATCAAAGGATTAGAGATAGAATCTACCTTGAAGAGGTCATATAGTAATAGTTTTCACTATCAACTCGAGGTGAGCTATGCCCTGAACAACGCAAAGAGGCTAGGTTTAAGCAGTGAAGAAGATTATTATTTAGTTTATGTCCCTTTGCACAAGGCAAATGCCTCATTTAACCTTGGGTACAAGCATTTTCTGTTGAATTACTTTGTTCTTAACACATCTGAGGTATTTACCACAGCCCAAAATAATGCTAGCTATGCTATCCCTGCTTTTAGCCTACATGATATAGGGATTAGGTATGACCAACATCAGTTTGGGCTTTCGTTAAAAGCTAAAAACATCTTTGATAAAGCCTATCAGACTTATCTAAACTATGCTATGCCTGGTAGGAATTACGAACTTTCAATTAATTACACTATTAACTTAAAATCGAAATGAATAAAATTTTTATATGTTTAGTCGCATTGGTCTTGTTTTCTTCTTGTAATGAAGAAGAGAGCCCATCTTTATCATCTGGGAATGTTTGGGTGGTCAATGAGGGGAATTTCGGGTCAGCAAATGCTACGATAGGAGTTTATAATACAAATGACTCTAGTTACAACAGTACAGCCTTTAGAGAAGCCAATGGGTACTTTATCGGGGATGTGCTACAGAGTGTTAAGCTTGAGAATGAAACAGCTTACGGCATTCTCAATGGATCAAACACTATTGAAGCTTTTGATACAAAAACCTTCGAGTCTATAGAAACTTTAGAGAATCCCTCTTTAGATAAACCGAGGTATATGAGTGCCACTAGTCAGGGTAGAGCCTTCGTTACTGTATGGGGACCGTATAATACGGATTTTTCGCTCTCAAACAGTAAAGTGTTGGTAGTAGATTTAAATAATATGGAGGTAGTTGATTCCATTTCCACTGCACCAGGTATCGAGCAAATTGAACTTATTGATAATACCTTATTGATTACCAGAAATTTCTTTGGTAGCTATCGTCATCTTACAATGATTAATATAAATGATTTTTCTGAAGTGACTGATATGGAACTGCCGGATGGTCCCGATGAATTATTTATCGATAGCCAAGGTGCTGCATGGGTGGTCTGTACATCAGGAAAATTGGTTAAAATAGATATTGAAGGCCAAAAAATTGCGCAAACTATTGATTTGGGAGCCCCTGTTTTAGGAGACGTAGCATTGTTTGATGGGGAGCTATATTTTCTTCAGGGCGATAAGGTAAACAGTATTAAGTTGACGTCTGAAGAAGTTACAAATCGTGTGAGCGGAATAGCAATTGATTTACCATATGCACTAGGGGTTAATCCATTCAATGGAGATATCTATTTAGGTGATGGTGTGAATTTTGGCAGTGAAGGTAAAGTGTTGCACTATAATGCTGCGGGCGACTTAGTAAATACATTTCAGGTAGGGATTTTTCCAAGTCAATTTATATTTAATTAGAAGTGGAAGATAGAAAAACTGCGGCCATAACGAAGGTTACAAAAGCGGTATTTCCGAATACTACGAACCATTACGACACCCTTTTTGGTGGAACGGCACTGAATTGGATGGATGAAGTGGCATTTATTACTGCTACAAGGTACTCCAGACAAAAGATGGTGACAGTAAGTTTAGATAAAATAGATTTTAACAAAGCGATACCTGCAGGTACTATTGTAGAATTGATAGGAACTATTACTAGAGTAGGCAAAACTAGTCTGGAGGTATTGGTAGAGGTGTTTACGGAAGAGATGTATTCCGATAGTAGAGAGAAGTCAATTTCGGGAATATTTACGATGGTAGCTATTGATGAGAATAAAAAGCCTGTTACAGTAATATGAAAGAGGATAAAAAAAATAAGTCCAAGGAAGAGGAGGAGGAACAACGCTTGTATTATTTCGAAAATGGGCTAATGGTTTTCACGGCGAATCACCATTTACAGCGTGGCTATTGTTGTGGAAATAGATGCAGGCACTGCCCTTTTAATTATAAAAATGTAAAATAAGTAAGGCCTAGAAAATATAGTTTTCTAGGCCTTGATCTTTGCTACTTCACAATCTTCTTGTAAAAAATTTGTTGCTTTTCGTCTTTTAAGAATAATAGGTAGACACCAGCATTGATCGTTGAAATGTCAATAGTGTTATTATGCAGATTTCCTTCTAATTTTACTTTTCCATCAGCAGTATAAATAGTAAAAGATTTGAAGACTTTCGTTCCATCATTCTCTATGTATAACTTGTCTGTCGCGGGGTTTGGGTAAACCGTAAACGCATAAGCTGCGATGGGCTTAATAACCTTAGTAATATTTGCTGAACGCTTTACGGGATTACTTAATGCGCTATAAGTGCTTGCTCCATCAGCGGTAATTAATCGACAACGGTATCTCTGCTCATCATTACCCATAGTTGAGAAGTCAATTTCTAATTTCTCAGTACTCACGCCTGAATATATTTCATTATTTTCTAATACACTAAATTCGTTATTTTCAGTACGTACTTCCCATTCATAACTGTCAATAATAATATCTTCAGCAGGTACAATATTAGCGGTGGCACTATTTGCCTGGTATGTAATAATTGGTTGTTGCGATAGGACAGAGTTCGTACCTTCACTCCTTTTAAGCACAAATAGACCCCTATTAATATCACTAACTATTATTAATCCACTTTTAAAATATGGATAATTACTCCAGGTACCATTGAAACTGGCATCATTATTTGCGGGGTAAGTGTCAAAAAAACCAACTTCCGTAAAAGATGCATTTGATATTTCTGATGCGTCTAATAAGACCAGCCCTTTGGTATAATTAGATTGGTAAACAATCCCTTGATGTGTATATAGGTTATGGTCGATACTTGGCGTATTGCCGCTATATTCGTTCATTAATATTGGGTTATTTAAATCAGTCACGTCCCAGATTAAGGTACGTGTATTACTGACTAACCCTCGAATTTCATCCAATTCATCATTTGAGATTAAGTACCTATGGTCTTCTGTTAACCAACCTTGATGTGCATAAGCAGAAGCTGCGTATCCTTGCTTACTTATTAAAATGCCACTACTGGAATTTTCAACATTAGCGATGGTGATGGTGTTTTCATTTGCATTGAAAGCGATCTGCATTCCTTGATAATCTATATCTGGTCCATGGTATGTTACAACTTGAGCATCATGAGTGTAGCCATCAGAATCAAAACATCCAGCATATGTAGGGTTTAGGGGGTTAGATATATCTACAATATGTAAGCCGCCAGCGCCGCAATTATTACTAGCACCTCTGGCGCCAACTATGTATGCGAGACCTTTCTCTGGGTTGATTACAATATTGTGTGCACTTGAAACTCCAGTATAGCGTGCATCGGCAGTGAAAATTTGGGGGGGGGTATTTACATTCCTTAGCCTTTTCAAATCAAATACCTGCATTCCATGTCCAGAGTTGTTGTCAGCAACTATAAATGCATGGTTGTCGTATACTTTAACATCTCTCCAAAGGCTCGCAGTATTTTGATGAGATGGAAGTCGACCAATGATCTGAGGTTCATTGGGATTGCTTAGGTCAACAAATACGGTACCATTGGTTTGCCCCATTAAGGCGTATTCTTTTCCAGACATTGGATCCGTCCAACCCCAGATATCATTGCCTTCAATTCCAGACCTGCCAGAAAGTAAACTATTATCAAGGTGAGCATATAGATCTACCCTTCTGCATGGAAATTCACCAGCTTTCCCATTCTCACATGGCGTTTGCCCGAACCCGACATTAGATAGTAGAATAAGTAAGGATAAAATGATTTGTTTTTTCATATAACTAAGCTTTCAGTTGGTTGATAAGTTCATGGGCAGCTTGTACGGCATGTTTTGTGCCTGATTGCACCGCCTTTTCAAATTTCTTTAAATTATTTTTAACTTCAGGTGCATTATAAAAATTCTTTTTCAAATAGTGATGAATGGTTTCGTGCATCCATTGGGTAGCTTGAATTCTTCTGTTTTCAGCAAAATAGCCATTTGATTTCATCTTTTCATGGTAGGTCAATATTAAGTCCCACACTTCATGCATTCCCTGATTATTAATAGATGATGTTAACTGTACTTTAGGACTCCATCCATTACTGTTGGGTTGGAAAAGGTGTAAAGCATTTTCATACTCCCTTTTAGCCCTTTTCGCAGCCAATGTGTTTTCTCCATCTGCTTTGGTAATTACTATGGAGTCAGCCATTTCCATTATACCCTTTTTTATACCCTGCAGTTCATCGCCAGCACCTGCTAGCATTAGCAATAAGAAATAATCAACCATGTCTTTAACAGCCGTTTCAGATTGCCCAACGCCAACGGTTTCAATTAGTATAACGTCGTATCCCGCGGCTTCACATAAAAGCATACTTTCTCTAGTTTTTCGAGTAATTCCACCTAGCGCATCTCCAGTTGCCGATGGCCTTATGTAAGCATTTTTATCTATGCTAAGCTCATTCATCCTAGTTTTGTCACCCAATATGCTTCCAAAGCTTCTCTGACTTGATGGGTCTACCGTCAATACAGCAATCGTTTTGTCATTTTGAATGAGATACTGCCCAAAACTTTCTATGAAAGTACTTTTCCCAACTCCCGGGACACCTGTTATGCCAATTCTTAAGCTATGTCCTGTGTGAGGGTATAGTGCATCAATAAGGGCAGTGCTTAGTTGATTATCACTTTCTAATTGACTTTCAACTAAGGTAATGGCCCTGCTAAGTATTACTCTGTTACCATCTAATACCCCTTCTTTGTATTCGGATAAACTAAGTCTGTTTTTTCTTTTCAAAATATTAATTTAAGCGCCTTAATGTACAAAAATTAAAGATATGATGACCTAAAACAAGTTTTATTGCTTATAATTGTTTATTAACGAATATTGTTTTAATTTTAATATTCGAATAAAAAAAAGCATTATTTCAATACAATGAGATTAAAATTCCTTAAAAACATATGGGTTGATTCTTTAGTGGCTACAGGCTTTATATTTTTCGTGATGTATGCTTTATCGGGCTTATTCAGTGCTTTTGAAGCTATTGATCCAATAGGAGAGGCTTTAGATG
>JBKEFO010000096.1:0-10314 GCA_046709585.1 Marivirga sp.
TACAGGCAGCACTTGCATCAGGAGGAGCTTTTGTGTTCGGGGGATCCTTGCCCGTACTTGTGGCCGTATTTGGTCCTGTTAACTGGATGGAGTATTACCAATATGCATTTGCTATTATCTTTTTGGTTGTCTTAGGCACTATTGCTGCAAAAGCAGGGGGCTCCACTATTTCACGTGCCATTATCAGAATTACTTTTTGGGGCACCTTAGCCATGGGTATAACGGCCTATATAGGCTCACTATTTGGTGTAAGTGGTGTATAAATAGTCAGCATAATGGAGAATGAAAAGATCACTATTCAAGATTTTGAAAAAGTCGACATTAGAGTGGGCACTATTAAAACCGCTGAAATATTTAAAGAGGCAAAACAACCAGCATATATTCTTACTATTGATTTTGGCAAGTTGGGTATTAAAAAAAGTTCTGCTCAAATTACCGACCGTTATCTCCCAGCAGATTTAGCAGGCAGGCAAATTATAGCTGTCGTGAACTTTCCGCCCAAACAAATAGCAAATATGATGAGCGAGTGCTTGGTTTTAGGTGGATTAGATGAAGCTGGCGTATCTCTACTAAACACTGAATTTCTTCTCGCTAATGGTTCAAAGGTAGGTTGATTACAGCTTTTTAATTGAAAAGAGGTCTTCTAGGGAGCGGGATTTTAATTGATATGTAGGATAAAAAAGACCTTAAGCTTATTAGTCCATATTTTCTTGATTCAAATGCTGGAGACTTGCTTTTTTTATTGTAGTTGTCCTAATCAAGTAAGGAAAAGACTTATGAGACTATAAAGATGAATTGGTATTTGCTGCACTAATATTGAAAAAAAAATTCAAGCTGAAGCTGAAGCTTAACCTTATCTTCATAGCCATAGCGTAGTTGATAAGTAATAGCACCTCTTTTCATAGGTACTTTCGGTTCAAAATGCGAAAGTCTGCGACTACACAACATCAAGGTTTATGTTTTTACAAATAGTATTTATTCTGTTGTCCCATGAAGGACAATCCATTAAAAAAGTATCTTCTTGGTTTATATAGCCTATTGCAACAAGCCGACCCCTATCAATCAATACTTTAAAAAACAACACAATCGAATCAGTAACATAGGTTTGCAACTTGACTATCGTCATCAGTTATAATCCTTAAGTCTACCTTCACTTCAGCAAAGATTTAACCTTGAGGGGAATTTATTTCACTAAGGAAAAGTAATTCCTAAATATACTTTGGTTGTCGGCCTTATAAAGTCGGGAAATTGATGTGTAATTTCACGGCTAATATCCTTAAGGTGATAATAAATGAGGCGGATAGCACAAAGTTATAGTCTCTAGGCACATCAAGATAATAAAGCATCACATAAAACAAGCCACCGGCTAAGCATGCACTGGCGTAAATTTCTTTCTTAAATAAAACGGGTGTTTCATTCACTAGCGTATCTCTAATTACGCCGCCAAAAACAGCAGAAAACATACCCATCATAGCTGCAACTTCCCAGCGAACGCCTAAAGACAAAGCTTTTTCTACTCCAGCAACGGTAAAGATGGCAATACCTAAAGTATCAAATATCTTAAGTGTCTTGCGAAGCTTTTGTAAGTATTTGCCAAAGAATACGGCACATAAGATGCCGGCAAATACAGAATAGATGATATAAATATCGGCAATCCAGGCCAGTGGGTAGCTGCCCAATAAAATATCCCTCAGTGTACCCCCACCGATGGCTGTAATGAAACCTGTAAAGCCTGCACCAAACCAATCTTCAGATTTTCCCTGTACTGCGAGCACACCAGAAATGGCAAATACAAAGGTCCCGATAGATTCTAGGATATATTGAATTTCCATTTGCGATTATCTTTTTGATGGTTTTGTAAGCGATTAATCTGCCGTGAGCTAATAACTTTTCAAAGCTACAAATAATTTTCCGAGAGTTAAAAATTCATGTCCATTGTAAAATGATGCTGTGCAGTGCCCAATATTTTTTTTTATTTCTTAACTTGTCTTGGGTCTTAAAATATACAGCATGAGTGACATTGTTTTAGAAAACACCTCCATAGAGAAGCAACTTGAAATATTCAACAAGCAGAAAGCATTTTTTGCCTCTCAACAGAGCAAAGCCTATAGTTTTAGGAAAGCACAGTTGAAAAAGCTGAAAAAAATTATTCAAGATAATGAAGAGGCTATTATTAAGGCTTTAAGACAGGACTTTGGTAAGCACCCTTTTGAGAGCTACGTATCCGAAATAGGCGTTGTTTATGAAGAAATAAATATAGCGCTAAAATATTTATCACAATGGATGCGTCCAAGGCGTGTAGGTACCTCTTTATTGCATTTCCCATCAAGCAGCAAGGTCTATTATCAACCAAAAGGCGTTTGCTTAATTATTGGCCCATGGAATTATCCATTCAATTTACTTATGTCACCCTTAGTGGCGTCCCTTGCGGCGGGTAATACTTGTATGCTTAAGCCGCCAGAAGAGACCACTCGTGTCAGTGGCCTGGTTCAGGAGCTCATAGGTAAGCATTTTGAAGAAGAATATGTAGCCGTGGTTACAGGAGAAGGTAAGGTTGTTGTACCACAATTAATGGAAAACCTTCACTTTGACCATGTGTTTTTTACGGGCAGCGTAGCGGTAGGGAAAATTATTGCTAAAATGGCAGCGGAGAAGCTGGTGACCACTACCTTAGAGCTTGGCGGCAAGTCGCCCTGCGTTGTGGATAAGTCGGCAAGTTTAGAGGTTGCCGCATATAGAATAGCGTTCTCAAAAATGGTGAATGCTGGACAAACCTGTGTAGCACCAGATTATTTATTGATCCATGAGAGTATAGAAGAGGAGTTCTTGGATGAGCTGAAAGCTGCTTTAATGACATTTTATGGTAGTCTCGCACCCACGGAAAGTAAATACTTGGCACAAATCATCAATCAAAAAAGGTATGATACGCTAAAAGGCTATCTTCAGGAAGGGAAAAGAATTTTCGGCGGAACCTTTGATGATAAAACAAGAAAGATCGCTCCTGCTATGATTACCAATATTACTGAGGACGATAGACTATTCCATGAAGAAATTTTTGGCCCTATCTTCGCTGTCTTTATATATAAAACTGATGAAGAGGCGCTGGAAATTATTTCCAAAAACCCCAATCCCTTGGCTTTATATATCTATTCAAATAGTAAAAAGGTGACTGATAAGTTCATTCAAACAGTGCCATTCGGTGGGGGCTGCATCAATAATGGTTTAGTGCATTTAGGAAACCCTGAATTGCCATTCGGTGGAGTAGGCAACAGTGGCCAAGGCAATTACCATGGGAAGGCAGGATTTATGACTTTTTCACATGAAAAATCTATTATGAAGACAGGTACTTGGTTTGACTTAAAACTCAAGTACCCACCATACAGCAGCGTGCTAATGAAAATAGTGAAAAGGTTTATGCGATAGTATCAATGCAATAAGTTAACATTTAGTTATGAAGCTGAAAGCCATTATATTTACAAAATGCAGCATAAGAAAGTATATTTCATAGCCATAATTATTTTGTTGGTCACCGTAGCATGTGAGCAAGATTTTTATCCAAAGCCGGTAGGCTTTAATAGGATAGACCTCCCTATTCCTGCTTATCAACAATTGCCTGATTCGTTTCCTTTTAGCTTTCAGTATTCACGACATGCAAAGATTCTCCCCGATTCCTCCTATTTAGCAGAGCGTTATTGGTTTGCACTTTTTTATCCGGAGTTGGTGGCAGAGGTGCACATCACTTATAAACCCTTATATGGAAACAGAGATTCTTTGCGCATCAACATTGACGACGCTTATAAACTCACGGCCAAGCACCAAGCAAAGGCGTCTTCCATAGAGGAAACAATTATTCAAACGCCTTCTGGTAAGCTTGTGTCTATTGCAGAGCTTGAGGGAGATGTGCCTAGTCAGTTTCAGTTTTATACAACAGATTCAACGACGCACTTTTTACGTGGCGCTTTATATTTTAGAACAGCTACTGAAAATGATTCCTTGGCGCCAGTAATAGCATATGTGAAGAAAGACATCATAAGAGCGCTCAACACATTAGAGTGGAAGTAAAATGGCTTCTTTCTTTCAAACACCTATAGAATTTTTGAAGGGCGTTGGGCCCCAAAAAGCAGAGTTATTAAAAAAGGAACTGCATATTCATACCTATGCCGACTTATTACAACACTATCCATTTAGGCATGAAGATAGGACTAAGTTTTATGCTATCAGGTCTTTAAATGAACACCTTCCTAGTGTACAAATAAAAGGGCAAATACGGTCTAAGCAACTAACGGGAACGGGAAGGAAACAACGTTTGGTCGTACAGCTTTATGACGAAAGTGGTAGCATAGAGCTTATTTGGTTTGCAGGTATCAAGTGGGTGGAGCCCAAACTAAAGACTGGTGTTAACTTTGTGGCCTATGGTCAGGTGAACCGCTTTGGCAGTAAGCTTTCCATGGCACATCCAGAGATGAGTGTGTTAACAGATGCGGCGGAAAATAACCAGTTTCTTCAGCCCATTTATTCTACTACTGAAACATTACGCAAGCGTTTTTTAGATAGTAAAGCATTATTTAACCTCCAAAAAACGTTGTTAAAAGAAGCCTATAATCGAATCCCTGAAGTTTTGCCCGAAGAACTGATTCTGGATTTTGCGCTGCTTCCTAAGAAGGAAGCGATTGCACAAATTCACGTCCCACGCTCTGAGCAGTTGTTACAGCAGGCTAGATTTAGATTGAAATTTGAAGAATTTTTTTTCATGCAGTTGAGGCTCTTGCTGCAAAAAAAAATACGCTTGGAAAAGTTTCGAGGACAGCTGTTCACCAAAACTGAGCTGCTAACCATTTTTTATGAAAAGCATTTACCCTTTGATTTAACCAATGCACAAAAGAAGGTTATCAAAGAGGTATTCGTAGACCTTAAGAGCGGAAAGCAAATGAGCCGTCTGCTACAAGGTGACGTGGGTAGTGGTAAAACCATTGTGGCATTTTTATCGGCCCTTGTTGTTATTGATAGTGGTGGCCAGGTAGCCTTGATGGCGCCAACGCAAATATTGGCTAACCAGCATTATGAAGGTCTCAAAGAGTTTGCCGATTTAATAGGTGTAAACATTGCCTTGCTTACAGGAGCGACCAAAATCAAAGCTAGAAGAGAAATACATGAGCAGCTTGCCAACGGAAAGCTTCATATTTTAGTAGGTACACATGCGCTACTAGAGGATATAGTTGTTTTTCAGAATTTGGGATTAGCGATCGTAGATGAGCAGCATAGGTACGGCGTGGCACAACGCGCCAAGTTGTGGAAAAAGAATAAGCAGACAGTGCCTCATATATTAATTATGACGGCGACACCAATTCCAAGAACACTTTCGATGTCGGTTTATGGTGACTTGGATATTTCCATTATTGATGAGCTGCCCAAGGGTAGAAAACCGATTAAAACAATACACCAGTACGATGCAAATAGGCTTAAGTTAAACGGCTTTCTGAAGAAGGAGGTGGGCTTAGGCAGGCAAGTATATGTGGTTTATCCGTTGATTGAAGAGTCTGAAAAGCTGGATTTAAAGGATTTAATGGATGGCTATGAGAGTGTGTCGAGAGCATTTCCTGATTTTCCGATTAGTATTGTTCACGGTAAGATGAAGCCAGTGGATAAAAACTGGGAGATGGCACGTTTTGTAAAAGGGGAGACCAATATTATGGTAGCGACCACTGTAATAGAGGTAGGCGTAAATGTGCCCAACGCATCCGTCATGGTAATTGAGAATGCTGAACGGTTTGGCTTAGCGCAACTACATCAGTTGAGAGGCAGGGTAGGTAGAGGAGCAGAGCAGTCGTATTGTGTACTAGTAACAAACTATAAATTAAGTAAGGAGGCCAAGACTAGGATCGCAACGATGGTTAGGACCACTGACGGGTTTGAAATTGCTCAGGTAGATATGCAATTGCGAGGCCCAGGTGACATGATGAGCACACAGCAAAGTGGCCAAGTGGATCTTTTAATTGGTGACTTAAGGGAAGATGAGCCCATTTTAAGTGCCGCTAGGCAGGCAGCACAAAAGATATTGCAAGCGGACCCCGAGTTAAATGAGGACAAAAATGTGCTTTTAAGAATGAAAGTTGATACTCAAAAGAAAAACCAACTAAACTGGAATAGGATAAGTTAGGGCCGGTTTATTGTGTAATGAAGGAAATACTACCCATGCCCACTTCTACGGAGAACGAGATGCTGTTGGTAGCGTCTGAACGGTAAGCTGTATTTCCGTAGGCGTTATGTCCTACTTTTTGGAAATCTTTGTCTAGGTTTATTTTGCACAGAGGAGAATCATTTAGTTTAACCAATACCGCTTGTTCTGTTGGCGGGAGCTTTATGGTCATCGAACCAGCACCAACGGAAGCATTCACAACACTATTTATTTTCCAATTATTACCACAATCTAGTGTAATTGAGCCAAATCCAACTTCCGCAATTATTTCCTTTGCTAGTGCTAAGTCCAGATTTTGAACCTCAATTGAGCCCATATTCACCTTGATAAAAAAGGTGTCCATAGCCACGGTGTTTTGTTTTTTATTAGAGTATCTAATAAACACATCCGCACTTCCGGATTTTATTTTTAATTTTTCTACAGCAAGGTTCGAAAGGTCAACGGTAGAAGACCCTACTAGGTATTCTAAGTCTAAATCAAAAGGAACATCGTCAGACAGGTTAATCTGCCACATATCATTCTTTGCCTCTGAGCTGTTAAATATGTTAGCGGCCACGGCCTCTGTAAAATTGGACCCAGCGTGCTCTTTACAAGTCAGTTTGGCATTAATTAGATGGTCTTTGTTCTCAGTTTTTATTTGAAAGCTGCTTGCAGCGACATCGTTTTCATTGCCACCGTAAATTATAACAGGCTTTTTAGAGGAAATAGCATTTATATAAGATGTACCGGCTTTGGTGGTAACATTTAATTTTATCTTTTCAGTGTGTTTTACATGGTCAGCTTCAAAATATTTATGAAGTTCCTGTGATTGCACAAAGAAAGGCGATGAAATGATAAACAGAAAAAATGCGTACTTAAAGCTCATATTTCTAGTACGAATAGATTAAATAATAGGTTTTATCATTTTACATAATTCTTTGATATTAAACGATATATCAAAAAAAAACCCAGATGAAATAAATCAACTAGGCTTTTTCTATTGGAAATAAACTTTTCTTTAATTAAAAAACTCTTTTACTCTGTCGAAGAAACCTTTGTCTCCTTTGCCTGGGTTAGGTTTAAAGTTTTCAGAGTCTCTCATGCTTTCTAGCATGTTCTTCTCTTCGTCACTGACATTCTTAGGCGTCCAAACGTTAACATGTATAAGTTGATCTCCTCTACCGTAGCCGTTAACATCACCCACACCTTTGCCTCGTAGCCGTAGGATTTTTCCTGACTGTGTGCCAGCGTCGATTTTAATTTTCACTTTGCCGTCTATGGTGGGTACTTCAACAGAAGTTCCTAAAACAGCATCTACAAAATTGGTGTACAGGTCATAAATAATATTTTGCCCGTCTCGTTTTAATACGTCATGCTCAGCCTCTTCAATCAATATGATCAGATCACCGGCGCCACCACCTAAGGGGGCTTCGTTGCCTTTACCTTGCATAGATAGCTGCATGCCATCAGCAACACCAGCAGGAATTTTTACTGATATAACCTCTTCCTTAGGCTCTAAACCTGTATTATCTACATGAGGAGGTTTTTTATCAATAAATTTGCCTGATCCATGGCAGGTAGGACAAGTACTTGCTGATACCATTTGACCGAGCATTGTGTTTGTTACTCTACGAACTTGGCCTGTACCACCACAAGTGTCGCAAGTTTTATAGGTAATGCCATCTGCTGCAATTAGCCTGTTGACTTTTATTTTCTTTTCGGCGCCGTGTGCTACTTCTTCAAGTGTGAGCTTGAGCTTGATACGAAGGTTAGAACCTCTTCGGCCACGTGATCGTCCACGACCGCCGCCACCACCAAAGAAACCGTCGAATCCGCCACCGTTGCCTCCTCCGCCGAAGATGTCACCAAACTGGCTGAAGATATCATCCATGTTCATGCCGCCACCGCCGCCAAAACCACCAGGGCCGCCTTTAACACCGTCATGACCAAATTGATCATAGCGCTGACGCTTTTCTTTGTTCTTTAAAACTTCATAAGCCTCGGCAGCTTCTTTAAATTTATCTTCTGCTTCGGGGTTATCAGGGTTTTTATCCGGATGAAACTTAATGGCTACCTTACGATAAGCCTTCTTAATCTCTTCATCTGAAGCACCTTTGCTTACTCCTAAAATATCGTAAAAATCTCTTTTAGCCATACTGTATTATTCTCCAATTACCACTTTTGCATAACGGATGACCTTGTCTCCTAAGGTATATCCTTTCTCTACTGTGTCTACTACTTTGCCTTTCAGCTTTTTGCTAGGAGCAGGTATTTTTGTGATGGCTTCATGTATTTCTGGATCAAAATCGATTCCAACTTTACTTTCCATCACTGTTAGTCCTTTGTCTTCTAAGGCTTTCAAGAACTTAGTGTGGATAAGCTGAATGCCCTCCATGATGTCTTTACTTGCTTCGTTTTCGGCAAAAGATTTAGTGGCTCTTTCAAAGTCGTCCACTACTGGCAGTAATTCTGTAATTACGTCAGCAGAAGCAGTCTTCACTAACTCCAAACGCTCCTTAGCATTTCTTCTTCTAAAGTTTTCAAACTCAGAATAAAGACGCAAATATTTGTCTTTCGCTTCGGTTAAGTCTATTTGAAGCTGTTCTTCGGCACTTAGTTGTTCTTCAACAACGGCATCCTCTTCTTCTTCTGGTGCACTTTCATTGACTTCAGCAGTGTTTCCATCAGCACCTTGCTGCTGCTCGGCATGCAATTGCTGATTATTTAGTTCTTGTTCTTCTGTATCTTTAGTAGCCATAGCTATATAGTTTCTCTTTGTAATTTGCTCTTATTGATCAATGATTTTGCCAAAGTGATTATTATGACAAGATGGCATTATTCTAAGCTTTTCCAGATAAGGTCTTTTAGTAATTCCGTATTATACTGTGTTAATGATGAAATGAAAATAGAAGGAAGTTCCTCTGGTATTTCTTTTTTCATTTCTTCCATTAATTCCTCATCAAGTAGGTCGGATTTCGTGATGGCAAGCAGTCTATTCTTGTCAAGTAACTCAGGGTTGTACTTTTGTAACTCATTTCTTAAAATTTCATATTCCTTTTTTATGTCCGGTGTATCGGCGGGGATCATAAACAGAAGAATAGAGTTCCTTTCAATGTGACGTAGAAAACGGGTGCCTAAGCCTTTACCTTCTGCCGCTCCCTCTATTATCCCAGGGATGTCAGCCATGACAAATGAGCGGTGATCACGATAAGGAATTACTCCTAGGTTTGGCGTAAGTGTAGTAAAAGCATAGTCTGCAATTTCGGGCTTCGCTGCCGACAATACTGACAACAATGTGCTTTTACCCGCATTTGGAAAGCCAACGAGGCCTACATCTGCTAATAGCTTTAACTCCAGTATGATCCACTCTTCTTTTCCTTCTTCGCCGGGCTGTGCGTACCGCGGTGTTTGGTTGGTAGCTGATTTGAAGTTTGAGTTGCCTAAGCCACCTCTACCACCCTGTGTTAGTGTTACTTCTTCACCATCGCTAGAAATTTCGAATAATACTTTTCCTGTTTCTGCATTTTTAGCTACTGTACCCAAGGGTACTTCTAGGTATACGTCTTGCCCTTCTGAACCAGACCTATTGCCACCTTCACCAGGTTTCCCTTCGTCGGCGACTACGTGTTTCTTATACCTTAAGTGAAGCAAAGTCCACAGCTGTTTATTACCTTTTAAGATAATATGACCTCCGCGCCCGCCGTTACCACCATCAGGACCTCCTTTAGGAACATGCTTCTCACGGCGCATATGGATAGAGCCGGGCCCTCCTTGTCCGGATCGGGAACAGAGCTTTACGTAATCAATGAAATTGGGATTTGACATAAGTCGAATTTTGAAAGTGCAAATTTAGTTGAAATTATGGCATTAATGAAATTATTGCCTAATAGCACATAACGCATAAAAAAAGCCTTTCACATTACTGCAAAAGGCTTTCATGAAATATTGGAATAAAACGCCTTACTTCAGCTTATCTATTTCAGTACTAATATTTTCAAATATCCCTTCAATTGTTCCCACACCCTCTATTTTTACGAACTTATTTTTTAGTCCGAAATAGTTGGCTACAGGTAGTGTTTCGTCTAGATACACCTTAATTCTGTTTTCAATCTTTTTTTCGTTTTGATCATCTGTTCTGC
>JBKEFO010000097.1:0-10297 GCA_046709585.1 Marivirga sp.
ATATATTAAAGATTGCAAAATCATATATGAATTAATTAAACATGAGAATTATAAGGGAATAAGTCTCTTTCTTTTGCTGTTGTTATCACCAACAAATATCATGAAAATCTCCCTAAATTATAATGGATTCAATTGGGAGCACGTTATAAGTATTACCTCTAATTAGAAAAATCAATTTCTAGTAACATCTGTTTATTCTTGAATTAAGGATTATACATATAATTAACAAAAAAGCCTTCCAACGATTTCGTCAGAAGGCTCCTTATCTTTTATAATCAAATATTTAATCTACCTTATACAAATCAAAATCACTAAACTGATTATCAATATCGATATCCAGATCTTTTAGTAATCCATCTTTTAAATCGTAAACCCATCCATGCACCTGAATACCTTGGCCATTCTTCATGGCATCTTGTACATAGGATGTCATATAGAGGTTGTACACTTGCTCCTTAACATTGCTTTGTACTAGTCGTTGGTGTTTTTCCTCTTCAGTAGTGCCCGCATCAATAAATTCACGGTTTTTACGGTAAGAGTCTTTGATATTTCTTAACCAAGAATCAATAAGCCCTAAGCTTTTTGTGTCTGCCGCAGCTTTGACCCCACCGCAGCCATAGTGTCCACAAACAATGATATGGGGCACCTTGAGTACCTGTACGGCATATTGCAATACGGACATCAAGTTCATATCTGTATGCACCACCATATTGGCCACATTTCTATGAACAAACATTTCACCAGGCTGTGTTCCTGTTATTTCATTCGCTGGCACCCGACTATCAGAACAACCAATAAACAAGTATCCAGGACTTTGTCCTGTAGACATTTTCTCAAAGTAAGACTCATCTTCTTGTAATTTATCGCTTACCCACTTTCGGTTGTTATCAAATAGTTTGTTGTATGATTGATTCATTTTCGATTTTTATGAGTTAAAGACTGTTTTAATGTAAGAATCTTCTTTATGATCTTCACTTCTTACTTTACTTTTAAATAGTTTAATGGTATCATTTTTATCTTTTTCATCTTTTTCATTTACCACAGGCAATTCTACTGTCAAATCAATGTCTATCTGCTTTGCATGTGTAGCAAAATCTTCAATAATTTCTAATACATCAGGATGAATATACTCAGAGCTTTTACCATCTACAAACACTTTGCTTCCCTTCGGTATAGCATGCAATGCCTGCATGATACCCGCTTTATTCAAGAAAGTAACATTTTCTGATAGTTTAATTGTGATAGGTTCCCCTTCCTTCTCCTCTTTTTTGAAACTAAATGGCGTATTAAAATTCTTCCTTAATACCAAGAATAAGGCGACTGCTAAACCAATACCTATACCCGTCAAAAGGTCTGTAAATACTATACTTAAAATAGTAATTATAAAAGGCACAAATTGCTCCCATCCCTTATTAGCCATTGCTTTGAATAAGGTAGGTGTGGTTAACTTATAACCCACCAAAAATAAGATCGCTGCTAAACTAGAAAGCGGTATCATATTCATCACTTGGGGAATAAAAGTGACCGTCAATAGAATTAAAAAGCCATGAAAAATAGCTGAAATCTTCGTTCTACCGCCAGATTGAATATTAGCAGAACTTCTTACAATCACTTGCGTAATAGGCAACCCACCAATTAGTCCTGACATGATATTACCAGCACCTTGCGCAATTAGCTCTCTATTAGTAGGTGTTACATTCTTATTAGGATCCAACTTGTCTGTTGCCTCTACACAAAGTAAGGTCTCTAAACTGGCTACAATGGCAATTGTAATACCAATGATGATAATATTCCAGCTAAAAATTTGACTCCAATCAGGCGTAGTAAAAAGCTGTAAGAACCCGCCCTCCTCTGAGGCTATAGGCAAACTCACCATCTCATCTTGGGCAAGGATAAAAGTATCTGAAGTGGCAAATACATTACTTAATAATATACCCACTAGAACAACCAATAGGGGTCCCTGAACAATTTGAAAAAGTTTGATATTTTTCATGAATTTCTGCTCCCACAACACTAAAATAAATAACGACAGTAAAGTAACTATTACCGCTGCAGGATTAATATCCCCCAAAGCTACCCAAAGCTCTGTAAAGGTATTTTCACCATCTTTCTGAGAAAAAGATTCAAAACCATCAGGTATAATATCATGCCCTAATGCGTGTGGAATTTGCTTCAACACAATAATGATTCCTATGGCTGCCAACATGCCTTTAATAACCGAATTGGGGAAATAATAACCGATGATACCTGCACGTAGAAAGGCTAATATAATTTGAACTACACCGCCTACTACTAAGGCAGATAAGAATAATGGAAAGCCTATTTCCATGCTGAACTCTCCTTGTGCATTAGTTCCAAGCTGCCTGATCGCATCAGCAACTATTACTGCTAGACCAGCAGCAGGACCGCTGACGCCAAGCCTAGATCCGCTTATAAAGCCGACCACTACACCTCCTACCATTCCAGCTATAATTCCTGAAAAGAGAGGCGCTCCTGATGCTAAAGCGATCCCTAGACATAAGGGGACCGCTACTAAAAATACAATGACTCCTGCTGGGATATCATTCTTTATATAAGTGGAATTGATTCCAAGAAAGGAATTCGATTTATTTGACATAAAAATATTAGCGTTGATTAATTACTTTGAAGAAATGATATTAATTAAACTAACTCCGGAGGTTCTGCAGTAATGTGTAAGGTCACAGAATAATAATTGTGCAAATAATGAATATCGTACGTTGATAAGTTGGAGAAAAAACTGTTTTGAGCCCCTAAATTAGCGTCATACTCTTTTTCATCAGTATCTTCCCCTTCCTTTTCCTCTTCATTATCAAGTCCTTCTTCCCACTCACCATCAATTTGAACATGATTAACATATTCAGTTAACGACAGCTCATTCTCTGAAAAGTACGCGTACAACTCACATGCAGCACTCAATATACTTATTTGCATAAAGCATAGCAACAAAAAAGAAGAGATCAATATTCTAACTTTCACCTATTAATTTTTTATGATGCGTAAAGGTACTACATACATAAACAAAGTTAATAAATATCATAAACTTAAATATATGCTAACGCAACAAAAATAGGGACTACGATCGCTAAATTGCTTTAACCATTTTAGGGTAACTGATGATTCTACTAAGCATTCCAGTAAAAATGAATTCATGAAATAAAAATATACTATACCAATATGCCCTACCAGCAAGGCCATGTGGTCGAAAAGTAGCAGTTTGGATTATTGATTGTTTGCCATCAACGTCTTTGTATTTAAACTCCAACCAAGCCTCCCCAGGAAGCTTCATTTCAGCAAATAGCAACAACCTGCCTTCCTCCTTGTCTGCTACCAAAACTCTCCAAAAATCTAAGGAATCACCAGCAACTAACTGATCGGGGCTTCTTCGGCCTCGCCTTAAGCCTACTCCACCTATTGCTCTATCTATCCACCCCCTTATTTTCCAAAGGAAATCCCAATAATACCAGCCTCTGTCACCACCAAGCCTCCAAATATTTTCCAACACCTCCTTCTTTGGCCTTTCAAATACCTTGGTGCGCTTATCTATAAAGCAACCATGAACAGGGATTTTCACAAAATCCATCAATCGCGTGTCTATCTGAGAACTTGCCAGCGCATCCTTCCAGCTTGAGACTACCTCATTTTGGGCGATTTTATCAAAAGCCATCGCTACTGCTTCTTTATAAGAAATTAATTCCTGAGGAATAATATCTTTTAATCCATCTTTTTTAACTACCACCTCATTTTTCATGCTTTCTACCAGACTGCTAGCAATATTGTAGGAAGTAGAAGTAACGAAATGTAGCCAATAGGAACTTAACCTTGGTGAAAGTACAGGTAAGGTGAAAATACCTCGTTTCAACCCTCGTGCAGTAGCGAATTGCAACAGCATCTCTTTATATGTAAGTATATCAGGCCCTCCTATATCAAATATCTTATCGTAAGTGGCACCCTGCCTTAAGCATGCAGACAAGTAGTAAATAACATTGCGAATTGCGATGGGCTGACATCTTGTTTTAAGCCATTTAGGCGCGACCATTATAGGTAATTTTTCTACTAAATCTCTTATAATCTCAAAAGAGGCTCCTCCTGATCCAATAATTATAGCCGCTCTCAAGACTGTTAAGTGTGCTTTGGCTGTACCCAAAATACTTTCAACATGGCGTCTAGACTGAAGGTGCTTGGACAAAAGATCGTCATTAGATATCCCACTTAAATAAATAATCTGCTCACATGAAGTTTTGTCTAAGGCTTCAACAAAATTGCTTGCTGTTATTTCTTCTAGCTCATTAAATGCTTTGGAAGAGCTTCCCATGGAATGTACCAAGTAATAGGCCGCGTCAATTCCTGCAGGTATGGCCTCCAAATCTTTCGGCTCGAGCAAATCGGCCTCTATAAAAGTAACCCGGTTCTCTAAATGTGCTTCCAGGTCAATTCTTCTTTTATCGCGCAGTAGACAAAAAACTTCGTGGCCCTCCATTACTAGTACAGGCAGTAACCTCCTTCCGATATATCCATTTGCACCAGTAAGTAATATCTTCATAAATAGGGAACCTGCGAGGGCTTAAAATGTTAAAAACTGCTACTCATCGAAATAATAATCAAATATCTCACTTTTACGAGGAATACTAGAAGGAAAAGATTAAATTTAATTATTAGGTGATAATTTATAATAAATCTATCAAAATGAAAAGGCTATTTCAATTTAACACCTTGCCAGCGGAACAGAAAAAACTCGACGAATTGACGGTATTATTAGTGGGAAACAACCCCATTGAGATGAGTGCTGTTCACGCTCACCTACAAACATTAAAAGATAAAATCGCTTTTATCTACATCTCATTTAATGATAAGGAAGTTTTAAAGCTCATCAAACAAAACAAACCTAACTACGTGCTCATAGACGACAATTATGGCACTAGCTCAATGAGAAGACTATTAGGACAGCTAAATAAGATCAAAGGGCATGCTTATGCGCTCACTTTATTAAAAACCAAAAATAGTGCTGAATCTGTATTTGGTTTTCAAGACTATCTGATGAAAGACAGCTTGAATCCTGAAAGGCTTTATTTTAGTATTAAAAATGCTTTAAAGAACAAGCAAAGACTTTTAATTGGTTAATCCACCTTAGGAATTATATAAATTTCTCTAGCAAGAATTCCACCTGAAGTGTTTCTTCCCCTCTTTTAATTTTCAACTTGATTCTCTTCCCTGGCTTTTTAGTTAGCAGATTGTTAATCTTATTTAGGTTGAGGTCTATCCCGTAATTTCCATTCATTCGTAAAATCACATCATCTACCTTTAGACCTGCATCGGATGCAGGTGTGTTTGGCCTAATTTTTTCAATCACGTAATATGGCCTTAAATATAACTCTCCTTTTGCGGCAACTGAAATTCCACTCATATCATAAGAAAATTCTTCCTTATAAAATTTGTTCCTCCGAAGGTATACTTTATCATTTTGATAGTCAAAGTAAACGTTAAAGCGCTTTAAAATACCGCCACCTATTGTACCATTTCTATTAGTGTTAAGAATAACATCTTTATAACTCCCCTCATCAGGGAAGCGTGCAATAACATCCTCAAACTCAAACTTATTATTCATCTTCAGTTTTTTAATCCTCCCAACGTATCCTTCGATCTCTCCAGCAATTCCTGCTCCGAGTATGTCCCGAATACTAACAGCGGGGAGCTCAATACTCACATCGCTATTCTGATGAAGCATTAGAGAATGAGAAGCCCCAGTATCAATCATCAGTTTTGCTTCCAGCCTAGTTGAATCTGCCAATAAAATTTCTTGGTATATGTAAGGCTTTGTATTTTCAACGAACATGTCCATTTCATGGTAGAACCAAAGCTTTTTTCTAAAATCACTTGGGTTAAAAAAGGAAATAGTTTGATTAGCGTAATTAATAGAGACAATGAAATTTTTAAACAAGTCGTACCCTAAAATGCCATGCACCTTAATACCCATTGACTGCTCCAATTTTAGGTAGTCTTCCTTAAGTATCAATAAAGGAATATGCGACCCCAAAACACCTTTCAACTTAATACTAACACTATTGACAATAAATGCCTCGACTTCTTTACCACCTGCAGCACCTACCAATGTCAACTTGCGATCTGGAACAATATTTAAAATATCAGCGAAGCTTTTCTCTATCAAAACTGTATTCGAAACACCCGTATCAACAATAAATTTTAATGGAATTACACCTTCAAAAAGAACATCCAACACAATTAAGTTGTTGATAAGTTTAAATGGGATAGTAACTGATTTTTTATTTTTATCTATTTCAAAACCAAACCTCAAGTGTTGAGCCTTTCCAGCTATAGCTATAAAAAGGAAACAAATCAGTAGATTGAGAATTATCTTTATATTACGAATCATACTTTAATAAAACAGGGTGAGAAATATACAAAATTACATTGAGCATACTAACTTAAAACCTACCGTTATTGATTCGGATATAGAAAAAATAGTATCTGAAGCGAAAGAGCATGCACTTTTTGGGGTTTGCGTCCCTCCCTTTTGGGTGAAAAAGGCTAAAAGAGAAATTGGTCAATCAGCAATTCAGCTTATAACTGTTATCGGTTTTCCGTTGGGCTATCAAATGAGTCAAGCAAAAGAGGCCGAGATATTACAAGCTATAAAAGATGGTGCCGACGAACTAGATTTAGTGCTCAACATTTCAGCCTTCAAAGCAGGAATGATGTGGCCAAAAATAGAAATCGCTAAATTTAGTAAGCTAGCGCATGAAAATGACAAGCTACTGAAAGTGATCATTGAAACTGCTTATTTAGACGACGAAGAAATTGTGAAACTTTGCCACATCTGCGCCGATGCTGGTGCGGATTTTGTCAAGACCTCAACAGGATTCGCTGGCGAAGGCGCATCCGTGAAGAATATAGCGTTAATACGAAAAAGCTTGCCGCATAATGTTGGCATAAAAGCAAGTGGTGGAATAAAAACCTATGCACAGGCTACTGCATTAATTGATGCTGGTGCTGATAGGATAGGTACATCAAATGGACCTAACTTACTAACACCTTAGACTTAGGCAATTTTCATGGGCACTATTCCTTTCCGTTTGTACACTTTAAGACCAAATTGCTCCGAAATAAATCCTCTTAGTCTATTAAATGCGCGTATAGACTGCTCTTCTTCAGGGTAGAAGATCGTCGTTTCCAATACTGCTTTGAGAAATGGTTTAGAAATAGAAAAGTTTTTTATCCATTCGTGAAAAGCCAATGACCATTCATCCTTATACTTTTCTAGATGGTCTTTACCATCAAACAACAGCTCCAGCTGATTCGAACCATATTTATAACGGTAAATTCCTGCCATCTCATCATATAAATCTGCAACATCTACCAGATGATAAGCAGTAGTATCAACAATCTTCCTTATGGAGCGATCCAATAATCCTAACGGATTGTATCTCGTTAGATAGGTCTGCTTGACTGTTTCTACTAAAGAATTTAGTAATTCTTCCTTCATTTCAAGCTGTGCTTGATCTAGCAAATAGTTCTTATCAAAAGGAAAAAATTTTCTTCTCATGCGTAAGTTGTTTGGTCAAAGATACCCAAATTTTAAAAAAAGATTAATGCTTTATCCCACATTCTTCACAGAATTTCATTTTTCCTGGCGGTCTTTTTTTCGGCTTCCGCTTATGCCCAAAATAAGAGGGGTCTGAATATTGAGGTTTCTCCATCTTTCTGGCTTTCTTTTTAGCTGCTTTGGCGTTGTCTTTCATCCGCTCTTTGTACTCTGCTATTAGCTGATCTCCCCAATTTAATTTACTCTTTCTCTTGAAGAAGAACAAAAAACGTTCTTGAGCAGGCTTATTGTATTGTTGAGGACCTGGCAGATTAGACTCAGGGTTTAAAGAAGAAGCCTTCTTGTCGCTTGCCGCATTGCTTTGACTAACCATTTTAGGACCACAAGAATACAATAAGCCAACGAACAACAAAAATATCACAACTCTAATCATACTTTCCTAACGGATGTTTTTACAAATATTATAAAAAAATAAAAACATTATAATTATATGTAAGGTAATTGTATATTTAGAGCCCATTTTAAATTTTAAACATTTGACAGAAGAATCGATTAATATACAATTTAAGAAATTTCATGCTTTTAGTGAGCTACCTGAAGCTTATCAAGTTTTGTGGAATAAAGCACTCGAAGCAAGAAAACATTCCTACTCACCGTACTCAAACTTCACAGTAGGCTGCGCTATCGAGCTAGATAATGGGACCTACATCACAGGTACCAACCAAGAAAACGCAGCTTTTCCAGCAGGCTTGTGCGCTGAAAGAACTGCCATGTACAGGGCCGGCATCGAAGCCACGGACAATAAATTCGTAAGAATAGCCATTACTGCTTCAAAAGCAGGTGAAGAGATTTTACAAAGCGCTCCTCCTTGCGGCGGTTGCCGTCAAGTAATGGTAGAATTTGAAAAAAGACATCAGCAAAAATTTGAAATTTTATTTACTGATGCCTCTGGGGATTTTATTATAATGGAAAGTGCCAACGACCTATTTCCTTTTTCATTTGTTTTCTGATGAACTTATTGCATAGACGACTCAATATAAATCAAATCATTTTCTATCAGCCCGTCTATTGAACTCTTCTGGTCTCCAGGTTAATCAATTGTAAATTGGTTATTAGAATCTGGATTGGTAGCTAAACCTTCACACTCAAAAACCACTACGTAGTTACCTGCAGGAATACCTTCTAGTGAGAACTCACCATTTTCACCTATTAATACCAAATCCACCTCTGCAACTTTACTCGCCTGCTGCGAATTGACAGAGCGTGTCGTATTTGATAATCTTCGAACACTTACGCCACCATTTGAAACTCTTTCCCTTGGCGAGCATCCTTCATTTTGGCTCATTGCTTTTTTTAAAAAACCAAATATCTGACCTTGATCAATAGACACCTCTTCTTGAGAATTACAAGAAAATAAGTTTCATATAAAAAAAGCGCTGATATATGAACAACAGCACTTTTTTTAGGTCGAAATGCAATGTAAAAGAAGATTACTTTTTAATAAGCTTTAAATTAATATTCAATTTTCTATTATCACTTAGGTTGATTATATACAAGCCTTGCTTTAAATCTCCAATGTAAATAAGAGTAGCTTCACTAGAAACAAATACTTCTCGCACTAGCCTACCTTCTAAATCAATCATTTTAAGCTTCATACCGCTTTCGAAATAACTCAAGCCAATGTTGAGGTAGTCATTTGCAGGATTAGGAAATGCGGAAACAGTCAAGTCTATTAAAGCACCATTGGAAACGATTACTACATTATTGGTAATCACAATTTTCCCATTTTCTACCTTGGCATCAACTTGAACCCTTTCACTCACATCGTCTTCAATATCAAAGAATACATCTGAGGTCTCATCTGTTTCCACTCCTGGATACTCAAATCGAATAGCATATTGACCTTCTGCCAACGATGGAATCTCATATTCGCCGTTCTCGTTGGTTTTTACATAGGCTACTAGATCAGTATTAGCATGAATGAGCCTCAAAGATGTGTTTTTATTAGAGTTCCCAATTCGCCTTACACTTACTCCAGCACCACCTACCCTTTTTCTTGGCAATACTTGTCTTAAAGAGGAATCGGCATCCTCATACTCTTCTTCAAAGATACCTGATAAGCTACCCACCTGTGGTTCTGCTGTTGGCGCAGGCAATTTCTCAACCTCTAGGCGTACATTAGATATGCTTTGTTGCAACCTTATAGTGTCAGCAAGCTCCCAGTCAATTGTATTTCCCAAATAAGTTGGAATTAGATCAGGATATTCTGTGACATTTGGGTTGGCCAAAATAATATAATCTCCTAATATTAAATCTTGGAAATCGAAGGTATTTGATCCTCCTAACTGCTGAACTGCGGCTGTATCATATTTATTAGCAAAAGGATTAATAGAAAATATCTTCACATCTCCCTGATTCACGGGAGCTGCATTAATATCGACTACCGTACCTGAGAAATTAGCAGCAATCGCTTCGTAAGAAACATAGGTACGATGACTTCTTTTTTGATCCTGATCAATTGCTACAAGAACAATCTCATAACTTTGGTTAGCTTGTATAGCACTCCTATTGGGCAAAAACTGCACACTTAGATCTCGAGCGGCTGTAAAACCTAACACTTGAAATGAATTGGAGTTAAGTTGGTCTTTTCGGTATAAATATCTGAATCTATTAATTGCTAGTTCATCTGTATTTCTAGCCGAAACAACTAAAGACAAT
>JBKEFO010000098.1:0-10295 GCA_046709585.1 Marivirga sp.
ATTCTAATGATGTAACCAATTTGCAGTCTAGACTGATTAAAAAAGGTGTATGCTAAGTAGCCTCTCACATCATTCATTTTGACCACTGGACCCCACTTATTTTCGCCATCTGTATTGGCTTGTACCCGTGCTTTTAGCAGGAATGTGGTAGTCCAATTGTCTGAGAGCTTATTTTTAATAGAAATACCAGGCTCCCAGCGGTAAGCAGGTACTTGCTGTGCGTGCGCAATATAAAAGGTACTTGTCAGAAAAATGGATACGTATATGAATTGTCTAATACAGCACATAGTCCGCTTCACGGGTTTTTATTTTACGTTTTTCTAATAGCGCTCCTTGCCGAGAAAATAGGAATTCATATAGACCGGATTCACTATCTTTCTCCATCTTCAGAAAGGCTTCAATTTCATAGCTTGTCTCAAAGGAAGAGCCGTTGTTCTGAAGGTAGTTTTCTAGCGGGTTAGCAATATCGGAAGTATAGCGCAGCTGTATTTTCTTGACCTTATAGTTCACAGCATTTCCCGAATAGTAACCGATGATACTAACCTTTGCATCTGATGGAATTTGGGACAATTTAATCGTTTCTTCAAGGTCATGAAATATGCCTCCTTCGGTATATTTAATACTTATCTTTAAGCCTTTATACTTAAGCTTAACTTCATAAAAGGTGTTGAAGCTGTCCTGCTCTTGATAATATTTGATATTGTTAGCGGAAGCGAGAATTGGCATTAGCTCCTCCAATATTTTTGCTGGTATATCCTCTTTCTTTATTCTCTTTTCGATCTCTATTTTCACCTTAGTTTGCGCAAGGCTAAGGTGCACACAAAAGAAAATACAGCAAAGAATCAATAATTGTCTATGCATAGTGCTCTGAATTCAATAATCAGTCAACAAATTGGTAATTTCTTAGGAGGGTTTATTGTAAAAGTGCATCCATCGTTTTGGTGAATTCCGCAACAAAATCATCGTAATATTTACCAGTGCCTGGTCCACTAAAGCCTGTGTGTATTCTTGCTACTTCGCCGTTCTTATCAATAATAACCATAGTGGGGAAGGAGATTATTTTGTTTAACATAGGTAAGCTTTGGGAAGCAGCCTCTTTATCGTTGTGTCCAGCTATTAAGAAATTATAACCAACATTCCATTTATTGATCATCTTCTCTACTCGGCCTTTGGCATAATCAAAATCATCTTTGGCTTCATATGCCAAACCAATGATTGCGACATCCTTTTCTTTATTTTGCTCGTACCAGTCAGATAGAAATTTAGTCTCATCCATACAGTTGGGACACCACGTACCAAAAATCTGTAGAATTACTACTTTGCCCTTCAAAGAGTCATTAGGGAATTTATAATTGTTACCTGCTAAATCGGGGAACTCAAAATATACTCTATCATAGCCCTTTTTCAAATAAGTAAGCGAATCAGGACTAGGAAGGGCTGCCTCTAAGTTTCTAAAGCCACTCCAGCTTTCATACCATTCTTTTCCAGAGTAAAAATCACCTTTTAGTGTGCCATCATCCTGTATTATGGCTTTAAACAAAAAGGCATGGTTTCCATCAAATGTGCTTAGCTTTAGCTCGTTGCCGTCAACTACTCCTGCTAAATACCTATAGTCCCCTAATGGTGTTAAAAATGTGCCGGTAACATCGGTACCGTTTTGTTCAAAGATACCTACGGCCTTCGTGGTGTCCTGCTCTTCAGGATAAATGAATGTTACTTCCCATGTGCCACCAAAGTCAGAGGTATTTGCCGCTTCATCTTTAATGGTAAAGCGTTCATTTCCTTTTGAGAATGTGACAGGCAACACGTAATTTTCTTCATAATGCTTAGTGTAAGAGCCGGTGAGTGTATTTTTTTTGATCAAGAGGTCTAGACTAATGTCAAATACATTCATGGGTATATGCAATGAATCGCCGGTACGGGTTATTTCATCTAAAACAATTTTCTCAACACCATTAATAACTGTTGCTGTAATTTGGTCATTTCCATCCTCTTCTATTAGTAGTTTAAAAGGCATCTCTTGCTCTTGCATGATTATTTTACCGATCCATAGACCAGCTAAAGCAGTGCGCTCCTCATTGTTGCTATTGCATGATAAAATAGTAAGGCAGCTAAGGAGAACGAGGGTGTAGTATGCGAATTTTTTCATAGTGAATGTTGTGGAAATGGTTAAATCTGCTTAAAAGAAATTAAGGAATACAGGCAGAACCTACTTATGTTTGCAATTTACTATATAATTGAAAAGGGATGCAACATATATTTAATTCTTTAAAGGTTGTTGAATTGGCAAGTGTTTTAGCTGGACCCTCAGTAGGTCAATTCTTTGCAGAGTTAGGAGCACAGGTTATTAAGGTTGAAAATCCGCTTACTCGCGGTGATGTTACCCGAGGATGGACTTTGTCTGATGAACTCGCCGAAGGTGGTGTTTCCGCCTATTTTTCATCCGTAAATGCGGGAAAGCAATCTGTATCATTAGATTTAAAAAATACTGAGGATCATGCCAACTTGCTTGCGTTGATAGCCGCCGCCGACCTGTTAGTTGTTAGCTTTAAGCCTGGTGATGCCGAAAAATTAGGCCTTAGTTATGAGCAGCTCAAAGACCAGTATCCGCAATTGATTTATGCTGAAATCACCGGCTATGGAATGGATAACCCTAAAGTAGGTTATGATGCTGTTCTTCAAGCTGAAACGGGCTTTATGTACATAAATGGAGAGCCTAATGGTCCTTCTTTAAAGATGCCTGTGGCCTTGATCGATGTGCTGGCTGCGCACCAATTAAAGGAAGCAGTTTTGTTAGCTTATATCCACCGATTGAAATCCGAAGAAGGTAGCAAAGTAAGCGTGTCTTTATTTGATGCAGCAGTATCGTCCTTATCTAACCAAGCCACTAATTTTTTAATAGCAGGAAAAAACCCGCAAAAACTTGGAACGGAGCATCCTAACATCGCACCATATGGCAAACTGTATCACTCTGCTGACGGGGAAGAAATTATTTTAGCCATTGGTAATGATAAACAGTTTCGCACATTATGCGCAGTTCTAGGAATATCGGAAATTGCGGAATCTTTAGATTATAAAAGGAATGAGAAGAGAGTGCTAAATAGAGTGTTATTAAACCAAAAGCTTGAAAATGCCATAGGGAAATGGAAGAGCCATGAGTTACTGAAAGCGCTTGTAATTGTTAAGGTGCCAGCTGGTAAATTAAATTCCGTCGAAGAGGTTTTTCAGCTGAAAGAAACGCAAGAATTGGTATTAAAAAACGCCAAGGGGGAGGCCGTGGGGTTAAGAAATTTTATAGGGCAGTTAAGCTTTTGTTCAAAGATCTCCCACCTTTCCCCACCACCACCTTTTGTTGCTGATAAGGGCTAATATTGAAGGGTAAAGCGTATTGTTATCCAAGCAAGGAAGCTTTTTAGCTGTCTGTGCCTTCGGAGCTAACTATCTTATTGTCTTTTGTTTAGCAGCTATTTTATTTTTTTCACTTGAAAAACTAACCGAAAACCCTATTTTGCTCTGTCAGTGTAAAAAAGTGGGGGAAAGTGGTATGAAATGTCATGAATTGTATTAGTTTTGTCATTAAGAGATTGTGTAAAAACTGAATATGGCATTCTTCACCGGTGAATATGATTGTAAACTAGACGCTAAGGGGCGAATGGTCTTGCCTGCCAAGATCAAAAACAGCCTACCTGACATTTCAGGTCATGAGTTAGTTATTCGTCGTGGATTTGAACCTTGTTTAGTCCTTTACCCAATGGTAGAATACAAAAAGATTTACTCAAAAATTGCTGGTTTAAATGAGTTCAATGCTGAATTCAGAAATTTGCAGCGTAATTTTTTTAGAGGAAATGCCATTGTAGAACTTGATGCCGCCGGTCGCATACTATTTCCCAAGAATATGATTGCCTTTGCAGGATTAGAAAAGGATAGTGTTGTAGTGGGTATGGGTAATCGAGTAGAAATATGGGATCCATCAAGATATGATACGTTCCTTATCAAAGACCAGAAAGAACTTTCTGATTTAGCTGAAAAACACCTTTTTGAAGAATAATCACTTATGAGTGAATACCACAACCCAGTCATGTTAAAAGAATGTCTGGAAGGATTGTCTATCGACCCTTCTGGTATTTATGTTGATTTAACTTTTGGAGGTGGGGGGCATACGGAGGCTATTTTGGAGCAGCTAACGGAAGGCGGGCAACTGTATGTTTTTGATCAAGATTATGATGCATTGCAAAATGCTGAGGCTATTGAGCATGAGGGGTTCCATTTTATTCAGGCAAATTTCCGATTTGTAAAGAAATACCTAAAGCTACACGGCGTGAAACAGGTAGACGGGATTTTGGCCGACTTGGGTGTTTCCTCTCATCAGTTTAATAAGGCTGAAAGAGGGTTTTCTACGCGCTTTGAGGCTGAGTTAGATATGCGAATGGATCAGCAGGCCGATCAATTGGCAAAAGATATAGTAAACGGTTACTCTGAGGCTGATTTGCAGAAGATATTTGGTCTTTATGGTGAGGTTAGAAATGCAAAGACATTGGCTGCAGCTTTGGTGAGTGCTAGAACGAATGAGGAAATAACAACTGTAGGGCAGCTCAAGACTGTCTTGAATAAATATGCCAAACGTGGTAAAGAAAACAAGTATTATGCGCAGGTTTTTCAGGCGCTAAGGATAGAGGTGAATGAAGAGCTTCGTGCTTTAGAGGAAATGCTTGGGCAGATGGAAGAGGTGATTAAGCCTGGAGGAAGATTGGTGGTAATGAGTTACCATAGTCTCGAAGACAGGTTGGTGAAGAATTTCGTTAACAAAGGAAATATAACGGGTATAGAAGATAAAGACTTTTATGGTAATGTGACTAAGGCTTTTAAGGCGGTTAATAGAAAGCCAATAATAGCCGGTGCTGAAGAATTAGCGCAGAATAATAGAGCTAGAAGTGCGAAGCTGAGAATTGCAGAGAGGAATGAGTAAGAACACGAATACCTATAAGACAAAAGAAAAAGGGAACACTGACAGACAGGGTGCTGGAAGTATTTTCTCGTTTCTTGATAAAAAGTTAGGAGGGGATAAGGCTGGTGATGGGTTACCTGTTCATTATCTACCTTACATTTTATTTTTTGTTGCGATAGGTATTTTTTATATCGGGAACAGCCATTATGCTGATAAAACCATTCGGAAAATTGATAAACTTCAACAAGAAGTAGAGGACTTGAGAGCAGATTATACCACGCTAAAATCTGAGCTTATGTTTGCCTCGAAACAGTCTGAGATAGCTAAAAAAGTAAAAAAAATAGGATTAGAGGAATCACAGGAGCCACCCTTTAAAATAGTAGTAGAAGAAGGTGAATATTAAAAAATCCATATTATTAAGAGTTAGGATCGCATTTTTGTTTGTGCTGTTGTTTTCTGCTGCCATCGTTTATCAGATTGTAAATATTCAATGGATAAACGGCGATAAGTGGAAAAAAATGGCCGATGAAATCAACCTTAGCTATCAAGAGGTAAAGGCTACTAGGGGAAACATATATTCAGATAATGGTAGCTTATTGGCTACCTCTTTGCCTTTTTATAGGGTTGCAATAGATCCAACGATTGCTGACACTGATTTATTCAAAGAGGGAATTGATTCCTTGGGCTATTTACTTTCTAAAAGTTTTGGTCAGTCAGCAACTTACTACAAGCAGAAAATATTAGGCGCTCGGCAAAAAGGTAATCAGTATTTAATGATTACGAGAGATCTCATAGGCTATCAAAAGAAGAAGGAGATGGAATCCTGGCCTATTTTCCGCGAAGGAAGATTAAAAGGGGGTATCATCTTCACGAAAACGGATAAACGTTTCAGGCCATTTTCTAATTTGGCTTTTAGAACTATTGGCTTTTTGAATGAGAATGATTACGGTGCAGGTTTAGAATATAGCTTTAATGATTACTTAGCAGGTCAGAATGGGAAAGCATTATTTCAAAAAATATCAGGTGGTAGCTGGAGGCCTTTGTATGATGGCACTGAAGTGAGGCCTAAAGATGGGTACGATATTCAAACCACCATTGACATTAATTTACAAGATGTAACGGAGTCGGCCCTACTGAGTCATTTGATACAGCATAATGCTGATATGGGGTGTGTGGTGGTAATGGAAGTAGCTACAGGAGAAATAAAGGCTATCAGTAATCTGAAAAAATTAGAAAATGGAAAATATGGTGAGGTCTATAATTATGCAGTAGGAAGTCATGGCTTAAGAGAGCCAGGAAGTACTATGAAGCTAGCGTCATATATCGCTCTGCTGGAAGAACGCGATATGAGGTTGTCGGATTCTATTAACACTGGAGACGGGGAGCTGAAATTTTATAAAGAAACTGTGAGAGATCACAAGCCTGGTGGCTACGGAACTATCAGTTTACAGGAAGCCTTTGAGAAATCGTCAAACATTGCTATTGCGAAGCTAATAGATGAGACCTTCAAAGAAAATCCACAGCGCTTCCTTGATTACCTTAAGACAATGGGCCTTACACAGCCTTTGGGTTTTCAGATGATAGGAGAGGGTAAACCTAATATATTGCCCTTGAATCAATGGAGTGGAATTACGCTGCCATGGATGGCTTATGGTTATGGCTTAGAATTCACGCCATTACAGATATTAACACTCTATAATGCGGTAGCAAATGATGGAAAAATGATTCGCCCCTTGCTGGTAAGGTCTATAAGAAAAGCGGATAAAGAGATAAGTAAATACCAGACCAGCGTTATCAGTAACAAAATTTGTTCTGATGAAACGCTTAGAAAGGTGAAGATTTTACTGGAAGGAGTCGTGGAAAGAGGTACCGCTTCAAATATTAACAATGCCAATTATAAGATTGCTGGTAAGACTGGCACTGCCCAGATGCTGAAGGATGGCCGATATATACGTAAATATTATACTTCTTTTGCGGGTTATTTTCCTGCCGACAAACCAAAGTATTCCGCTATTGTGGTGATGGACAATCCGAAAGGTTATAGGCAGTATGGTTCAGATGTTGCAGCGCCGGTGTTTAAGGAGATAGCGGATAAAATATTTGCGTTAGATCTAAACATGCATGAAAAATATGCACTGGCAGAACAACCAGAGATGGGGGTGTTCCCAGTTGTACAGGCAGGTAAAAAAGAAGAATTAAGCTTGATGCTCAATTATTTAGGCATCTCAAACCATACAAATGAGCTTGATGTAGAATGGGTTAGGGCGGATATTGATAATAATTCAATTGAGTGGAAAGCCAACGAGAAACAAGCAGGACTAGTGCCTAACGTACAAGGGATGACCCTGCGAGATGCGCTTTATCTGTTGGAAAATGCAGGATTACAAGTAGTGGTAAAAGGTCATACAGGAAGAGTAAATACCCAGTCACAAACGCCTGGAATCAGGGCACTGAAAGGGAGTACTATAAAAATAGAAGTAAGTTAATGGCAGTATTGAAAGATATATTGTACAAGGTGAAATTGCTGACGGTGTCAGGAGATACTGCTATGAATATACAGGCAATTCAGTTTGATTCACGCAAAGTGGAGAAAGGGGATGTATTCGTTGCTGTAAAAGGTACGCAGACCGACGGTCATGCTTATATTGAGAAGGCTATTTCTTTAGGAGCAGCAGCTATTGTCTGCGAGGAAATGCCATCTTCCTTGAAGGGGGAACTTACCTACATCCAAACGGATAATAGTGCCATAGCCCTAGGGATTATGGCGAACAATTATTTTGATAGCCCCTCCAGCAAGCTGCGATTGGTGGCAGTTACAGGTACCAATGGTAAAACTACGATTGTTACCTTACTGCACCAGCTTTTTAGAGAGTTAGGCTATAATGTAGGCTTGCTTTCTACAGTGCAAAATCAAATTAATGAAGAAATAATTCCAGCTACTCATACCACGCCTGATGCTGTGCAGCTGAATGCTTTGCTTAATAGAATGGTGAAAGCTGGTTGTACCTTTGTGTTTATGGAGGCGAGTAGTCATGCCATAGATCAAGAACGAATGGCAGGCCTGCTATTGGCGGGGGCAGTGTTTTCTAATATTTCTCATGATCATTTAGACTACCATGAAACCTTTGATGCCTATATCAAGGCAAAGAAGAAACTCTTTGATGAATTGCCAGCCGAAGCCTTTGCTTTGGTAAATGCAGACGATAAACGAGGGATGGTTATGTTGCAAAACTGCAAAGCAGATAAGCATACTTTTTCCTTAAAAACGATGGCAAACTTTAAAGCCAAGGTGTTAACCAATTCCTTACAAGGCTTAGAGTTAACTATCGAGAGACAAGAGGTATGGTTTAGGCTGATAGGTTACTTCAATGCGTATAATTTATTGGCCTGCTACGCCGTTGCCCAATTGTTAGAAGAGGATAGCGTAGAAACTTTAACAATTCTATCACAATTAGAGCCACATAACGGCCGATTTGAGCAGGTTTCTAACCAAGCAGGAATTATTGCTATTGTAGATTACGCCCATACGCCAGATGCATTGGAAAATGTCTTAAAAACTATTGACAATGTGCGCACAGGAAATGAGCAGGTACTGACTGTAATTGGCTGTGGTGGAAATAGAGATAGTGCAAAGCGACCAATAATGGCTGAAATAGCCTGTAGGTTGAGTGACAGAGTTATCCTTACTTCAGACAATCCTAGGAATGAGGAGGCAGATGCCATCATTGCCGATATGGAAAAAGGAGTGCCCGTTTCACAAGTAAGGAAAGTAACGAAGCTATCAGATAGAAAAGAAGCTATCAAGCTGGCTTGTACATTTGCACAGGCGGGTGATATAATATTAATAGCCGGTAAGGGCCATGAGACATACCAAGAAATAAAAGGGGTGAAGCACCACTTCGACGACAAAGAAGTATTAAATGAAATGTTAACCTTAATTCATAACCGATAAAGAAAGATGCTCTATTATTTATTTGATTTTTTAGATAAGCAGATGGATTTACTTGGAGCGGGTGTATTCCAATACATCTCTTTCAGAGCGGGTATGGCTGCCTTATTTTCACTTTTGATAAGCATCACCTTCGGGAAAAGGCTTATTAAAATGCTTCAAAGAAGGCAGGTGGGAGAAACAATTAGAGACTTAGGCTTAGAAGGACAAAGCGAGAAGGCGGGAACACCTACCATGGGAGGTGTTATCATTCTGATGGCCATTATTATACCCGTATTGCTTTTTGCGCAGATAAAAAATGTATACATCATCTTATTACTTATTTCTTCTGTTTGGATGGGGTTAATAGGTTTTCTGGACGACTATATCAAGGTTTTTAAGAAGAACAAAGAAGGCTTACAAGGAAAGTTTAAGATTGTAGGTCAAGTAGGTTTAGGCTTAATAGTAGGAGTTACCCTATTCTATAACCAAGAGGTAGTTGTACGAGAGTTCCAAACTGTTGATGCAGACGCTGCCACGGTTGATGCTGCTGTAGGCACAACAACTTATGAGGATGTGAAGTCTATGAAGACCACCATCCCTTTTTTCAAAGATAATGAGCTAGACTATTCGAATATTTTACCATTTATATCAGACGACTATACAGTAATAATTTATGTGTTATGGGCGATTTTCATTATTACCGCAGTATCAAATGGTGCTAATATAACCGATGGCATAGACGGTCTGGCAGCAGGTACCTCAGCTATTATAGGTTTAACCTTAGGTATTTTCGCTTATCTCTCAGGAAACGTCATCTTCTCAGAATACCTCAACATCATGTATATTCCCACTTCTGGTGAGCTTGTAATTTTTTGCGCAGCCTTTGTTGGAGCCTGCATTGGCTTTTTGTGGTACAACACCCATCCTGCACAAGTGTTTATGGGCGACACGGGAAGTTTGGCATTGGGTGGCATCATTGCCGTATTGGCCTTGGCTATCAGAAAGGAATTACTGCTACCCATCTTATGTGGCGTTTTCTTGGTAGAGTTATCAAGTGTGATTTTGCAGGTAAGTTATTTTAAGTATTCTAGGAAGAAATATGGTGAGGGAAGAAGGATATTTTTGATGTCTCCATTGCACCACCATTATCAGAAAAAAGGAATTCACGAATCTAAAATAGTTAATCGCTTCTGGATCATAGGCATCTTGCTTGCCATTGTCACAGTAGCAACATTGAAGTTACAGTAGCAAGTAAATGAGTAGGAATAAGAAGACTCCTACTGCTTAGTTAATTGATCAAAATTAAACATGGAAAAAAAGATAATCATATTAGGTGCCGGAGAGAGTGGAACCGGAGCCGCTTTGCTAGCAAAAGCAAAGGGATATGATGTTTTTGTGTCTGATTTTGGAACGATAGCT
>JBKEFO010000099.1:0-10295 GCA_046709585.1 Marivirga sp.
AAGTTTACCTTCTATCAGTTTAGTGGAAACAACTTGATGTTCTGCTTTGTATTTCTGAAGGGCTTCTTTTTCAATTGCCTTTTTATAGATTTTTCCTTCGATAGCAGCAATACCTTCTTTAGGCTTTCCTTGCATCAGCAGTTCGCCAGCACATATAATTGCCATGTTAGAACATAATGTACTCACATCTTCTACGATGTGAGTAGATAGAATAACAATGGTGTTCTCACCTATCTCACTCAGATGGATCCAAACCTGCTGTTGGCTCGTCAACAATAATTAGAGAAGGATTACCGACTAGTGCTTGAGCAATTCCAAACCTTTGTCTCATTCCTCCCGAAAATGTGCCTAAGCCTTTTTTCCTATGGTCGTATAAATTCACTATTATTTAATAAAGATTCCACTAAATACTTTCTGTCTTTTTTATTCCCAACACCCTTCATTTGTGCGATATGGTCTAACATTACCTCCGCATTAATTCTAGGGTACAAACCAAAATCTTGTGGTACATAGCCTAATTTTTCTCTTATGGCTTGCTTGTCTTCATGCACATTTATACTGTCAAGCATGATGGTTCCAGTATCGGCATCTTGTAATGTTGATATTGCTCGCATTAAAGTTGACTTTCCTGCACCATTAGGCCCGAGTAGACCAAACATACCTTTTGGTATAGTGATGGATATGTCATTTAATGCTTGTACACCATTGGAGTAGGTTTTTTATAGATTCTTTATACTTAGTTCCATTCTCAAGAAGGTTAGTTTATACTAATATTACAATTATATATTGGTAAATGAAAAGACCTTAATGAAAAGGAGTATGCTTGTATTCCTCAACTTCTTCTTAGATTCTATATTTGGCTTGAACAAAAAAAAAGCTGCATATGCAGCTTTTTTAGTTTTTCATTATTTTCTAGAGTTATCTACTTTTCTTTCTATTGGCAAAAAACTCATTTTTCCGCTTCTGTTTTTCTTTTTCGAAAGCCTTTTTTTCTTGGTTATTCATTGGGCTTTCTGTCTGTGGAAAGGGGTTCTTTTTGGAAACAGGAATTGATAAATTGATTAAGCTTTCTATTTCTTGGACAAATACATTCTCTTCTGGTTCACATATAGAAATAGCCATACCCGTTTCACCAGCTCTGCCTGAACGTCCAATTCTATGAACATATGTTTCGGGAAGATTTGGTATGTCGTAATTGAGCACATATTGCAGCTTTTCAATATCTATTCCCCTTGCGGCAATATCAGTCGCTACCAATACCTTAATCTTTCTGTCTTTGAATTGGCTCAATGCTTTTTGTCTTTGGTTTTGAGCTTTGTCACCATGAATAGCAGCAGCACCAATTTTATTTTTTACTAAGTCACGCACAATTCTATCTGCTCCATGCTTGGTTCTAGAGAAGACTAGCACCTGTTCCATCTTTTTATCTTCCAAGATGTGTAACAATAAGTTCTTTTTATCAGACTTATTGGTATAGTAAAGAAGTTGTTGAATAGTTTCAGCTGTGCTAGAGGTAGGGTTTACTTCTACTTGCTTTGGATCATTTAAGATCTTTTTAGACAGCTCAATGATATTTTTTGGCATTGTTGCGGAGAAAAATAACGATTGCCGCTTAGCAGGTAGCTTATCGAGGATTTTATTGATGTCATTGATAAAACCCATATCTAACATTCTATCGGCTTCATCTAGTACAAAATACTCTATATGCTTTAAGGAGATATATCCTTGATTCATTAAATCTAATAGCCTTCCTGGAGTAGCAATTAATATATCGACTCCTTGTTCAATCTTGTTCGTCTGACTTTTTTGGTTTACACCACCAAAAATCACAGTATTCTTTATGTTGGTATACTTTGCGTAATTAGAGAAATTTTCACCGATTTGTATGGCTAGTTCTCTTGTGGGGGTAATTACCAAAGCTTTAATTCTTTTTTGTCCTTTTGACTCTTCTTGACCGTGAATTAGGTGTTGAATGATGGGGATAGCAAAGGCAGCAGTCTTTCCTGTGCCTGTTTGTGCACTAGCGAAGACATCGAATCCTTTTAGAACCAGTGGTATTGCTTGTGCTTGAATAGGTGTAGGCGTAAGATAATTCTCATCTTTTAAAGCCTTTAAAATAGGATTAATAATATGTATTTCTTCGAATTGCATGTGTTAATGTTAAATGTTAACATGGAATAACTATTGGAATGGATTAATAATAATACCTTTTATGAAGCTACATTTAAATGCCTAAAAAGTATACTATGGAAAATGCCTATAATGCTATTACATGGGAAAGTGTATGCTTTGTTCCCGTACTCATTATATCTGGAGAGGAACTCTGACTCAAAGGTAAGTAATAAATCTTCTCTATTAATGAAAGATTGTAATTAGTTAAAAAAATAAAAGGCAGATTGTCAGCCTGCCTTCTAGTATTAAATAAGGTGTTTATTATGTTAATTTTCCAATGCAGCTACTCCAGGTAGGGTTTTCCCTTCCATGTATTCAAGTAAAGCACCGCCTCCAGTTGAGACGTATGAAACGTCGTCACCATATCCCAACGAATTCACAGCTGCTGCTGAATCACCACCACCAATTAGCGAAAATGCACCACCTTGAGTTGCTCTTACTACTGCTTCAGCAATGGCCCTTGTCCCACCGGCAAATTTATCCATCTCAAAAACACCCATTGGACCATTCCATAAAATAGTTTTGGATGCTTCGACGGTCTTTTTAAATATTTCCGTTGCTTCAGGACCTATATCTAAACCCATCCATCCATCTTTTATGCTATAATTTTGTGCTATTTCTGTGTTAGCATCATTTGAAAATGCATCTGCAATAATGGAATCTATAGGTAATTTTAAATCCACACCTTTTTCTTTCGCCATGGTAATTAACCGTTTGGCAAGCACTAATTTATCTTCTTCTACTAGGGAGTTGCCTATATGGCCTCCCATAGCTTTGAAAAAAGTATAAGACATACCGCCACCAATTATCAGGTTGTCAACTTTATCAAGAAGTTTTTCAATAATTAATATTTTATCCGAAATTTTAGCGCCGCCCATGATGGCAGTAAAGGGCTTTTCAGCATTGTCTAATACTTTCTTAGCATTATCAATTTCCGCTTTCATTACATAACCAGCAAATTTGTCTTTAAAAAATTGAGCAACTACTGTCGTGGAAGCATGTGCCCTGTGGGCTGTGCCGAAAGCGTCGTTTACATACACATCTCCTAATGCAGCAAATGATTTAGCCAATTCAATATCGCCTGTAGTTTCACCTGAATGGAATCGTACGTTTTCAAGTAATAATACTTCACCTTCTTTAAGCTCAGCAACCATTGTTGCAGCCGTATTTCCAATTGAATCAGTACAAAAATATACTTTTGTACCATATGCTTTTGCTAAATCTTTAACAAGGTGTTTGAGCGAGAATTTATCCTCTGGTCCATTTTTGGGCCTGCCTAGGTGTGACATTAGAACGGCCTTACCACCATCGGATAATATTTTTTTAATTGTTTCTACTGTTGCATCAATTCGGGTATGATCGGTCACCTCAAATCTTTCATTCAGTGGCACGTTTAAATCTACTCTTATGAGAGCAGTTTTGTTCTCAAATGAGAAGTCTTCAATAGTTTTCATAGTATTCTTTAATTTTATGATCCTAAGCGGATGCTCTTTTTAATCTGTCATTGATAGCCTTTCCCAAACCTTCATTTGGCGCAAGCTCTGAAATAATAACATCAATATTACTATCATCTAATATTCTTAAATGTGAGAAAAGATTTTTAGCAGCCTCGTGCATATTACCCTCTCTACTTAATTGGTAACTTTCAGCTACTCCAGTATATATTTTTGAATATGAAAGGATTCCTGTTTTATTGGGAGGGTATGCTTTTCTTAATACCTCAATATTTCCTACTACAATTTTCTTCTTTGGGGAATAGTGACTCTTAAGCATCCCTGGTGCAGCAGGACTAGAAGTACTGTAAGGTAGCACATCAACGGGACCGACAATAGCTTCAATAGCGTTGACATCTAATCCGCCTAATCGATAAATCACCACTCTTTCTTCCTCAAAACCAACAATGGTGGATTCTATTCCTACTTGACTGATTTTTCCATCTAATATATAATTTATTTTATTGCCCAACTGTTTATCCACATGCTGTGCCGAGGTCGGGCTGATGTAACCAAATGGATTAGCACTAGGAGCAGCGAGAGGGAATGGTAATTCCGCCAGTAAGTCTAAGGCGATTTTATGCTGTGGTATTCTAAAAGCTGCCCTCTCTAGACCAGAGCACGTAATGTCAGGTATAGCGTCTTGTCGAGGTAAAAGTAAGGTAAGTGGGCCGGGCCAAAATTCTTTCGCAAGTTGATAGGCTTTTTTAGGGATATTGGTGGTCAACTTCTCTATTTGGGATATGTTGGCACAATGTAAAATGAGTGGATCGAAAGACGGTCTGTTTTTAACCTCGAAAATTTTACTAATTGCATCAGGGTTTAATGCATTTCCAGCTAAACCATAAACGGTTTCTGTAGGAAGTCCGATTAATTCACCCTGAATAAGTAACTTACTCGCTTTAGAAATACTATTGCCTATAATTGCCATAAAGTTGAGCGAATTTACATGAAATTAAAGATTTGACATAAAATTGTAAAAAGAGAATTTTATATTTAGGTAAATTCTAACAGAAATAACGTTATGAGCAGAAAAACAAAAAATCTTATTAAGCTTATTGCAATAGTATTGGTACTGATATTAGTATTCATGCAGTTGGGAATTATTGCTATTCCTGCTATTGTAGCCTATAAATTCTGGTTAAGTATAATAGCCTTCTGTATGGTGCTTATAGCATCTTAGTTTCAAAAGAAAATCAAAGCAGCTTTTTCAGCTGTTTTGATTACAGAATTTTTCAATGGCTTCATCTGCATCCTTAAAACCTCTGTTTTTCGCTTTGGTTAAGTAGTCGCATCCCGATATCTCTCTTCCTGTATTGAGATGAATGAAACCTAACCAGTAATAAGGTTCAGCCCCCTGACTATTGAGTTTCAATGTATGTGATAATATTTCTTCTGCAACAGTAAATTCTCCAATTTGGATGTGTGTTTTTGCTTTATTTAAAAATGCAAGATAATTGTTAGGCGCTAGTTTTATAGCGAACTCATAATCTGTGATAGCCATCTTGAATTGTTTTAGTTCAAATAAGACGATGGCCCTGTTGATATATAAATCGGCATTATTGGGCAAGTATGCAATAGCTAGGTTGTAATCAATTAATGCTTTTGCGAATTCTTTTAGGTTTAAATGCGAATTTCCTCTGTTATAATACGGCTTGTAATTAATGCTATCAATTAAAATTGCAGAGGAGAAATCTTGAATTGCCTCTTGATAAGCTGCTAATGAAAAGTAAGCAACGCCTCTCATATTATAGGTTTCTGCATTGTTGTTTTCGCTAGATATTGCCTGATCTAAATATTCAATAGCTTTATTATAAGATTCTTCATCTAATTTAGTCTTGGCAGCTTTTATTAGGTCTTCTTGGGAGGCACTGCAGCTTATCATGAAGAAAAGAAAAATAGAAATGTTCAAGTATTTATAAATCATGTGTATCGACATATTATTTTAGATTTTTGATAAAACTTACATACATAAGAAATGTGTCTTTTGCGTTAAAAAGGATTTAAAAATCCGTTATACATTTGCATTAAGCTTACGATTCATTTTAACGAATGGGCGTAATTTTAAGGTTGATAGTTTACCCCGGTTTGGTTCACCGGGGTTTTTTTATGCTCAAAACTTACAGTTACTCCATCAAAAGATTGAATATATTCATTTCCGAAAGCTTGTGCAGGCGTTAGATATCCATTTTCAATAGCGACACTATCATCATACAATAAAGTAGCAGCCTTAATGGCTGTTTTGGCAGTTAACGCATAGGCTTCTGGTGTAGTTAAGCGGGCTGTTATTTCATCGCCTACCGTATTTTTTACCGTTGCAATGATGTATGTTTTACCATTCGTAAGGTTTTGCTCTGATGGACCAGTAACTGAATTTTCAATTTTTGTTCTCACCATTTTTTGGATCCATTTTATTCCTAATAGGAATTTTAGCGTTCTAAACCGAATAATTGTTTTTATTACACTACTACTTACTCCGGTATATATTTCAATATTTGGTATTTTGGTCTGGAAATATGTCGTCATTAAATCCCCCCATGGAATGGTCATCACCATTTGTTCTCTATGAGGAAACTGCACTAACTTAGTTTTATAGGCTAGAGGGACATTTTTAAGCATCCCATTTTCACGTATATAACGCCCTTTGGCAATGTTTTTGGCCATTGTTACTGCTGTACCTCTTGACATGCTCGTTTTATCTCCAGTAAAGCACATTTCTATCGCTGTGGCATCAGGCATTTGCGCTTTTAATTGTGCTGCAATGCAATCGGTGGGCACCACATCAAAACCTACTCCTGGTATAAGCTTTATGCCTGCAGCTTTAGCTTTTTTATTGTAGGTCATCACCTCTTCAAAAGCCCATATCTCACCTGTTATGTCAAGGTAATTAGTTTGACTTCTAATACATGCTTCGACCATTTGTTTAGCGGTCTCCGTAAAAGGGCCTGCACAATGGATAACTGTTTGATAAGGAAGTAATAATTGTTCTAATGCTTTCGTGTTGCTCAAGTCGACAACGGAGTGCGCAAATCCAGTTTCTTTCGCTATGGTCTCTATAGCGACTTTATTTCGGCCAGCGAGGTGCACATTAATATTTTGTTTCTTGGCTTCTTGTACAATTAATTTTCCAGTATAGCCATTTGCACCATAAATCAGAATCCTTTCCTTCATTACTTATAAGTTACTACTTTTATTTGCCATTCTAAGGATCGAACTATTGTTTGTAAATTTAGACATATCTTGAAGTTGGATCCACCTAAAGGCTGTACTTTCGTGGTTTATTAGGACTTCGGCGTTATCAGTGCAAATAAAGGCATATCGTACGTCATAGTGTTCATGTGCGGCCTCACCTGCTGAACTCTTAGGGATACTATGTATGTCAATATCGAAAATATTTTTGTTCGCTAAAGTAATATTATCCAATCCAGTTTCCTCTCTAACTTCTTTTTGGGCCACCATTAATAAGTCTGTTTCCCCATCTGCATGGCCTCCGGGTTGTAGCCATTTGTTTAGCTTGGCATGTTTAATTAATAATACCGCCGTTTTAGCTTGGTTTAGAACCCATGCAGAAGCGGTAAAATGCGCGCTTTTTGTTGATCTATGAAATGCTGCTTCCTTATTATGTTCAAGGAATTGAATCATAGATCTACGGAATCTAATTTCGTGCAGATCGGAGGGATGGTAGCTTTCTAGCTGTTTTTGGAAGGAATTCATAAAAAAAAAGACCGCATATTGCGGTCTTTAAAAATTAATATGTTTATTAATTAATTAGCTAAAGTGCCATTAACAGTGATAGAGACATCGCTAGAAGTGCTCTTTGGATATTTGGCAGTGAAAGTAACTGATATAGCGCCAGTTTCTTTGTTTAAGCTTCCAATTGTGAATGATCCACCAGGTGATAATGATAATAAGTCAAAATTATCTCCACTTAAGGTGAATGAGCCACTTGCAGCAAAAGAATCATCGTTGTTTAGATTGTTTTCATCTATAGCAGCCAAACCAGTTATAGAATAGGTCTTCTCGCCAGTAAAAGTTATTGAAACTCCAGTTAAGGCAACTGCGTCAAAACCCTGAGGAGTTGCTTCTGTTAGATTCCAAGTAGCAGTTAATGCATTTATTTGCTCTTGTTCAGCACTAATAGTTGTTTTTTTACATGCAGAAAAAACTAATACTGATGCAATCAATACATAGCTCAGGATGTTAAGATTTTTTTTCATAATCAATGTTGTTTTTTGTTAAGTAAATGTATTAAAGATTTGTAGAAATTCTAAGGTTATAAATGATTATACACCAATATTAATAAATTTTTTCGTGAAAAGGGTGTATTCGGATGGTTCATTTGAGAATATTATTGTTATTCTATTTTTAGAATATACCTTCATAATATCTTGATACCATTTTTTCCCTGCTTGGTCCAAATGTGAGGTAGGTTCGTCTAATAATAGAATATCGCCCACAAAACATAAGGAAAGGATAAGCTTTAGCCTTTGTTTCATGCCTGACGAGAATTCAGCAACTAATTTGCTGTAGCTATGGTGTAACCCTGCTCTCTGAATTGTCTCTTCAAGTGATACGTCCCTTATTTCCTCCTTAAATTTACTGTGAAATGTTAAGTGTTCTCTTAGGGTAAATTCATCAATTAGATCTAAATAAGGAGCACATATATTAATATGTTGATGTAAATTATCGGCACTTACTATTTTATTATTTTTACTAATTGTAATAGTACCTTTTGTTGGTGGGAGTACGCCTGCTAAAATACGTAATAATGTGGATTTGCCACTTCCGTTGGCCCCCGTTATAGCCAATGTTTCGTTGGTTTTTAGACTAAAAGAAAGCTCACTAAAAAGTTTTTGTTTATTGAATCCTTTTGAAAGCTTAGTAATTGTTATTTCGAAGCGTGGAGATTCCGTAGTGTCAATTGCCATAGCCTTTCATAATACCTCTTTCAGAATTTCTTACAAAGGAGGTAATACTATCACGTTCTTCGCTGGATGTGATCAAGGTATCGATTTTTTCTAGTGCTTTAGCATTATTTAATCCACTTAAATATAAGTTTCTATAAGTCTCTTGAATATCATTAATTCTTTCATTTGTAAAACCTCTTCTGCGAAGTCCTACAGAGTTAATGCCACAGTATGTAAGAGGCTCTCTTGCTGCTTTAACAAAGGGGGGTACATCTTTTCTAACTAATGAACCGCCAGAAATCATGGCGTGGCTTCCGATTTTTACAAATTGATGTATTGCTGATGCGCCGCCAATAATAGCCCAATCATCTATTGATACATGACCGCCTACTTGAACAGAATTAACAAGAATACAATGGTCTCCAATGATGCAGTCATGAGCAATGTGCACATAGGCCATAATAAGGCAGTGGCTACCAATTCTTGTTGTCTTCTTGTCAACAGTACCTCTACTGATGTTTACATATTCTCGAATAACAGTTTCATCTCCGATTTCGGTGATTGTAACCTCTCCTTCAAATTTTAGATCCTGAGGAATGGCAGATATGGTTGAGCCTGAGAAAATTTTACAATTTTTTCCTATTCTGGCTCCTTGGTTAATCGTTACGTTGGGCCCTATCCATGTGCCATCACCTATTACCACATTTTTATCAATGTATGTGAATGGTTCTATAACTACATTTTCACCTATTTCCGCTTCGGGGTGTATAAAGGCTAAGGTACTTTTCATATGCAATTTTCTTTGTTTAAAAAGCGTTTACTTCTTAAGATAGAGGCTTAAGTCTAAGCCTCCTCTTTTTTTACAATTCTTGCAGTAAGTGTAGCTTCACTTACCACATTATTTCCCACATAAGCAGTACCGATCATCTTAGCAATTCCTCTTTTTATTGGTGCCATTAGCTCACATTTAAGGATAATAGTATCACCAGGCCTTACCATTCTCCTAAATTTACAATTGTCGATGCCTAAGAAGTAAGTCCAATATTTTGAAGGATCATCTACGGTGCTTAAGACCAGTATTCCACCTGTCTGCGCCATAGCCTCAATTTGCAAGACTCCTGGCATCACGGGATTGTCAGGAAAGTGACCTTGAAAAAAATTTTCATTTATGGTGACATTTTTAACACCTATAACCGTTTTATGATCTTGGTGTATTATTTTATCTACTAGCTGAAACGGGTAACGGTGCATCAGCATAGAACTAATACCATCAATATCCATTACTGGATCAGCATTAGGATCATATTTTGGTGCGGCTTTTTCAGTTTGCTTAATTACCTTTTTTATTTTTTTAGCAAACTCTACATTTGTAGAGTGCCCTGGTCTGGCAGCAAGTATTTGTGCTTTAATTGGCCTGCCAATAAGTGCTAAGTCACCAATTACGTCAAGCAATTTATGCCTTGCGGGCTCGTTTTTATGCCTCAACTCAATATTGTTAAGTATCCCCTCTTCTTTCACCTCTATTTTAGGCTTATTGAAAAGAATGGCTAATTCATCTAATTCTTTTGGTTCTACTAATTTATCAACCACCACGATAGCATTGTTTAAGTCACCGCCGCGTACAAGATTGTTGTTATACAAATATTGAAGTTCATGCAAAAAACAGAATGTTCTGCTAGAAGCAATTTCTTGTTTGAAATCTTTTATTTGGTTTAAGGAGGCG
>JBKEFO010000100.1:0-10293 GCA_046709585.1 Marivirga sp.
CATAGGTAAGTCCCTTAAGGAGATTTCTGTGATAGCGAAGCCCAATGGATGTTTTATAACCCCACATTCCTATTCCTAAACCTCCCTCAATAAATAATTTTTCTGCTACTCTATAATTTCCTGAGATACCTAAAAGGGCTGTATAGCTGTTGATACCAGTGCCTAAACCTAGGTAAAATTGCGGGGCAGCAGTTTCCTCAAAGTAAGTACCTATTTGTGCGTTTACCTGAAAAAACATCAGTAAAAAAGCAAAAAGTAAGAGGGTTCTGTTTACTGCTTTCATATAGGATAATAATTAGCTTACAAAAGTAGCTTTAATTACTCATCTGGCAAATGAAATTCCTTTGTACTACAACGATAACAGGAGAATTGTTATCGCTGAAGCGCTTAAACTGATCTTTTACTGATTCAGATAATTTATTCTGCTCTATGCAGAGCATGCGTAAATTCGGTAAATCTTCTATCTTATTTATTAATACGCGAGCACCAGCATCACCAATTTCACAGCCTACTAATCCTATTTCACTGATAAGCTCAGGTAAATTGTTTGCTATGGTAATCGCTCCAATATCTCCTAATAAAGGGTTGTAGCTAAAGCTAATAGATTGAATGGTTTTTTTAGCATTTGACTGTTTCACCAATTCCATTATTGAGGCAATTTCATCAGACGCTATCCCTAGCTTGCGAAAACTAACAGTATTGGACTGGTCTAAGGCTTTTAGTACGGCCTGCATTTTATCAATACGCATAGTGCTGTCATTTAAAAATAAAGCTGATTTTTAATAATTCAATGGGACCAATGTATATAAGTACTATTCAAAATAATGCTTGTAAACAGTTAAGTGCTGCTATAAATCTTGATAGGCTTCTTTTGATGCTAATAAATCATCTGAGGATAATATCTCGAATTGTGCTTTCATTGGTAATAAGTAATGGTGCAGTTGATTGTGAGACTCACCCCTCATTGTGCACTTTTGTAAGATAGTTGAAATTGTGAGTTCAGACAATCCGTTAAGGGCTTGTAGGTATCGATGTTCTCCTGATCAGTGAAGGCTTCAGTTAGCTTTCTACCTCCTGTTTGCAAAGTTGCTTCAATTAGAAGCGCTGATACTGGTGATTCATTCTGTCTTTTTTGTTTCACAACAAAACCATTAGTATAGAGAGGTAAACACTATTTTTGGAATATATTTTAAGAACGCTATCTTTATAAGAGTTTGTAAAGTTCAGTATAAAAAGCTCTTTCAATATTAAAAGCGACCGTAACGTTCCATGAAATTCTTTTCCTTCCATACTTTAGTTGACAATAACTTGAGAATTATTTTATTTTTTCTGATGCTATTTTCAATTTCTGCTCCATTAAGAAGCCAAGATTCACCAATAAAGATCACTTCCTTCGATTTTAGTTTGCTTCCAGGGGAAGTTAGAACTCTTGCTGGAATAGTAGATAAAGACAATATTTTATTTTTTGCTAATCAAAGTGGCGTATTAATTTATGATGGCAGCAAATGGCAGTTGGTCAGACTACCGAATTACGCTATGGTCTATTCGCTTTGCTTGGTTAAAGATATTGTATATGTAGGAGGTGTCAACGAGTTTGGGTTTCTTAAGAAGAACAGATATGGTGACTATATTTATTCTAGCTTAAGGCAAACGGTGCCTCAGGAAAATAAGCTTAGTAATATCTGGCAGGTCAAAGCATTCAAAGGAGATATTTACTTCCAAACACATGAAAAAATCATTAGGTGGGATGGAGAGAATTCATTTATTATAGAGGAGTATAATAAGTATTTATTCAATGTTGGAGATCAATTAATCGCATCGGGATTTGGTAGTGGCCTGTATAGTATGGGACCTGCGGGCTCTAAATTATTAAACGATGCATTCACCTTCGGGGAAGATGCTATATATGCCATAACACCCTTAGAGCAAATAGATAGTTCCTACTTGATTATTAGTGGTGAAAAAGGGGAGGGAGCCTACACCTACTGGCCGCATCGCAACCATCATTTTGTTTCTTGGGATAGAACAGAAGTGGGCGATTTTCTTGCAGTAAATCCTGCAAATTTTGCTACAAATGTAAATGATAATGTTTTGGCAATTTCCTGTTCAGGTTATGGTTTAATCCTTGCAGACAAGCAGGGCCAAATATTAAGAAAAATTAGATTAAGGGACGGGTTATTGAGCGCTGCGGTAAACGAATTAGTTGTGGACAATAACGGCATCTTGTGGGTAACAACAGATGCTGGCATATCAAAGATACAGTGGGATCAGATTCTTTCAAAAGCAAAGAATAAAACGCTGATCACTAAAGTATTGAACGGTGATTCGGCATTGGTTATGGAGGACTTAGCCACTACTCCATTTGAACTTGACAATAAAATTGAGATTGATTTTGCAACGCCTGGTTTTGATAATTACGAGCTATTGTACAATATTTATCTAGAGGGTGCAGATGAGACGTGGATTGGTTGGGAAGAAAGGAAATCAGCGATTTATGCAGGACTAGAGGCCGGTAGTTACACATTTTATGTGAAATCGAAGCGTCTTGATGGAATAGAAATTAGTGAGGCTGCTCTGTACTTTGAAATCATTAACCCATGGTATCAGCATAGCTTGGCGAGGGTAATAGCGATAATGATTGTGTTAGTAGTGGTTGTGCTGGTCTATTTTTTAATTAATAGGTTTAGAAACAGCTTAGCAGATACTTCAAAAGAGCTGGATGTAAAGCGTAAATTATTGAACAAAACATCCAAAGAGCTCGAAGTAACTCATAATGAGTTAGACCAGTTTGTTTATAGGGCGTCACATGACCTTGTAGCACCACTTAAGTCTGTCAGAGGATTAATTAATTTGGCAAAGCATGAGCCAACTAGTAAGGTCGTAGAAGAGTACCACCATTTAATGGAAGTGAGTATTTTAAAACTGGAAGAGTTCATAAAAAATATTATGGAATATTCGGTTAATTCAAACCTGAAATTGACTTATGAAATGGTTGAACTAGAACGCTTTACATCAGAACTTTTAAATGATATTCAGTTTTATCCAGGGTTCAGTGAAATTGAAGTAAAAACTACTTTTGATGTAAAGGAGCTCTATTCTGATCGCAGGAGATTGCATATAATTCTGAGTAATTATATTACCAATGCTATTAAATACCATGACTTTGCTAGGAAGCCAGAAATTATTGTTTCCAGTGAGGAAGTAGATAGTGGTGTTTTAATAAAGGTTATCGACAATGGTCCAGGGATAGAAACTGAACATTTAGACAAGGTTTTTGATATGTTTTATCGGGCTCGGCAAGATTCAAAAGGTTCTGGTCTTGGACTTTACATTGTTAAAGAGTCAGCAGAAATTATAGGTGCAAAAGTTTGGATTGAATCAAAATGGAGGCAAGGTACGGCAGCATTTCTTCTCATACCTTCAGCTGATTCACAAGTAGATTTTTCTCTTTGCAAAGAGAACTAAGGATCTGTAACAACTTCTGCTAGCGTCATTTGCTAACGCTACATTTACCTAATAAAAACACCATAGAATTAGTGATTAATGATAAAGACGGTGATTTTTATCACTCTTTTTCTCAATTAGTTATATGTTTTACAGAGTATTTAAAAGGACTTATACAAGATGTTTAATGGTTTTTTTATTATCTTCAGCACTTATACTAGACACAAAACAACCCTAATACTATGAATCAGAAACCATCAAATGCCTTTGTTTTCGCCGCTTGGATTGCTTTAGGAGCGGGCCTTTTAGCCTATATTGTGGGCCTTTATAATGCCGAGATGTTACTCAATGAGAAGGGTTACTATTTCACAGTATTAATGTATGGCTTGTTTTCTGCCATATCATTGCAAAAAGCTATCAGAGACCAATTGGAGAACATTCCTGTAACGTCACTCTATATCGGCTTATCATGGTTTTCAACGATAGTGGCTATAGCGTTATTAATCGTTGGCCTTTGGAATGCTACACTCGAATTGAGTGAAAAGGGATTTTACGGGATGTCATTTGTTCTGGCCATGTTTGCCGCTATCGCAGTTCAAAAAAATGTAAGAGATGGTGTGGAGAATGATAGGAATGCCGATATGCCTAAATCAGCATAATGGCATGTAATTTTTAGCAGCTCAAAATCAATTTGTAAATTTTAAAGTATGAAGAGAAAGTTCATTTTCATTGCATTACCGATTATAGTATTGATAGCGGCTTATTCTGTTGGTCCATCACCGGCAACGCCAGTATGGAACATGGATTTACCGAGCGTTCCTCAGGAGCCTGCCGCACTGGAGGAATATGTGTCCTTGCAGGAGGAAAAACATAAGGTCAAAGAAGATAATGAGGCCCGTATCATCTGGTTTGATTCGCTGAAAAATAAGACGGAATATAGCCTCGTATACCTTCATGGCTTTTCAGCGAGCCAAGAAGAAGGCAATCCTGTTCACTTAGATTTCGCTAAGAAATTTGGCTGCAATATGTATTTGGCACGGATGGCAGATCATGGTATTGATACCACTGAAAACTTGCTCAATTTCACAGCTGATAGATGGTGGAAGAGTAGCAAAGAGGCGCTTGCTATTGGTAAAGCATTGGGAGAAAAAGTAATTATTATGAGCACTTCTACGGGAGGAACGATGGGCTTAATGTTAGCCGCGAATTATGAATCAGATGTCTCGGCGCTGATTAATATGTCACCGAATATTGCTATCAACAACCCTACTGCCTGGCTTCTAAACAAGCCATGGGGTTTACAAATCGCTAGGCTGGCCACAGGCAGTATATATGCAGATACCATTCCCACACCTGGTGTAGATCAAATCGTTAGTAAAAAGTATGGCTATTCAAAATACAGACTGGAGAGTGTCTGTGAGCTACAAGAAATGGTTGATAGTAGAATGAACAAAGAGACTTTTGAGAAGGTAACACAACCTAGTCTTAGTTTGTATTACTATAAGAATGAGGAGGAGCAAGACCCCACTGTGAAAGTGAGTGCAATACTTAACATGCATGAGCAGCTTGGTACACCAGATAGTTTAAAGCAAGCTATCTCTATTCCAGAAGCTGGTACACATGTGATAGGCTGTTATTACCGTTCTAATGATGTGCCATCTGTCATTGCGGCTATTGAAAATTTTGCTGTCGAGAAACTTCATCTGACAAAAAATGAAGTTGTTTATTAAGGAAGAAATAAGCTCGTTATTATGTCTTGTACATTCTGGATGAAAGAGGGTTTAAATTAAGTTTGACGTGCTAGCTTATAGCTGCTATTGTATGCGATGGAATGCTTCTTCTTTTTGTAGTTTTATTATTCTGTCCCGTTGCTTATTTCAATTTTCGTTCTTTCAATAGTTTCTCCAAGGGTTTATTCTTCTTATTTAATAATTTGAAAAGAAAAAATAAAGGAATTAATGTGAATAGTCCAATACTGTTCTTCAAAATGCTGTAAATTATAATGCCAATCAAAAATCCAATTAATATAGCATTCATTGTGGCAGTTGATTTCAGTTTTTTTGCTTCCTCTAACAGCTCTTGATCTGTTAATCCGGATAGTTCTTTGTACTTCATTAGTGGTGTTTTTGTTTTTAAATTGTAGCTAAAGGATTCAAGCTGGACCAATTACCACGGCACTTGATTTTGTGTTAGATACTTTTGTAGTTCGTTTTATTAATAAAATCTTCTTTCTGAATCGTCATTGGTGTTATAGGGTATCCATAAAAGTTGGTCTTTTTGCCAGTTACTGTACCACCCATATGTAAGACTATCTCAATTGTTATATCTCTAGCGTCAATTTTAACTTTCTCTATCCCAATTTTGAATAATTCCTCTAAAGATTTCAGTGCAATTTTTTTCCCCAAGCCAAGTCCTCTGAGCTTTTTATGAATAGCTAGTCGGCCCCAATGCCATTCAGACTTGCTTTCCCAAGCAGCAACAATTCCTACAACCTCATCATGATTTCTTATGCACCACCATTTTTGACTTTCATTGTCAAGAGGTATCAGTTCTTTTGGAATATTTTGCTCTTTGTTAAATACACTTTCAAGAAATAATATCGCTGAATCATAACATTCTTTGTTTAATCGTTCTATTTCAAATGAATTTGAGTTCAGTTTATTTTTCAACATCCATTTTTTTTATTGTTCAGTACTTTAAATATATGAATTGTAGCTGAATAGAAAACAATGATCAGTCGATTTACCAGATAGCCAAAGTAGTGGCCTGGCGGAGTTATTATTAATACAGACCGTTTTGAGATGCACGGAGTCAGCTATGATTCTGTATATAGTGTTGTTTGTAGTGCTTGAAGCAGAATACATTAGTATAAAAGTTTTGAATTCGTATAACAAGAAATTTCGGTCCCATATCACTGTAGTGTTCCTAAGATATAGCCATGGTATTATTCACTTTTGGTAGATTTTAATGTATTTATCATATGTGCTGAAATGAGCTTTTAGGGGCTAGTTTGCTTTTGCTATTATTTAGTATATTTCAATAGTGTTTATCAGAGAGAAATCACGACAAAGATATTCCAGATCGGGTCAGCTAACTAAAGTCATGAAGTCTCTGCACCGCTGGTTTTAATGGCGAATATTTAACTTAGTATTTTTCAAAAGCATCAAAGCAGTCACCTTCTTGTAGCTGTAATTAAAAATAATAAAATCCGAGATAGTATCATAAGTCGTCACATTTGAAGAAGTTAGAATGATGTTAATAATATTTGATTACTCATTTAAATATGAGTAGCTGCTATGGTAATTAACTAGAGTTATAAAAAACAAGCAGCAAGGCTGGTGCGTTCATAGGACTATGGTACAAAGTAATGAATTAAATGTCCTTGGCACGCCCTTGGCGTCATGTTGTGATAATCCAGCTACAGGATATTTTAGAGATGGTTTTTGTAAAACTATTCAAGAGGATTCCGGTACGCACATTTTATGTGCTGTTGTAACGCAAGAATTCTTGGAGTATACAAAATCTCGTGGAAATGACCTTTCTACTCCGATCCCAGAATGGAGTTTCCCAGGCCTGAAAGCTGGATCAAAATGGTGTTTATGTATTTCTAGGTGGTTAGAGGCAGAACAGGCAGGTAAAGCACCCTTTGTAGTTCTTGAAGCAACGCACAGTAAAGCTTTGGATTATACTTCTTTAGCATTATTGCAAAAATATGCGCTAGTAGTTTAATCGTTTAATTGGGTTCATAATGTGTTTCAACTCATTACCTGCAATGGGTAATCTGGACAGTATCTCATAAACCAATAGGAGGCTAACAAAGGCTACTTAAGCTGCTTTTTTCCTTAGTACATTTTTTAATAGAGGAAAGGCATCGTCTGTCCTATGGCTTTGAAAAGGAAATTTATACCATATAAAGTTTATTCTATCGTCGGAACAGCAAAATCTTGTTATATTGGATAATCACCAAAACTGCTACAATCGTTGGAAGATAGCATACCAATATTATGTAGGAGTAGAATGAGTTAACTATAAACGAAAGAATAGATGTTCTCAAAAGAAACTTATGTGGCTAGACGCGAAGCCTTAAGGAAAGAAATGAAATCTGGAATCCTGATCTTCCCTGGAAATAAGGAGACAGGTATGAATTATAAAGACAATTGGTATCCATTTAGACAGGATAGCACTTTTTTGTATTATTTTGGAATAAAGCTTCCCGATCTTTATGTGATAATCGATTTGGATGCAGACAAAGAATTACTTTTTGGAGATGATTTGACCCCAGAAGACATGGTTTGGGTTGGCGCTGCAGAACCTTTAGCTAGTTTGGCTGAGAAATGCAATATTGGGGTGGTGCAACCAATGTCTAAATTGCAGGCCACACTACAAAAAGCAAAACAAAGAGGCGCCGCTTTACATTATTTGCCGCCTTATAGAAGTAAAGTAACTATTGAAATCAGTGATCTCATTGGGGTTCCTGTAGCGCAGATAGGAATGAATTATTCTGTTGCGTTCGTTAGGGCAGTTGTTGCCCAGCGTGCTATTAAATCTGCTGAGGAAATAAAGGAGCTACATAAAGCAGTAAATATCACCGCTTCAATGCATCGTCATGCAATAAAAAACACCAAACATGGTCTTACTGAAAATCAGATGGCAGGCGAGCTCCAGGCAATTGCTATTGCTGGTGGTGGCAACATATCCTTTCCTATTATTCTAACCAAAAATGGGCAATATCTGCACAATCACCCAAGCCAAGCTGTGGTAGAAAATGGTGATATCATTTTATGTGATTGTGGTGCTGAGACAGCGATGAATTACGCTGGGGATATGACCAGAACTTTTCCGGTAGCCGAGAGGTTCAATGCCTTGCAACGTGAAATTTACTCCATAGTACTGGACGCTCATGAGACAGCTATTGCAGCCTTAAAACCTGGGTATCTTTTCAGAGATGCTCATTTATTAGCTTGTAGTAGAATTGTGGAAGGTTTAAAAGGTTTAGGGCTTATGAAAGGAAATACGGTGGATGCAGTAAATGCGGGTGCTCATACGCTATTCTTTCAATGTGGATTAGGTCATTTTATGGGGATGGATGTGCACGATATGGAAAACTTTGGAGAACAACTAGTGGGATATACGCAAGAGATTCAAAAAAGTACTGAATTTGGTTTGAAATCACTCCGTTTGGGAAAAGAACTGGAAGTGGGAAATGTGCTTACGGTGGAGCCTGGTATCTATTTTAACCCTTTCTTAATTGACTCTTGGAGAGCACAGGGTAAATACACTGATTTTGTGAATTATAGTGAAGTAGAAAAGTTTAAAAGTTTTGGAGGCATGCGGGTAGAAGAAGATTTTTTCATAGCCCAAGATGGAGCTAGATTATTAGGTGATCCCTTAGCCAAAACCATAGCAGATATAGAAGCACTTAAAAATTCCTAAAGCGCTAATTAGTAAGCATGAATTGCAATGCCCAATTCCCTAGATTGTGGCGGGGGGTTCTACTGTTAGTATTGCTAAAAGTGAAGAGGGATATGATTGGCTTTTAAGGAATAGTCATTTGCTTTTTAGTATAAGTTACTATTCTTAGCAATGTAATGCATATCCCGCTAAGTGACGTTTGTCGTGTGCAGTGATCGCCGATGCGATATTCTTTGGGCTAATATGGTGTACGAACGAGCCGTTTTTTTTAGTAGTCCACTTTTAATACGTCAATTTGTTATTCCTCAGAAACGAGTGCCAGATGCTTACCATCTGCACTTACTGCAATCCTTGAAATCCCTTTTATCTGTTCTTCTTTAAAGTGATGAAAAATGCTGATAGTACCGTCAGTGATTAGGAGCTGGTTAATATTTTTACCATTAGGAATCAGAATTATCTTATCCGTTAGCCAGCAAATATCCTGAATTGGATCGGGCAATGTTATGATAGTGCTGATAAGACCAGAAATGGGATCTAAAGATTTGATAGACGCCACCTCATCTTCATAGCTTATAAAACTAATCAAATTAGAATTGGGAATCTTATGCAATGATCTGCCTACACTTTTTTGTACTGTTGTATTGGTCTTATCTTCTAGGTTGGACAGCACCAGGTCCATCCTATTGTCAACCAAAACTGAGGAGACCAAGATTATGGAATTGAACCAAAGGTGATAGCCTACCTTTAAATCAGTTAGCAGAACTTCAGATACGCCATTTGCTAGATTATATTCGTACAGGCGCTGTAATCCATCCTTATCTCCACGGATTGCAGAAATAGCTTCTCTGTTGGGGGTTTTTAAAGGTGAATATTCGCTTCCAAAAGTGGTATTTGTTATCCAAGTACTCTCTTCTGTGCTGATCTTGTATTTTCTGATATCGGTTTGACCATTTCTTGTGGAAGAAAAAAGAACAGTATTAGCATCATAAAATGAAGGTTGATTATCATAGCCTTCGTTATTGGAGATATTTTTAAGATTCACCAGTTCCACTTTTTCGTTTAAAGCTGTAATATCCAATAGAAAAACTTCTGTATTTGTTTGCGCATAAATGTTTATTGAAATAAATAATGAGGCGGTAAATATTAATTTCTTCATAAGTAGTTCTTATACATTAACTTTTAATTTCTGCTAAGGTCCTCCATGATTTACGCTACCAATATAGAATTGTTCTGTAAGATTAGGGTATTAGCTGCTGAAAGTACTAGTTAGTGCGCTTTTCTCAAACACGCTATTAGTTTATTTAGTCAATTTAAAAAATTGCTTTTGTGCAGAGGATAGTTTTTTCCTATTCATTTGGGATTTTAAAGCGAACGCCAAGATATAATTCTCTTCCGCGAGTCGGTCCCCAAACTGAGCTAGTGTCAAAAAATTGCCCG
>JBKEFO010000101.1:0-10262 GCA_046709585.1 Marivirga sp.
AAAAGGCTTTCATGAAATATTGGAATAAAACGCCTTACTTCAGCTTATCTATTTCAGTACTAATATTTTCAAATATCCCGTCAATCGTTCCCACACCCTCTATTTTTACGAACTTATTTTTTAGTCCGAAATAGTTGGCTACAGGTAGTGTTTCGTCTAGATACACCTTAATTCTGTTTTCAATCTTTTTTTCGTTTTGATCATCTGTTCTGCCAGATGTTTTACCACGTTCTTTAATTCTTGCCTTTAACTCCTCTTCAGGAACATCAAGAGCAATCATTCCAGCTATAGCCTGCCCTTTTTGCTTCAACAAAGTCTCTAAGGCTTCTGCTTGAGGTACAGTTCTCGGAAAACCGTCAAAAATAAAACCGTGGCTACCAGCACCCTCTTTAAGCTTTTCATCTACCATGCCGATTACCACTTGATCAGGGACTAAATTACCTTCGTCCATATACTGTTGTGCCAGCTTGCCTAACTCGGTGCCTTCGCCTAAGTGCTTTCTGAATAAATCCCCAGTAGCAATGTGCGTTAGCTTATATTTATTGATTATTTTCTCGCTTTGTGTACCTTTTCCTGCTCCAGGAGGGCCAAATAATATAATATTTAACATACTTTATATTGTTGAAAAATCAAATATAATAGATTTCTGAAGAAATTTAAGAATCTTCGTGTAATTGATATATTTCCTTTAGTCCTCGACCCAGTCCATCATAATCGAGGCCATAGCCGACGACAAATTTTGTAGGGATATCAAAACCTACATAGTCTGGGCTGTTGGCCTTTTTTTGTGCCTCTGGTTTGTGCAGTAATGAAACCACTTTAAGCGACTTAGGGCCTAACTCTTTAAAGACCTCCTGTAAGTAAGCCAATGTTTCTCCCGTATCTACTATATCTTCGATTATTAATACTTCCCTTCCGAATATATTTTCTTTTAGACCGAGTAATTCCTTCACATTTCCTGTTGACTGTAGGGCCGCATAGGAAGAGATGCGGATGAAAGTGATTTCAGCATCTATGCTCAAAGCACGCAATAAATCGGCGGAAAAAATAAAGGCACCGTTTAATACGCTTATAATCAAGGGGTTTTTCCCTTTGTAATCAGCGCTGATTGTCTGTCCTAATGCCTCTATTCTTTGCTGAATTTGAGTGGCGGATATGTAGGGGACGAATGTTTTATCTTTTATTGTAATCATATTTTTACAATTTAGCCATTAGTGTTTTGTATAGCTCAAGCATAGCTTCAAAATCTTTTTTATGCACTTTTTCATGCGGTGAATGTACATTGTCCTCTGGGGCACCAACAAAACACCAATCTATTGGGTATGGTGATTCCTGCAGTTCTCTACCGTCACTAGAACCACCGCCCTCTACTTCTAGCTGATAGGGAACGCCACTCTCTTCGGCTAGTTGAATAATTTTTCGAATGTAACTTTGCCGAGGCACATTTCTATCTCTCATAGAAATAGCGACCCCTTTTCCATGTTTTACGCCCTCTGTTACCCAAGTGATATCTGCTATTAGCGCCTGCTTTACATGGTACTTTTCGTACATTAGTTTAGCAAGAAAAGGTACTGTGCCGCCACCATGTTCTTCATAACAAGAAAAAATAATCATTCCATCTTCTAATGTTTCAGCAAGCTGTAGGCAACTAAAAACACCTAATCTATTGTCGAGGTAGCAAGACTGCACATATTCATCATCTTCTCTGAAATTACTTTCAAATGTAAGGCTAGTTCCTGTATCTATTCCTCTACCAAACTGATATAAAACATGGTTTTCTTTATTTACCTCCATTTTACAAGATATCGGGCCTAATGAGTCATGTCCTTTCAGTTGATAACCGGTTTTAGCCTCAGGCCCACCAATAGGGACCAATTGATTCTCGTAGCGTACCGTAAAGCCGATGGAATCCATATGCGCATAGACTGCCGTCTTTGGCTTGCCAAAAACAAGCACGACACAATCTTGCAAATCTTCACCAGCTAAAACGGTTGGTTGTACTTTCCAGTCCGATTGCTTGGAACGTATATACTCTAATAGAAAAGCCTTCATAGGACCTTCTTCACCAGAAGGGGCGTGTATTGTGCAGAGCGTTTTAAGTAATGAGTAATCCATAGTCTGCAAAGGTAAAAAGCTTTTGCAGGAGGGATAATGATTTCTTTTTATTTATTTCTAAAAAAATAAAATTATATTTAGGTTTAGAGACTATCAGATTTACCGAACCCAAACGTATTGATGTTTATCTTAAACAAGGAAAATAGCATTGCTAATCATTTCTTAGCCGAAATGCGCGAAGAAGCAATTCAGAAAGACAGGCTAAGGTTTAGGCGTAATTTAGAACGAATAGCGTCACTTTTAGCATATGAAATATCAAAAACCTTATTTTATCAGACAAAGAGCATCACCACTCCGCTAGAAGAAACGCCGATACAACTACTTCATGAGTTTCCCATCATAATTAGTGTTTTAAGAGCAGGCTTACCATTTCATCAAGGCTTTTTAAATGTATTTGACCATGCCGATTCAGGTTTTATTGGTGCTTATAGAAAGCACCATTCGGAAACGGAGTTTACAATAGAAATAGGATATGAGGCATTGCCACCCACCAAAGACAGGACCGTTATATTAGCTGACCCGATGTTGGCCACCGGAAAATCGATCGTGGAGGCTATAGCGCATATTGAAAAGGTAAGCAAAGCCGATAAATATATTATAGCTTGTGCAATAGGCACACCGGAAGCAGCACAATATTTGGAGGAGAAGCTTACGGTTGATTATGATATTTATTTAGGGGCAATGGATAGAGGACTGAATGAAAAGTCTTATATTCTCCCTGGACTTGGAGACGCTGGAGATTTAAGTTATGGAGCTAAACATACACATTGATGCCGTTAAGTAACACTGCTTTATTGATAGTAGGCTTAATAACGCTGATTATTGGGGGAGATTTATTGGTGCGGGGCGCCTCTAGAATAGCGCTGCGTTTTAAAATTTCACCTTTGGTGGTGGGTCTCACTATTGTCGCCTTCGGTACTTCCGCGCCGGAGCTACTTATAAGCATACAGGCAGCTTTAACGGGAAGCCCAGACATTACCATGGGTAATGTAATAGGCTCTAACATTTGTAATTTAGCCTTGGTTTTAGGAATTACAGCCTTAATTGCACCTATTCACGTTAATAGCGACTCTATTAAAATAGATTGGCCCATGACCATGGGCTCTTCGCTATTGCTTTATTTTGTTGTCAGAGAAGGCTTTGTAAATAGCTATGAGGGCATATTTTTCTTGATAATTTTGGTACTATATCTTGTGTTTATTATTAGAAGGTCTAGAAAAAACAATACGAGTATTGAAAGCCTAGGCATAGAAGTTGACGATGTGCCAGAAGCGAGTAAAACAGGCATTTATAAGGAAGTCGGATTAATAGCTATCGGTGGAATAGGTCTATATTTCGGATCAGATTGGTTTGTCAATAGTGCCAAAGATATGGCTATATACCTAGGAGTAAGTGAGCGCATAGTAGGCATCACAGTAGTGGCCCTAGGCACTAGCTTGCCAGAGCTTGTTACTTCCATTGTTGCGGCCTTTAAAAAAGAAACGGATTTAGCCTTAGGTAATTTAATGGGGTCTAATATTTTTAATATTCTGTCCATTCTAGGAATTACCAGCTTAATAGAAGAGATCCATGTGAGCCCTATCATTCTCAATTCAGATATGATTTGGATGCTAGCAATAACGCTGGTGCTATTTCCTTTTATGGCAATCAATAAAAAAATTGATCGCTATGAAGGATTGATATTATTGGGTGTTTATATTTTTTATACCATCAGTGTCATTATGTAATTATTGTTGGTCTGCGTCGTCATCTTCTAGCATTTCAATATCTTGTATCAAAACCCTTTTAGAGATCTGTTGACCTGTCATTGTTGCGGCCAATCCGCCCATGGCTGTTTCTTTGTAGCGAGACTCCATGCTGTTACCCACTTCACCCATTGCCTCTATACATTCATCTACTGGAATAACACCACTTACATTAGATAAAGCAATTTGGGCAGAAGAGTTGGCTATCGCTGCTGCGCTTGCATTTCTTACTACGCAAGGCACTTCTACAAGGCCAGCTACTGGATCACAAATGAGCCCTAGCATACATTGAATGGTAATGGCAACAGCGTTAAAAACTTGATCTATGTCTCCTCCTAAGCAATATACTATAGCGCCCGCAGCCATGGCTGCAGCACTACCTGTTTCAGCTTGGCAACCACCGACAGCACCAGCTAAAGACGCTTTTTGCTCAATAATTAATGCGATACCCGCGCCTATCAACAGGCCTTCTAATATTTTTCGATCCGATAATTCATGGATTTCTTGTAAAGTAAACATGGTGCCAGGTAATATTCCACTAGCGCCAGCAGTAGGAGCAGCAACGACACGGCCCATACACGAATTTACTTCTTTAGCAGCCAAAGCCCGAGCAATTAGTTTTTGAAAAGAGGGGTCCAAAACAGATATTTTATTTTGATATACTTTTTTTGCACCATTATTAATCATCCCTGATCGAGAAGTCATTTCCTCTTCTAAGCCTGTTTTTACTGCATCACGCATCACATCGTATGCTTGCTGTAAGCCATTCCAGACCATTTGCTCGTCGCGGCCTTTCTGTTCGCTTTCGTATTCTAATACTGGTTCATAAAGCTTCACATTTTTCTCTTCACAATAGGCTTTCCATTCCTTAAAATCATTAAATAATATCGCCATGGTCTTTCGCTTTAGTTCTACTTGCTTAATCGGTAAATAAACGCAAAAGTTTATGCATTCTATAAAATCTAGAAAGAAAAGGCTTTTATATTTGCATTATGGTATTGAAAAACGATTTAGTATTAAGAGCAGCAAAAGGAGAAGCCGTTGAAAGAACACCCGTGTGGTTGATGCGTCAGGCAGGAAGAATCTTGCCTGAGTACAGAGCGGTGAGAAATAAATTAAGTGGTTTTATTGAGTTAGCGCAAACGCCCGAGTTAGCAGCAGAAGTGACCATACAGCCTGTGGACATATTAGGTGTAGATGCCGCCATCATTTTTTCCGACATATTGGTTATACCAGAAGCCATGGGTTTACCCTATGAAATGGTAGAAAAAAGAGGACCCCACTTCCCAAAGACCGTGGCTACGGAAAAAGACTTGGAGCAATTATACGTGGCTAACCCTGAGGAAAGTTTAAGCTATGTGACCGATGCCATCAAAATTGTAAAAAAGGAATTAAATGGAAGAGTTCCCCTTATCGGCTTTGCTGGAGCGCCCTGGACTATTTTCGCTTATATGGTTGAAGGAGGAGGCAGTAAGACTTTCTCCAAGGCGAAAGCAATGCTTTATACAAACCCTACTTTGTCGCATAAGCTGTTGCAAATGATTACCGATAGCACTATTCTTTATTTGAAGGCACAAGCAGCAGCTGGTGCTGACATGCTGCAACTTTTTGATAGTTGGGCAGGTATATTGTCGCCGCAGCAATACCAGGCATTCGCTATTCCTTATATCAAACAAATAGGCGAAGCTATTACCGACGTACCAAAAACCGTATTTGCCAAAGATGCACATTATGCGCTAGAAGCATTAGCGGCCTTAAATTATAATACCATTGGGCTTGATTGGACATTGGACCCTATTGCATCAAGAAAACGAGTGGGCAATAAAACACTGCAGGGTAATTTAGACCCATGTGCGCTTTATGGTGACTATGATAGCATCACTAAAAACACAAAAGCGATGTTAGATGCCTTTGGAAAAGACCGATATATAGCCAACTTAGGTCATGGTCTATACCCAGACCTAAAGCCTGATAAGGTTAAACATTTTATCAATACAGTGAAGGAGTATTCTTCAAAATAGCTTTCTTGTCAGAATCTTTTTGCCTTGAAGGTGGTTTGGGCCCGTTTTATTCCAAATAGTAAAAATATAAGCTTAGCGTGGGTTTGACGGAACTTTAGATGAGCTCATGCAAGAAATCATGGCTATTCCTATTTTAAGCAGGTTGTCAAAAATTAAATGGGTTGGCGCTATCGTTTTATAGTCCGCACTTTTTAAATACTAACTGAATTGTAATGGGCATAGCACCATGCTTTTTACCTTAGCTACTCATTTTTACAAATGGACTAAAATTACCGTTTAGCACTGAAAACTACTCGCGGCACGTATAGTCATTGAGCTTACCGTATGTTAGATGACGAAGTTAGTTTTGGAGCATAAACTCTCGTATGTATTTTACAGGAGCGCTACCGTAGCTTAGAAACTCTTCATGAAATTCTTTGAGGTTGAAAGCTTCACCTTTCTTCGCTTTTATCTCTTCCCTTAAAGAGTAGATTTGTGTAAATCCTGTAAAATAGGAAGATAGTTGAACAGAGCTTCGTGTAAGTCGTATCCATTTTTCCTCTGCTTCTGCCTGTTCCTGGAAGGCCCCCTCTTTCATTAATAACATGGCTTCTTCCTGCGTTAACCCCAGCACGTGATAGCTATAGTCAAGTATCGTATTTGTGACACCTCTCAGATGCCATTTATTTCTCATTAACCACATTTCAGGGGAGTTATTGTAGCCTTCCTCGAGCATCATAATTTCAGTGTAGTTAGCCCAGCCCTCTATCATGGCTCCATTATACAAGATCGACTTAATGAGGCTTTTAGACTTATTAGAGTAGACTAACTGGGTATAGTGGCCTGGAATGGCTTCATGAATATTTAGAATTTGTAAAATGTAGTAATTGTACTCACGCAAATAGCTTTCTGCCTCTTCTTCCGTATAGTTGTCCAGTGGCGTCACATTGTAGAAAGTAGTCCCATTTTCTTCAAAAGCTCCGGGAGGGGTAATAGAAGCTCCTGCAATACCTCTCATGTACTCAGGCGTTTCACGTACCTTCAGTGGCTTTGTTGGATCCTGCGTGAGTAAGTTTTTGTCATCCACAAAAGCAGCCAATTCCTTTACCTGACGATTTATTTCAAAAAATAAACTATCTCTTGGCACATGATTTTCCGCGATTTTATCAATCAGATTTTTCACCATAAGCAATGAATCTTTAGGCTTTGAATCTTCGGGTAAATACTTATTCCAGAGGGTATCGCTAATGGCGACCATCTGACGAAGTAATTCTGCTTTCTCAGCCAGTGCCTTTTGGAATATTTCCCGGGCTGTATAACTTGAGTTGATTTGAAACTTATACTCTTGTTCAAATAGTTCTTCCCCTATGCGGGAATCCCTGTAATTTTCGTTTTCAATTATTGACTTAAGCGCTTTTATGTAGGTCTCTATTGCTGTTTTTGTTCCATTGATATTGGCTATGATAGATTCCTTTTCAGTAGTGGTTATGGTGGCATTTTCAACAGAAGTCTCTAGCGTTGAAAGGTAATTGAGCGTGCCCTTGTTCTGCAGAATGGCAAGGTCAAGATGAGGTTTGGAAGGTATTTTAAGATTAGTCAAACCCAATTGATAATACTCAGGTGTTTTGGATAGTAAAACAGAAATACTTTTGAGTTTGGCGTTCATACTATCTGCGCGATTCATAATTATACCTATTCTATTTCCAACATTTATGGCAGAGGGATCCCATTCTTCAGGTTTCAATTGAGTCATAATCCAATTATTCCAGTTGAGTCTGTCTTTCATCATCTCAAGGTCTATCTTATCTAAACTTGTAAGCTTATCGGTAGGATAGCTTTTCAACACCTTCAATAAACTATCATTAGTAGTTTTAGAGCTTTCTAAGTGACTACGTGTACTGATGTTTAAAATGGAATCGTAGCGGGTAAGGCCCGCATAGCTGGCCCATCCGGGTGATAGCTTCCATAAGACTTCGAGGTAGTCGTCTGATAATTGCTGAAAATCAGTTGGAGCATTTATTTGCTTATCTGTGTATTGAGTACAACCAATCGCTGTTACAAATAGCATTGAAATTATCAGATTTTTCATAGGTGGTTTCTTTTGTTAACTAACGCCTTTAATAAAGGGTCGTTTGAATGCCGTTTATTTTTTGTTATATAAAGTATTACTTTTCAATTAGGTAGCGCGTAAACCAATTAACGATTGACACAGTTGATATAACCTTGTTTGAAGTTTTCCTCCACCCGTGTCCTTCATCGGGAAATAAAATATATTCTACCGGAATATTTCTCTTTTTAAGGTTTTCTACAACTTGTTCTGCCTCAACAACAGGCACATTTGTGTCATTTGCCCCGTGTAAAACAATTGTGGGAGTTTTAACAACTTCAACCTTATTGATAGGCGAAAGCGCTCTTAGCATATCTGTTTCAGTGTCAGGATCTCCATATTCAACTTTTGAAATCGCAGCCATCCATGGTTCAGTCTCTTCAAAAAAAGTAATGAAATTAACTACTCCAAATAAGTTGGCAGCAGCAGCAAACATATCAGGATACTCCGTAATTCCTGCCATCACCATATAACCGCCATAAGACCCACCCATAATTCCAACCTTACTTTCATCTGCAAAACCAGATTTAACCACATAGTTGTAACAAGCTTCAATGTCTTTTATACCATTTGTTCGTAATGCACCATTGTCTAAATTCACGAATTGCTTCCCAAAACCAGAAGAACCCCTAACATTTGGAGAGAAGACGGCTATGCCCTGACTCAATAATGCTTGAAAAGTATAATTGAACGATGGTCGGGACTGACCCTCCGGGCCACCATGATAACTGATTACAGTTGGATAAGGTTGATTGCCTATTCCGGGTTTATATAGCCATCCGCTCAGCTCTAAACCATCAAATGATTTGAATTTGACCAACTCCGGGGTAATCAACTGTTCAAGATTTATACCTGGGTGTGGGCTTTCGGTCAATTTTACAAAGGTGTCATTTTCAAAATCATAAAGCCAAACATTGGCAGGTTCTGTAGAGCCACTTCCTGTGAAGAGAAAGTAACGATTATCAGAAGAAAAATCTCCTCCTCCCACTTGCTCTACTGGCAAATCTATTTTCCTTAATTCCTTTTGGTTTTGTATATCAAAAAGGCTTATCTCATTTTTCCCTGCAACATTCCACACGAGTAATGCCATTGATCCGGATTTATTAAAAATGAAGTTCTCTAGCTCAGCATCTTTGCGTTCGCTTAATATTTCAATTTTTTTGTTCTTTATTTTTCCAAACGCGATCTTATCTCTATTCAGATTTGAGGAAACGTAAATCTCTCCGTCTGGAGAAAACTCACCATAGAAACTACCCGGCCCCTTGTGTTTAGTGAGCAGTGTTTCATTAGATGCTTTATCAATTAGATATAGGTCATTACTTCCCCTGCTCGCCAGCCTTGATAATAAAAACCGATCATTTTTTTTACTTATATCAGTGATGTTACCAATCCCCTCATTCTCAATGCTAAATTCAACCAATTTAGTTGCCATGCTATATAGATAACTATCCATTCCGGAAGCATTATTTTCATTGGAAGAATAGGACAAATAATTTCCGTCCTTACTCCAAGTACCGACCCAATTATTTGTTTTTCCACCACTTGTAACTTGTTCAAGCTCACTTCCATCGGACTTGATCGTATAAACCTGGCTATTCATACCACCACCGGGAGCAAGTTGAAAAGCAATACTCATCCCTTTTGGTGACCAGACTGCGTTGGAAACAGGATCATTAAAATTTGTCAACTGTATAGGCCAACCTCCGGTACTTGCGATTTTCCATAGTTGTGGAATTCCACTAATTGTAGATATAAATGCTATTTCGCTGCCATCGGGTGAAAATGATGGTGAATAACATGCTCCTACTTTTGCCATAGCCTCTATTTTGGTAGCGAGATCTTTTGATGATTCCTGGGCGATGGAGTTTGTTGAAATTATCAGTAAAGGGAGGAAGAAGATTTTGAGATTTAGTTTCATAATTTATTCTTTTTATGTTTTGTCTAAAGTTTGTGTTTTTGGCATTAGTTGAGCTTCGTCCGTAATTGTCAGCAGGCTCAAATCCTGAACTAATTAGGATTGACAGCTTTTAATAATTGATTTTTTAAACCCAAATCGTCTGGAAAGCACCATTGTTCAGCAATTTTACCTTCCTTTATTCGGTAAATTGATGTTTCAGCAATCATAATTTTAGCCCCGGTCGAATCAATGCCTTCATAAGTGCCGGAATGTCTTCCCGTGGAATTATAACGTGTTACCACTTTATCTTTTTCGATAATAACATCGACTACTTCTTCATGCCAGTCGGGAAATAGTTTTCTCCAATTATTGATCTCGGTTTTGGCTCCTTCAATACC
>JBKEFO010000102.1:0-10146 GCA_046709585.1 Marivirga sp.
AAAAGACATTGCCGAAAAAATTAGCATGGACATATCTACCGTTTCTAGAGTGGCTAATAGCAAGGCAGTACAGACAGACTTTGGCATCTACCCGCTAAAATTTTTCTTTTCCGAAGGTATTGCTACTGACTCTGGGGAAGATGTGAGTAGTAGAGAAGTGAAAAATAGTCTGAGATCTATAATAGATGCAGAAGATAAGAGTAGACCATTATCTGACGATAAACTAGAAAAGCTTTTAAAAGATAAAGGATATCAAATTGCAAGGAGAACTGTGGCCAAGTATAGGGAGCAGTTAAATATTCCAGTTGCTAGACTAAGAAAAGAACTATAGTGAATTCTTTCTTGGCCAAAGTAATATCGGTTTTATTTCATCCATTATTGATGACCACTTATGTTTTCATTGGATTGATTTTAGCACTTCCTTATTCACTTAACCTTAATATGGATTTAAGTGTGAGGTTTATAAGCATGGTGCTTGTTACTACTTTTGTTATTCCATTTATAGGGGTGGTTTTGTTGAAGTTCACCCGTACTATCAGTAACCTAGAGATGGATGATCGAAAAGAGCGATTTTTCCCCTTTCTCTTTATCTCCTTGTTTTATCTAGCAACGACCTATCTGTTTTATACTAAATTTAGGTTTCCGCCCATAATTAGCTACATCTTGTTAGGTGTGAGCTCTAGTTTAATAGTTTTAACGCTGATTACTTTGTTTTGGAAGATTAGTGCACATGCTATCGCTGTCGGGGGCGCTGTGGGAATATTTGCTGCTTTGCTAACAAATAGTGAAACCAATGCCGTTTTGTGGCTATTGAGTCTTTTTGTGCTGATAGCTGGCTTGGTTGGCACTGCAAGATTGAGGTTAAATGCACATGATAATAAGCAAGTATGGCTTGGCTATCTGTTAGGTTTCTGCCTTAACTTTACAATTGTTTCATTTTTGAATTAAATAAAAATCCATGTACGATTATTTGAAGTATGATTTAACAGATGGTGTTTGTACCATTACTTTTAATAGGCCAGATTTCTATAATGCCTTTAATGATGAGATCAGCTATGAGTTTCTGTCAGCCTTAAAATCAGCTGCAAAAGATGATAATGTAAGAGTATTGGTGGTGACTGGTGAAGGGAAGGCATTTTGTTCAGGGCAAGACTTGAAGTCAGCCAGAGGCGAAGATGATCGCATGTTTTATAACTCTTTGGAAAAAAGATATAATCCTATCATTCGTGCTATGCGTGCATTACCAAAGCCGATTATTGCTAAATTAAATGGCGTTGCGGCTGGTGCAGGGTGCTCATTGGCACTAGCTTGTGACATGATCATAGCCAAAGAATCAGCCAAACTAATAGAGGTTTTTGTTAATATTGGCTTAGTTCCTGATAGTGGCTCATCATTTTTTCTACCCCAACTTATAGGTTATCAGAAAGCATTTGAACTGTGTGCTATGGGTACCCGTATTAGTGCTACTGAAGCCAAAGAGCTGGGGATAATTAATAAAGTAGTGCCCGATGATGCGCTTGATGCAGCCGTAAAAGAATGCACTGATTATTTTGCCAAGGCACCGACAAAGTCTATTGGGATGATAAAAAAGATGCTGAATAAAGCAGCAACTTCCGACTTAAATGAGATGCTAGAATATGAGAAGTACAGCCAGCAAATCGCAGGCTCATCTGCTGATTATAAAGAGGGTAAAAAAGCTTTCCTGGAGAAACGTAAGCCTATCTTTAAAGGAAACTAAAGTAAAAGGAGAAAGCCGGTTTAACCAGCTTTCTCCTTTTGCTACAATAACTTTACAATTAGAATAAGTTAATACTTAGTCCAAATCTAACAGGAGTCGCTGAAGTATTTTCAGGGCCTTTACCGGGGTTAAACAACTCTGAGTGATCATATTGAAAGAAGGCACCAAATCCGCTAATGCCGACTCTAATCTGCGAGCCAAATCTGAACTGGTTCAGGTCGAAAGACTCTTTTCTTTTAATCTTCTTGCTTTGCTCATTATCTGTATACTTAATATTGGTTTTACCAGTTACTAAATAACCAATGCTAGCACCAGCAGCAATGAATAGTCCATTGCTTTTTTTGCTTTTATCGAAATAGTACCTAAACTCTAAAGGTATGTTAATATAGTTTGTTTCAAATTTCGACTTCGCTACAATGCCGACTCCAATTATATCCGTTCCAATAGCTTCAATGTCAACCCGAGAAGGCGTACCGTCTGCGCTAGAAGGATAATAAACCAATGTTCTAGCGGAATCTTCCGAAAAAGCATATTTATCAAAAGAATAGTTCAAACCTCCATTAAAAGTGAAATTTGAATTACCAATAGTAATAGGGTACATATAACCTATTGAGAATGAGTTACTACCGAATGCTTTTAAGTCTAAAGCATCAACATTATTGTTATTTAATAGGTTGATGCCAAAACTTAATGTTAAGTCGCCAGCCAAATCTGGACGTGGCCCAAAAGAACTTTTTTCTGCTGTGTTTTGAGCATTTAATTGTATAACTGTAATAAGTAACAGGCTTATAATCAGTGATTTTTTCATAAAAGGATTAATAAATTTTAGTAGTATGCAACAAAGTTAATATTTTATTGACAGCAAAAATAAATAAAAGGCTTTTCTTATCCTGATTAATTATTTAAGTTTGCATTCAATTTAAGGAACGAATTAATAGTTTCTAAAGTACATGGCTTCGTAGCTCAATTGAATAGAGCACTTGATTACGGCTCAAGAGGTTACAGGTTTGACTCCTGTCGAGGTCACAAAGCCCACCATATGGTGGGCTTTTTTTATGTCTTCTTTTTCTTTTTCTTCGCTGCAGGGAATAAAATATTGTTGAGGATGAGTCTGTAACCTGGGGAGTTAGGGTGTAAATTCAGATCGGTCGGCGGTTCACCGACATAATGCTGGTAATCTTCCGGGTCATGTCCTCCATAGAATGTCCAGAATCCTTTGCCATAGATGCCATGGATATAGCGTACTTCGTCAATAGAAGAGGTTTCTCCCATGATAACGACGTCCGCTTTAATCAGTGATTTTTTATAGGCTGTGGTCTGGCCCATAAAACCTTTAATAAGTTTTTGATGATTCTGAGTCAGCATTGTAGGGATTGGATCCCATTTCGCTGAGAATTCAAATAATGAAAAGAAATCGTTTCCCTCCTTAATCCCAGGCCGATCAGCGTTATTATTGTCTATATCTGCATATTCATATTCGAGTGGGTTTAATACTAGTTTGAAGTCTTTGAAAGCTAGTGTGGCGTCATAATTCAGCTTCGATTGTGCATTAGGGTCTGCTGGATCACCATCATAGACTCTGTCTACTATGTCTACTCCTTCGGCCGCTAGCGATATGTCGTAGGTGTCGGTAGCAGAGCACATAGCGAATAAGAAACCGCCGCCAGTTAAGAATGATTGAATTTCTTTTACGATAGATAACTTTAACTGTGATACTTTCTTGAAGCCATATTTTGAAGCCATCTCTTCTTGCTCTCGCTGTTGCGCTATGTACCAGGGTTGATTGGCATAATTTCGGTAGAATTTCCCAAACTGGCCAGTGAAGTCTTCGTGATGAAGATGTAGCCAATCATAATTGGCAAGTTTCCCAGTCATTACTTCATCATCAAAAATTACATCGTAGGGAATCTCAGAATATGTCAAGGCAAGCGTTACGGCGTCATCCCAAGGCTGCTTGGATTTAGGACTGTACACTGCAATGTCTGGCACTTTATTCAGTCTCATAGCATCTTTATTAGATGAAGGACTGGCTATCTGGTCTAATAGTTGGCTGGCAGTACCATCAGAGATGATCTCATAGCTTACTCCTCTGATGATCAATTCATTTACAATGGCCTGCTTGCTGTCAATTAAAAAGCTCCCACCTCTGTGGTTTAATAGCCAATCTACAGGTACGTCCTTAGAGAGTACCCAGTAGGCAATGCCATAAGCCTTTAAGTGATTGGTCTGTGTTTCATCCATTGGCACTACAATGAAGTTCGCGAAGGCAGTCAACTGGCTAAAGCACAATAAAATAAGTAGGAAGGAGGCTCTTTTTAACATAAAATGAGTATCTGGTTTCTTGTGTACGATATAAACCTATTATCAAATCTCTGTAGTCATTAAAATAATAGTCCTTATATTTCGTAAAGTATATCGTGAAAATTAGCGATTAATTGTTAAAAATCAGAAATAAATAGCAATTGGATTATTCAGAAAACATAAGAGAGGGAATTCGTTCCATAAAAGGCAATAGATTAAGAACGATTTTGACTGCCGCCATTATAGCAATAGGCATTACTTCTTTGGTAGGTATATTAACGGCTATTGATGGGATACAAAATTCTGTTGGAAGTAGCTTTGCAAGCTTAGGAGCAAATAATTTTGATATTGAAGCCAGAGGTTTAGACGGCCGGAGGGGAACATCTCAAGGTAAGCAGGAAAAGCGCTATCCGCCACTTTCCTACAAAGAGGCCGTGAATTTTAAATCGAAGTATAATTTTGCTGGATCGGTTTCATTGTACACAAATATTTCAAGGAATGGTCAATTAAAATATCAATCAGAAAAAACGACACCCACAGTTAGGATTGCCGCTGCAGATGAAAATTTCCTGTTTCAGAATGCCTACGATATTGCTGAGGGAAGGAATTTTTCGCCAATAGAGATTCAAAATAATAATCCTGTAGTTCTGTTAGGGTCTAATGTTGTGAAGAAATTATTTAAGGAAAATGAGAATCCTTTGGGAGAGAATATCTCCTTCTATGGCAGTAAATTTAAAGTGATAGGCATCATAAAAGAACAAGGAGGGCTAGGTGGGGGCGGTCCTGATCAATCTGTTTATATTCCAATAGGTCTATCAACCATTGTTTCTAGCAATCAGCTACAATATGGCATCACTGTTTCTGTGCCAGATCCAACAATAATGGAAACCGCCATTGGTGAGGCGACCGGTGTAATGCGTCAAATTAGAGGGGATGATATAGGGCAAGAAAATTCTTTCAAGATTGAAAAATCTGAATCTTTTGCCGATAGGTTAGATGACATTGCAGGCTACCTCAGGATAGGTGGCTTCACAATAGGTCTGATCACTCTTTTGGGAGCTTCAATAGGCTTAATGAACATTATGATGGTATCTGTAACCGAGCGGACAAGGGAGATTGGCATAAGAAAAGCCATTGGTGCCACTCCAACAAAAATTAGACTGCAATTTTTATGGGAAGCAATTGTTATATGTCTTATTGGAGGTATTGCAGGTGTGATTTTTGGCATCTTAATTGGTAATGGTATTGCTTCTTTCATTGGAGATGGAGGTTTTGTAATACCTTGGGTATGGATGATTATTGGTTTAGTAATTTCTGTTGCCGTCGGTCTGTTATCAGGATATTACCCTGCTCATAAAGCCTCAAAACTTGATCCAATAGAATCTTTGAGATATGAATAATTATGTTGCCTAGAATTTTAAAGGTCTTCTTTTTTTTATTTTTACTATGTAGCAGCAGCCTCAGCGTTGCCAAGGATACCTACATCCGCGGTTTCTACCATGGCCAAAATGTATTTATTAGAAATATGTACCTAGAGGGCCAGAAATTTTTTTGTATTCAGGCCATCTATGTAAATGGGAAGATACAAGCAGAGAAACCGGATATCTCTGCTGTAGAAATAGATTTGACTCATTTATCACTAAATGATCGGGTAGTTTTAAGAATTGTGCACCAGGAAAAGTGCACTCCGCAGTTGATCAATCCTGAGGTGATACAAGACGATTTATCTTTTTCATGGGTCAAATTCTACGTGAACGACCACGAGCTCCTGTGGGTAACCTCCTTTGAGGATAAAAATGGTTATTATATTGCTGAGAAGGAGATTGGCAATGTTTGGGAACCCCTGGATACAGTCAAAACAAAGGGCAATATATTTATTAACCAGCATAGCATAGAAGTGAAGCATATACCGGGAAATAATTTATACAGATTAGTCTATTTTCACCCGCAGGATGAACCATCCATTTCTGGTTCTTTTAAGTTCTTTTCCGATAAAAGAGAAGTTAGTCATGCCATCGATAAAGACAACTGGACCATTGAATTTACGGAAGAGGTAAGTTTTCAGCTGTTAAATGCCAATGGTCGCTTAATCAAGCGAGGAAAAGGGGAGTCTTATGATATCCAACGATTGCCTAGGGGTACTTATATTCTGAAATATGAAAATGAAGAAGTGACTTTTGAGAAAACCACTAGAAAGAAATAACGGATTGCACTTGTTGATTTTCAACTCCAGCACGTTTTCGTAGCATTGTACCTGTTCTTAATTGTTAGCTTTCTCCAAATAAGTAGCTCTGTTTCCAAGTGCATGTATTTGTATTTTTTTTAAGTAACTAAAGCCAAATGGATTTCTAGTTGGCGAGTGCTTCGGGCTCCTGTTAATACATAAGTTTCTTAAAAATTATTCTGTTCAATTCATTTTCTAAATTAATTACCAGAAGTAATTGAGCGTATCTGTAGTTATCAAGATAAGTAGGAAATACAACTTTTATAAAAAGCAGGAATTTGTGTTTTGTAAGTTTTCACAGAAGATTACTATTAGGCCGGTTAGCCATATTGTTAGGCATTAGCAACAGCACAGCCTTTGTGTTTACTTACGTAAGTCCTTCAGCTTTGCGAGATGTTGCCTTAGTACTGCTTATAATATCCTTATAACTAGAAGCGTCCCGATCAAAGCTGCACTACCTATCAGGATGCAGCACTGGGAATGATGGTGCGCTAGGGCGGATTAGGCTATGTTAGTAAATAGACTTGGGTGAGGCTAATTCGTCAGTGCTGATGATAGCTGTTCAGCTTAGTTCATAGTGACCTAAGTGGAATCTATCATATTGTACTTAGGAGCTCATTGACGCTAGGCTACTTTTGCGCTTCAAATTCGAGAATACAATTGCAAAAATAATTAATCCTATACCAGTCCATTGTAAAAGGCTCACGTCCTCGGCTAATAACCAGCTAGAGAAAAATACGGCTACAGGTAACTCAGCGGAGCTTAGAATAGCACTTAGATTCACCCCGATTTTAGGGATGCCATAGGCGAAAAAAAGCGGTGGTATTACTGTGCCAAATAAGGCAAATACAAAACCCCAGCTAGCTAGCCCATTTAATAAACTACCATTCACTAAAAATACTGGTGGGAAGATTAAAAAGATGAAAATGCACGAACCTGTGATCATAAGTGCACTTTTCTGTACTGGAACCAGTTGATTTCCAACCCTGCCGTTGGCCCAAATAAATAAGGCATAAAAGAAACCTGCCAGTAAGCCGAAACCTAGGCCTTCTAAGCTCCAAGGTATATTGTTGATGTCATAGACGTTGCCAGCTAAGAAGGTGCCTATTAATATAAAGAGAACAGCTACCCATTGTTTTGTTGTTGGAAATTTCTTGTGGAGTACAATTTCCAATAACATGCTGATCCATGTAGATTGCATTAGTAGTAGAATTGCAATTGATGCCGGTAGCTCCTGTACTGATTTATAATAGCATAAACTTACTAGACCAGTGCTTATACCCGTAAGTAACACCCTCCAGCTGTTTTGCCATGTGAATTCAAAGGATACCTTTTGAAATACCTTTGTAGCCAACAAAATAGCCCAAAGAATGATGGCTCCGAACAAGACTTGCACCCCAGAGACTTCACCTAAGGTAAACCCTTCTTGATAGGAAAGTTTCACCAAGGTGGTTAAAATCCCAAAACTGCAGGCTCCAAAAAATACTAATAATCCTCCTTTTAACATTTGTAATTTTTTTTGACCTGCAAAAATGGTTAATATATTTGTTTTGGCGTTAAAAGCATGAAAAAAAAGTGCCTACCATTAAAAATAGTAGGCACTTATTGTAGGAAGTATTTATCTTTTCTTATTGAATATTTAAATCCCAGTTATATTTGTAATAGCTAACAGTATAGCCATCTGGAATAGGGGTAGACCTATACTTATTTATATAAGCCAGTACGCTAGGTTCGTTTATCATAAAATCTTTTTCATACCACTTGAAGATCATAGACAACTTCACCTCTTTAGTAGCAGGGTCTACAATAATAAATTCCGGATTATTGATAGCACTTCTGGTTCGTTGTTCCAGCATGCCTTGTAAATTCTCAGCAGTGTAGGCGAAATCGCCAAGCTCTGGACAACCAATTGCGGCGCATGAAAAAGCGAAATGTACTCGCGGGTCTCTAAACGGAATGATGACCTTTCCTTTCTCAATCTGGTCTAAGGTTAACTCTTCTCCTCCTACCTGATGCCTTACTTTATCAAAGAAACCATTTTTATCTAAGGCAGACTTCAGGGGAAAGTATTCTGTAATTTGTCTGATAACAATTACATTATAGGCATTAATATAAAAAGCCATTTTATCATTTTTAGAGGCAGCTGTTAAATTTATCCCAGCCAATTGTAAGTATAATTTGTCCACTTCAGAAAAATTCTGCTTTAAAGATTTGTAGTCTACTTTACCCTTCTCAACATATTTCTTTAGGAAGGCATCAGCAGCCTGATTGAAGCTTGATAAGGGTTGGATCTCTGCTGTTACAGTCTTTAGCAGAATAAAAAAGATTGCTAAGGTTTTAACAAAATATCTCATGGTTATTTGAACATTTATAATTAGTTAATGAAGATACGGAATAAACTTCATAATGGATTAGCGCAATTGTCATTGATTAGACAAAAGCCTATCTTTAATAAAGCTATCATTGAAACTGTAATTTTAAAGGATCCTATGAGGAATATAATTATAATCGGGAATGGTGTTGCTGGTGTTACTGCTGCCCGTAATATCCGAAAGCATAGTGATGATGCCATTACGATCATTTCTTCAGAGACCAAGCATTTTTTCTCCAGAACAGCCCTGATGTATATTTATATGGGGCATATGAAGTTTGAACACACACAACCTTATGAGGATCACTTCTGGGAGAAAAATAGAATAACGCTTTTGCATGATAGGGTGACAACTATAGATTTTGCTGAAAAGCGGATGACTATGCAAGTGGAAGGCCTGCTTTCTTATGACTCCTTAGTGTTGGCCTTAGGCTCTAAGCCAAATAAATTTGGATGGCCTGGACAAGATCTGTTAGCCGTTCAAGGACTTTACAGCTACCAAGACCTACAAAGTATGGAGGCCTTGTCTAGCACTACTAAGCATGCTGTAATTGTTGGTGGAGGCTTAATAGGTATTGAGATGGGTGAGATGTTTCATACCCGTGGTATTGAGGTGACATTCTTGGTGCGCGAAGCCAGTTTCTGGAACAATGTACTGCCGCCAGAAGAATCAGAGATGATTAATAAGCATATTCGAAGTCGAGGCTTCAAGCTAATGCTGGAGGAAGAGTTAGATACCATTAATGATGATGGCACAGGAAGAGTAGGAAGCGTGCTCACTAAAAGCGGAGAAACAATAGCTTGTCAATTTGTAGGACTAACAGTAGGCGTGTCACCTAACGTAGAATTTCTAAAAGAAAGTGAACTCGCTATCAACAGAGGTATAAAGGTAAATGAGTATTTTGAAACCAATCAAGAGAACGTTTATGCTATCGGAGATTGTGCGGAATTTGAAAAAGCACCTGCATCAGACCGAAGGAATATAGAACAGGTATGGTATACCGGCAGAATGCATGGTGAAACACTTGCGCAAACTATTTGCGGCAAAAAAACAGCCTATAAGCCAGGTGTATGGTTCAATTCAGCAAAATTTTTGGAAATTGAATATCAGGTTTATGGCCAAGTATCTAACTTCCCTACGGAAGAGGAAGAACACTTTTATTGGGAGCATCCTAGTGGTGAGAAGTCTATTCGATTGATTTTTCATAAAGAAGACGAGACTTTGAAAGGAATTAACATAATGGGAATTAGGTATAGGCATGAAGTGGCAGACAAGATGATCAAGGGCAAATGGAAAAGGAAAAAAGTGTTTGAAGAATTAAAGCACGCCAATTTTGATCCTGAGTTTTCTAAACGGTATGAGCCGGAGCTGGTAAAGTTATACAATGAGCGCTACCCTTCAGATCCAATAAAGATGAAAAGAGAAAAAATATTAGGCATTTTTTAATGTGATATGGGGGATTTATTATCAGCAAAGAATTTAAGTAATAAGGTACTGCTAGTTGTTTTCAT
>JBKEFO010000103.1:0-10145 GCA_046709585.1 Marivirga sp.
GGCTGATATCGACGCTTTACCGATAGATGAAAGTATAGACCTTCCCTATGGAAGTAATAAAAAAGGAGTAGCACATAAATGCGGCCATGATGGACACTCCGCCATAGTTGCAGCGCTGGCCTCTTTGGTAAGCAACAACAAGTTTAAAAACACTATTTATCTCATATTTCAGCCCGCAGAAGAAATAGGAACAGGCGCTAAAGCGGTGATACAACACTTTACAAAAAATGCCCTTAAGTTAGATTATATAATTGGCCTCCATAATCTGCCTGGCTTCGAAACTGGAGAAGTAATAGCACGAATTGGCACATTTACCCCAGCATCCACGGGAATGATAATTACCCTTAAGGGAAAAAATAGCCATGCAGCTGAGCCTGAAAACGGTATTTCACCAGCCACAGCTTTCTCAAACATTATACAAAACTTACAAATCATAATCGAGAAGTTAGATTCCGATGAGCTTGCATTATGCACGGTAATCCAAGCTTCACTGGGTGAAATTGCATTTGGCACCTCTCCTGCTTATGCTGAAATTAGAGCTACCCTACGAGCAAATAATGACAAAGACCTAGCTAAATTGGTAGCTATAGCTGAGGAGATGGTAAAGCAAGAAGCCACAACTGAAATGCTAGAACTCACCATTAGCTATACCGAAAGCTTCCCGAGTACCATCAATAGCGAAAATGCATTCAACTTAATTAGGCGTGCTGCGAAAAATGAATCTACAACTATGGATGAAAAACCTGAACCATTTAAATGGAGCGAAGATTTTGGCCACTACAAGAAATACACAGAAAGTGTCTTTTTTGGCTTAGGAGCCGGTATAAATTGCCCTAATTTACATAATGAAAAATATGATTTCCCTGATGAAATTATCCTCACTGGTGCTAAAATATATGCAGGTATTATAAATTTATTAGAAGATGCAAAAACCTGAAAGCAAAATCTTAGCGACCTCTAAGCTGTATTTGGAAACTAAGGCAGTAAAGCAAAATGTTAAATTTGTAAAAAATCAACTCAATGGCAATACACTTTTATCAGCCGTGGTAAAGGGAAATGCCTATGGACACGGAATAACTCAAATGATACCCCTATTTGAAGCGGAGGGAATAAACCATTTTTCAGTCTTCTCGGCTCATGAGGCCTATCAGGTATGTGAAGTAAAAGATGCTAACTCTCATGTCATGATAATGGGTTGGATAGATGACGATGCTATTTCATGGGCCATTAATCATGGTGTTTCCTTTTATGTCTTTGAGCTGGACAGGCTAACTAGCGCTATCGAAGCAGCAAAGGAAGCTGGAAAGCAAGCGCTAATCCATATTGAGGTGGAAACGGGAATGAATAGAACTGGCTTTGAAGCCGATACCATTGATGAATTAATTCAGTTAATACAGGACAATAAACAATACCTGAAGCTTGAGGGCTTGTGCACACACTATGCTGGAGCAGAAAGCATCACAAATTATTTAAGAATACAAGAACAGATTAGATTGTTTAATAATTATGTCCAGCTATTTGAACAGGCTGGTTTAACTGCCAAATACAAGCATACTTCTTGTTCAGCAGCTATTATATCCTATCCTGAAACACAATTGGATATGGTAAGAGTAGGTATTCTACTGTATGGATTTTGGCCAAACCGAGAAACCTTTATATACCACCAACGGGCCAAAATACAAGCCTCCACAAGAGCTAAAGATCCGCTGAAGAGGGTTATTAGATGGACTTCCAAGGTAATGTCTATTAAACAGGTCCCTATGGGAGAGTTTATAGGATATGGTACAAGTTACCAAGCAGCAAAAAATATGAAGATGGCCACTGTCCCTGTGGGCTATGCCTATGGTTTCTCCAGGTCCTTAAGTAATCAAGGTCGTGTTATTATAAATGGAAAAAGAGTGGCTGTGATAGGTACAATAAATATGAACCTACTCATGGTGGATGCCACAGAAATAAAAAATGTGAAGAAAGGGGATGAGGTGATACTTATTGGTAAGGATAAGAAAGTAGAGGTTACCGTATCCAGCTTTGGAGAGTTAAGTAATCAACTAAACTATGAGCTGCTAAGTCGGCTGCCTATTGACATCCCTAGAATTGTAAATTAATAGTGACACGATAATTAATCACTACTTTCTTAAATAATCACTACATTTATTGCTAAACATTTACAGCATGGTAAAACAACTACTTATTGGCATCATAACCATCGCTGGATGTGTTTTCCCTACTAAAGCATACAGCCAATATTTTGAGAATATCCAGCTAAAAGCTTATATCAAAAAAGCCAATCAAGGTAAAATGCAAAGCCTTGAAATGACTACCTATTTCGGAGTTGATGGTAAAATGGTAAGTATTTATGAAAAACCTGATAACATTGTTATCATCAACAATGAAAAGGGTAATGTAACAATATATGATAGACGTAACAACACCTTAGTAACCTCCGACAATCCATATTATAGCACAAGAAGCAATGATTTATATTATTTCTTGAACAACAAAAAAGAAGACCTTGGATTGTCAGAGATGGGCTTTACAGTGCAAAATACACTTTTTGAGAATGGATTTATTGTGACAAACTGGTCACCGCCTGAGCAAGGGAAGGCTTATTTTTCGAAAATAAAATTAGTGCACGACAATTATAACCCCATATACGTTGAGTATGCTGATGAAAATGATCAAATAGTAAAGAAAATATTTTTCAGTGCCTATGAGACATTTAATTATATCGAATTACCCAAGACAATTACAAGTATAGACTTTAAAACCCAAAATGATTCCATAGTAACAAGAACAACTTTTGATCAAATTATTTTTGATTCAAGCGAAACAACGGACAAGCTAAACTTTCAAATTCCTTCCAATGCGAAACTTATTAAGTAACTATACCTTTTTTGTAGTTATTCCCTTTTTTCTATTGGCCTACACCGCTAAGGCACAGCATAAAACTGACTTTGAGCTTATTCAAAATCACCAACAAACGGAAGTAGATAAAACAGCAGATGTGCCATCGGTTAACTGGCTGAATAAAGTCAATCCTTTGTACTGGATTTATAAAGGCACCATCAGTTTTTACCAAAAAAACATAAGTGTTCAGATTGCTGCAAATTGTGTTTTTGAAACTACATGCTCTCACTACAGTAAAAAATTAGTGGATGAATTTGGCATAGTAGGAGGCGCTATATTGTCAATTGAACGACTGAGCCGATGCAATAGAATTTCATTGGTAGAAACTAGCACACTACATTTTTCAGAAAACGGTAAATTAAAAGAAGATATTGAGCAATACCATTTTAAATAAAGGCTATCTCATTTTAGTTTGTTTTCTCTACTTCCTACAGCCAACCGTAGCACAAGAAAACAATACAGAATTCCTAAACTACCTTTACAGAACGAAACAGTTCAGGCACCTAATTAGCTATAGCCAGTACCTTAACGAAGGTCCAGCCAACTCAATATCTGCAGATTCGCTTAGGTACCTTACAGCTAAGTCACATTTTCAATTAAAAGAATACGAGGCATCCAATAAAAACTTAACCGTGATTACTCAAAGTTTCAATGCCTATAATGAGACCCGTTTCCTGATGAGTGCTAATGCAAATCAATTAGATAACTACGATGATGCAAGGAAAGCTTTAGAGGATATTAACCCTACTGACTCCATAACTGAAGGCTTTAAATACTTTGAATTGTCAGGCATAGCGTTGCTTAACAGAGATTTGAAGAAGTATTATTCCTATGATACGCTAATTAACACAGACTACTACTTCTATGAAACTGAAAGACAGTCACTCGCTCAGATAGCCAATAATTTCTCACAGAGAAAGGAAAAGTCGCCCTTTGTTGGTGGCTTATTAAGTGCTGTAATACCTGGTGCAGGAAGGTTCTATGCGGGTAAAAGAGGGCAAGCTATTTACTCCTTTGTTATATCAGCGTTCTTAGGTTTACAAACATGGGAGAGCTATCAGAAAAATGGCGTAAATAGCGCACGATTTATTACCTATGGTAGCTTATTTTCGCTATTTCATATAGGGAATATTTGGGGAAGTGCACTTTCAGTTAAAAACTACAATAATGAATACAATGAAGCAGCTGATTACAGGATTAAAATGGATTTGCTTATTCCTATCCGTTCCCTTTATAAGTAATAGCCAACTTATAAATGATTCAACAGCACTAGAATTAGTATTTCTTGAACGGGAAATATTCGAATCTAGAGATATTGCAGATAAGAATGCCTTGCTGCTACAAAAAAGCATAATCTATAAGGAACACAGCTCATTTCTAGCTGCTATTGAAAGTTTGAATAGGGTTTACCCGACTCTACTTAGTGACTCTCTTCAACAAACCTTCTTCTATGAACTCGCATTGAACAATTACCTAATAGGCAACTATACCAAATCAGAATACTACCTACTTCGGCTAAACAGAATAATTGGTGATGCTACAATGCCCTCTGCAGTAAAATTTCTCTATGTCAAGGTCCTACATCAACTGGGAAAATGGGATAATGCACAAGAAATGATGTTGACTTTAAATTTATCCCAAACGGACCGTGATAATTTGATATCGGATTATGAATCTCTTAAGACTCAGAAATTGAAAAGCCCTGACAAAGCTGAAACGCTCTCTAGAGTTTTTCCAGGAGTGGGTCAAATGTATGCTGGCAAGGTATTAAGAGGATTAACATCTTCAACTATACAATTAGGCCTATTAGGCTTTGCTGCATACAGTTTGTTAAATGGCTATTACTTCTCTGGTACACTCACTGGCGTAAGCCTATTCTACGTCTTCTATATGGGAGGTGCACGACACGCCGGTTACCTTGCCGAAGAATACAACAAAGAAATCATTGCAGAACGACTAAAGCCAATTGAAGCAATTTTAAATACGGGCATAAAAAAAGGGATGAAATAAAATTTCAACCCTTTCCTCTAGTTATACTTTAATTACCACATGATGAATTTATCATTGCCTACAAAGGCACTAATGTCATCGTAATTAATAACTAACACGATGAAATCAACTAAAGGCACAATTCCAAATATACCGCCACAAGTAATAAAGTATATTAAAATTAGAGATGTTTTACCTCCTAAATACACTCTATGAATACCTAAACCACCTACTAAGATGTCTAAAAGTATTGCCACTATTGGATCGTTATCTGCCAGTTGAGATTTCTGACTCATTAATAAATCCTCTGTAAGAGAAAAAGAGACCTCTGAAGCTACGCTATTTTTAAATACCTTCTCAACAGCTGCTTCATTTACAAAATAACTGTTAGAAGCATTCGCATTAGTAACTGCCACAACAAGTGTAAGACATAATACTGCTAAAACTTTTCTCATATCCTTTATGGTTTAAATGAATGTTTATATAGTAATATTACCAATTAATTCGATTAATAAAAACAAATATATATGGTTGTTATAGATTTTCGACAATTCTTTCCTAGATTTTTCATATTTATTGAAGACTTTTAACGGCCTTTTAGGTTTAAAAAAAAAATATTAATGGTATTCCCATTAAAACTGTAAAGCTCAAACTAATCTAATTCTACCTCATCAATTAAGTACTCTAACCGATTAATAACCCCTAAAAATTGAAAAAACGATTAATTAAAATACAATTACTTTTTTTCTGCTTTCTCATGACCTTTGCCTTTTCAGAAGGTCGGTGCCAACATATAAATGAGAAACAATTAATTAGTAACGGTCTCGAAAACATCTATCAATTTAACTTTGACTCCACTGCCTCAATCATTCAATCAATTGACAGTACAGCATATCCTCAAGCATATAATTTTTTAATGTCTCAATATCTCAGATGGTATAATATCCCCATTAACGAGCAAGGAGAGCAAACACTAAAACTTTATCAGAATTATATTACCACTACATTTGATCCACACAGCACCTTAGATACGCTCCTCTTGCTTAACAATAAATTATTGAAAGCAGAATACTTTTACAACAATAACCAATTGTACCAAGCCTTTAGAGAGTCGTATAGCCTATATAGCCTCATTGAACCACATTTAGAAATGTCTCCAAGCGAAATAGCTTCGGAATGGCTATTAGCTGTAAGCCTATACAACTATTACTACCAGTATTATCAAGACAGTAATCCTATGCTTAGCAATATGATGTGGCTTTTTGAAGATGGCGACAAAACAAAAGGATTAAATGGTTTAATAAATCTAACGAAAGAAGATAATCTAGCGCAGACGGAAGCACTAATATATTTAAGCCATATTTACCTGCGAATAGAAAATAAGGCAGACTCAGCCTACAATTATGCTAAAAAACTTCATCTTAGATATCCCGCAAATTTAAAGTTTTATGAGCTATTCATTGAGTCTAGCATCGCAATGAATCATGATGCGAGCGAAGTACAGCCCCTAATTGATCGCTTAAAATCGAGCGATAATGTATATTTTAAAAAATATGGGATCACATATGATGTGATGAACAATTCTAAAGAGACCAATGCTGTTCATCTTACTAATTTACTAAACTGCCTAAATAAGCTGGAACAGCTTGGCGGAGGAGATCACCTGAAAAGTTTGATATATAAAGCATTGTATGCTATTACAAATGGTACTGAGCAGGAAGAATATGAGCGCCTGTTGCTAAAAACTAGACGCTACAATTACTCCTTAACAAATATTGATTAGTATTATTTAAAAGGAAAAATAGACTTGCTGACATAGAATGGGACTATTCGTCAATTCTGTAACATCAGTTACAAACATTCAACAACATAAAACCGTATCTTTACAAATAAAACAACAATAATATGAGTCATAAGAATATCAACGCAGAAGAGTTCGATAAACTATCAAAAGAAGAAAATACCATTGTATTAGACGTAAGATCCCCTGAGGAAAAAGTGGAGGGTTTTATTGAAGGAGCTACTCAAGTTAACATCATGGGTCCTGATTTTGCTGATACGGTTAAAGCACTTGACAAAAACAAAACGTATTTAGTCTATTGCAGAAGTGGTAATAGAAGCGGAACAGCTTGTGGCTTCATGGCTAGCAACGGATTTGAGCAATTATACAATTTAGAAGGTGGTATAAACGCCTGGAACAGTTACATACAAACAAAATAAGATGGCCTCTTTCGCTGACATAATAAAAGGTGAAACACCGGTATTGGTAGACTTTTACGCAGATTGGTGCGGACCATGCAAAACAATGGCGCCCTATCTTGAAGAGGTAGCTGCTACAATGAAAGGGAAAGTTAAAGTAATCAAAGTAGATGTGGATAAAAATCAGCAAGCATCCTTAAAGTACCAAGTGAAAAGCATTCCTACCCTTATTTTATTTAAAAAAGGGGAAATTAAATGGCGACAAGCAGGGGTAGTGGATCCACAAAGTATTATGAAGCAAGTTGAATTAATAAGCTAATGGATTTCAATAAAATTAAAATTCCATTAGTCATGTCACTTTCATTGGGTTTAATGCCTTGGTTTTCTGAGCCCCATGTCTGGGGAAAACTAAAATGGATAGCTGGTGGTGCAAATGGCATGCAGTTACTAGACTATTTTGATTTAGTTATGCATGGTGCTCCATGGATATATTTAATCGTGAGCATATTCTTGATGGTAAAAAAGCGTCCTCAAAAACAATGATAATATTCAATACATGGATCAAAATTCATTAATTTGATGGAAATTTGATCCATGTTTTTTATTCTCTCCAAAACAATCTCCTTTCTCTTTCTTCCAGGTACGCTTATAGCCGTTTTCTGGACAGGGTATTTCATTTTTAAAAAATGGAAACATAGGAAGTTCCTAAGCTACATAGGGTTCGGATTATTTCTGATCTTCACAAACGACTTTCTAGCTAATTTCTTACTGAGCAAGTACCAAACACCCGTTAACAGCCTAGGCAAGCAAGCACATTTTACGTATGGCGTATTATTAACAGGCATGACAAATACGCTAAAGCTACCAAAAGACAGAGTGTATTTCCACCAGAATGGCGACCGCATGTTGCAAACCATAAAACTTTTCTACGAAGGAAAGATAGATACCTTGGTAATTGCTGGCGGTGGGGCTACTGCCTTGCGGAAAGACCTACAAGAAGCTAGGGTATTAAAAAGCTATCTCAACACTATCAACTTCCCTCAAGATAAAATTATTATAGAAGACCAGTCAAGAAACACCTACGAAAGCGCTGTGTTGCTGAAACAGCTAATATCTGATAACAATATATTGCTAATAAGCAGCGCTAGCCACCTACCTAGGGCATCACGGGTATTTGCTAAACAAGGTTTTGATGTTGAAGCATATCCAACAACCTATTTCACAAATGATGAAATGGTGGCTCCTTCTATGTTTATACCTAGCGCAGATGCCTTCGTTAAGTGGCATATTCTATTCAAAGAATGGATGGGTATGGCTGCTTACAAAGTAGCTGGCTACATATAAAAAAAGCCGAACATACTGTTCGGCTCTTATACGCTAATCTTTCAGATAACTTACTTGATGACAAATGTATCAGAGGTCAAATTCGCATTCACTTCAGCTGACTTAAGCTCAGCACCAATTTGAACACCTTGGTTAATCATCATTTTAGCAGGAATCATAACCCCCTCTACCTCTTTATATTCTTTAATTTCAGTGATTACAGGTCCTACGACAGTTTTAATAAGTAAACCACTCTCTTGGTTAAAATACTGAACAGTTTCAGTACCTGAAGGCATAGTAATTTTCATTTTATACGCTTTCTTACCGTCTAAAAGCACTATACCCGTCAATTCAAAGTCTATATCCATTTCACCGTAGTATAGCTCAGGAAATATTTTTGCTTCTATCGCTAAATCTTTCTTCTTATCATCTTCAATAGGTATTTCTCTACCCTGCATAACAGTCTTAACATCCTCACCATCATATACAGAATTCATAATAGACATACCCATCATGTTCATCTGCTGCATAGACGCTTTATTATTTTTTGCAGATACTAATTCCATTTGCTGTCCTTGAACCGAAGCGGTATAAACAATTTTCATGTTGTTCACTGTTTTTAGCTTCTCTACGCCGCCAATAGCTTTAAGGTAACCAGTTATAACGGTTTGTGCTGTAACGCCTGCTGGCATTTCAATTCTATCATTTGGATCGTACTGTTGACCTAATCCATCAAAATACTTTACCTCTCCAAATTGTTGTAAACCCGCTGCTATATCACTGCCTTTACCTACAACCAAAATGTTCGCATGCTCAGGTTTGATATATTTGTCAGCCATGGCTTTTACATCTTCTAAGGTAACTGCACTTACATTTTTTAGGTAGTTTGCATAATACGCTTCAGGGAGATTATACAATGCAGTATTAATCGCAAAAGAAGCTACGGTAGAAGGACTTTCCAATGACCTAGCAAAGCTCCCTATTATAGAAGCCTTTGCAGCATTAAGCTCCTTTTCAGTAACCCCTTCTTTCTGAATCTTTACTAATTCAGCCATGAATTCGATTAAGGCACTATCAGTAACATCATTTCTCACACTTGCACTAGCAGTGAAGCTTCCTATTAATTTATCTGAACTTAATGACGATCCAGCTCCATATGTAAAAGCCTTATCTTCTCTTAAATTTTGCATTAGTCTTGAAGAAAAACCCCCTCCTAATATTTGATTTAAGACGCGGGCTTTAATAACATCTGTTGAACCAACAGTCAACTCTACAGGGTACGTAACATTAATAACAGACTGTACAGAAGCCTCTCTATCAACTAAAGCAACAAAAGTTTTTTCAGGAGCTGTAGGGGTATCATAATTAAAGCTAGGCACTTCTTTTTGCTCCCACTTAGAAAAATAGGCCTTCACAAGTTTCTTCGCTTCTTTAGGAGTGATATCTCCAACAATAGCCATATAACCTATATTAGGTCTGAAGTAAGTTGCATAATATTGCTTGCAATCTTCTAAAGTGATATTCTCAACACTTTCTTCCGTGGTAAATTCACCATAGGGATGATCCAAAGTATAATTCAATACTCCTCTTACATTTGACGCCATCGCGTTCGGGTCATCCTTTGAAGCCGCTAAGCCTGACAAGGTTTGCTTTTTTAATTTATCAAGTTCTTCCTCAGGAAAAGCTGGATTAAATAAAATATCTGTCATTAACTCGATCAACTTTTC
>JBKEFO010000104.1:0-10116 GCA_046709585.1 Marivirga sp.
AGACACTGATAGAGTGGAGGGGTCTACTTGAAGAGACTCTGTTAACGTTGCAAAAAAGAGACTCTGATAGGTGCGGCAATTGTCATGGCGAGTGAAACGCGGCCATCTCCTTTAAAAAAACAGAATTCAGTCCCTTCATAACAGATCTCTCCACGCTCTTACGAGATAACAGCCTAAATTAAGATTTAAGAAGCCTCATGCTCTTCTTGTTTCGTGGGAACACGAACCAAGGCAAGGAGATAATTAGTAATTACTAATTAGCAAAGCAATTGTCATGGCGAGTGAAACGCGGCCATCTCCTTTAAAAACTAGGTAGCGATTGCTTACTGTGGTCAATACAGTTCATTCCCGAGAAACCTGATCTTCCAAACTTAGTGTCCTCTGCGATAGACGCTGATAGAATAGAGGGGTCAACTTGAAGAGACGCTGATCGGAGCAGCAATTGTCATGGCTAGTGAAATGTGGCCATCTCTTTCAAAAACTAGTCGTTAATAAAGCAAATCACTCTCTAAAAACCATACTCTCATAAGCATTCAATTGTCCTGCGAATAAATTATCCCTACCATAAATTAAAGCTCCTTTAAAGTCAGGAATTGGTATTATAATATCCTTAGATAGGTTATGGACTACATAAACAGTATCTCCCTCGAACACCCTGCCGTAGCCTAAAATCCTTTCATCTGCGTGTGGAAAAGCAATCAGCTCTCCTTTTGAAAGGGCTTCATTTTCATTCCTCATTCCTATCAAAGATTTATAGTGCGTAAATAAAGACTGGTTATCTTCCATTTGCACAGCCACACTACTTACTGTTTCATCAGTAGCAAATTTTGGTGGCATCCAAGTCGTGCGTAAGCTATCTACAGCCATCGTATTCCATATCATTGGCTCGCGAATATTAGGATCTGGCTTCATACCTAGCATGCCTATCTCTTCTCCATAATAAATATATGGTGAGCCCGGCAATGTCAGTAAGATACTGGCCGCTAACTTGGCCTTGGCTACATCTCCTTTTAGGTTGCTCATAATACGGTTTTGATCATGGTTGCTTAAGAAAGTAGCATCGTGGTAGTCTGCATTTGCAGCTTGGTACACCTTACGCTGAGCAATTAAATTATCAACCAAGTTTTCCTCTTCCAAGGTGACCCATCTAGGACCTTCGATAGTGGCCGCTATATTGCGTTCTTCTATTACGGCCTGCTGTATGCTTCCCGCTAAATCGAAGTTGAACAAAGCTGGTAGACCTTTGGCAAATTGCTTCACCAAGCTGGCCGGTGCCCAGACCTCTCCTACCAGATACACATCAGGCTTGATTTTTTTCATCTCCTCACTATAATATTGCCACCACTCATAGGAATCTTTTACCCTATCATCTGGAAAAATATGCTTGGCTGCATCTAGCCTAAAGCCATCTACATCTATCTCCTCTAGCCAAAAACGACCTATATCAATAATCTCTTTACGTACTTTCTCGGAATCAAAATTCAAGTCTGGCATGCCTCCATAAAAGTAGCCATAGTAGTGCTCTGCTTTCTTATTACCCTCAACAGCATGCCACTGTTGAATATTATCGGAATCCTGGGCTGTTTCCTTTTTTGCGATCTCGTCCGCTACAGCGTCTTTGTCCGCCCATACATAATACTCCCGATATGGATTATCAACCCCCTTTTTTGCTTCCTTAAACCATGGGTGATCAGAGCCACTGTGGTTGATAATCATGTCGATAATCACCTTGATCCCTCTTTGATGGGCTTCCTTGACAAACTCTTTGAAGTCATCCATATTGCCATAATCAGGATGGATACTTTTATAATTAGTCACATCATATTTGTGGTAGCTAGGTGACTCCATAATTGGCATAAGCCAAACGGCCTGGATGCCAAGGTCAGCGAGGTAGTCTAACTTTTGAGTAGCCCCTTTAAAATCACCTATTCCATCGCCATTGCTATCTGCAAAGGACTGAATAAAAATCTCATAGGCCACCGCATCGGGGAATTCAGATTTCTTGATGATTTCATTTTGCTGCTCGCCCCTATTTTCAGAAGATTTTTGGGTGTTTTTCTCTGAACTACAAGCTAAAAAAAATAGGGCTGCGAGCAGCCCTATTAAAGTTTTATATGATGTATACATTTAACTTTGGTTTATGCTATTCTATCATGACAATTTAAGTCTTTAAACGCTATTTTCAAACGCTCAATCATGCTTTTTTCGCCTTCTCTTAACCACACTCTCGGATCATAAAATTTCTTATTTGGCGCATCTGCATCTTCAGCAGAACCGATTTGTGTTTGTAGCCTTCCTTCATTGGCCTGGTAGTACTTTCTTACACCATCCCAAAATGACCACTGCATATCTGTGTCGATGTTCATTTTTATTGCACCATATCCAATTGCTTCTTCAATTTTTGCTGGCTCAGAGCCTGACCCACCATGGAAAACAAATAATACAGGCTTTTCTTCTGTTTTGTGTTTTTCTTGAATATAGTCTTGAGATTTCTTCAAGATATCAGGTCGTAGCTCTACGTTACCTGGCTTATACACACCATGTACATTACCAAAAGCAGCAGCAACCGTAAACATATCGCTTACTTCTTTCAACTGCTCGTATGCATAGTTCACTTCTTCAGGCTGCGTATATAATTTACTATTGTCAACATCAGAATTGTCTACACCATCTTCCTCACCACCTGTTATACCTAATTCAATTTCTAAAAGCATATCGATAGGTGCCATTTTCTTCAAATAGTCTTTGCAGATAGCTACATTTTCTTCCAATGGCTCTTCAGATAAATCGATCATATGCGAGCTAAACAATGGCTTACCATGCTGCTCGAAGTACGCTTGTCCAGCGGCTAACAAGCCATCAATCCAAGGCAATAATTTTTTAGCTGCGTGGTCAGTGTGTAATATCACTGGAACGCCATACGCTTCAGCCATCATATGCACATGGTGCGCACCTGAAACAGCACCTGCAATAGCCGCTTTTTGTTCTTCATTAGACAGTGATTTACCAGCATTAAATACAGCTCCTCCATTAGAGAACTGAATAATTACGGGCGAATTAACCGCTTTAGCAGTTTCTAAAACAGCATTAATAGAGTTAGAACCGATTACATTGACAGCTGGTAATGCATAATTATTTGCCTTTGCATGATGTAAAAGATCCATCATGTCTTTTCCTGAGAGTACTCCAGTTTTCATCTTATGGTAATTTTATCGTTAAGAATTTCAATATCGAGCCCAAAAATGAGCATAATGCCTTAAATAAAAAAAGAAAGGCGCAAAAAATAGTTTTCACGCCTTTACCGTTATGGTTTTATGGTTGTATTATGAAGAAGATTCTTATCCACCATAACCTGGGTTTTGATCAAGGTTTGGATTAGCAATTAAATCGTTGGAAGGAATAGGGAAAACATCTCTGAAAGTTTCAACTGATGTACCGTCAATAGCTCCACCTTTCCATGGCCATACGTAGCTACTACCAGAAAATTGACCAAACCTAATAAGGTCTAACCTTCTAGATCCTTCAAAATAGAGCTCTCTCGCACGTTCATCTAAAATAAAACCCAAAGTTAAATCAGCATTTGTAATATTGCCGCTTACATCGCCATATGCTCTTTCTCTAAGATCATTGATATATGATACTGCTGTCGCAGCATCACCACCACCACCTCGTAAAACAGCTTCAGCATACATTAAATAAACATCCCCCAATCTAAACATTGGATAGTCCGTATCTGTAAAGGTAATATCTGAGCCCGCTTCCCCATCAGAAGTAATATTTGAATACTTGATAACGGCATACCCATTAGTGTATTCTAATAAATCACTAATTTCCAAAGTTTGACCATCGGTATAAAACATAGCTCTTGAATCAGTAGAACCTGTTATATCTGCAAATTTATCGATCAGCGCACTAGTTGTTCTTAAACCAGCCCATCCGTCACCTACACCAAAATCTAAGGGGTCAATAGTGCCGCCTAACGAAGCATGTACTAAGAAGGTAGTTCCTCCATAATTTTGAGTCCTTAGACCATCTGAAGGTAGTGTAAATATTAATTCATTACTCAGATGATTGTCTGCTTTGAATAAATTCGCATAGGTAGGCTCTAATGTATAAGGGCCATTTAACACTTTATTTACTGCTGTTAAAGCATCTGAATATTTATTCTGCCCAATCAAAACCTCCGCATTCATATAGAGCTTTGCTTGTAACATCCACAATGCCGCTTGATCTGCACGTCCGTATTCATTCTGTTGTGGAGCGAGCATCTCAGACTCTATTTCTGCTAATTCAGATTCTATAAAAGAAAACACATTTTCTGGTGTTTCCTGTCCTGGAGGCGTAGCAGTAATTTCTGTTACTAACGGAATATTCCTAAACAAGTCTAAGGCATGAAAATAAGCTAAAGCTCTTAAATACCTTACTTCAGCCCTATATGTCCCTACTGATGTAATTTCATCATCATTATAACCATAATCGCTTAACTTGTCCGAAGTTGTTTGCGCAAGGAAGTCGTTAGAATAAGAAATGATTAAGAACAAACGATAGTAAAGTACCTTTACAAACTGATTGTCTGAGGACCATGAATGTGTATTCAAATCTTGAATTCCAGCATCGGTCCAAGCAATTACAGCTTCATCTGTAGTTAATTCCTGTGCCTTCCAATAGGCTCTGATATAAGATGTAAAACCTTCATCATTCACTAGCTGTAAATCTGGAGAACCAGCAGGTCCTTGGTTACCTGTCAAGCTAAATGCCCCATAAATCTTTGCTAAATAACTTCTGGTATTGGTGAAGTTAGTGAAGGTATTATTGGCACTATTACCGTCCAATGGTTCTAGGGCCAAGTCAGTACAAGCACCTAAAAAGACAATTGATATAAATATTAAAATCTTTTTCATAATAGTCGTATTAAAATTTAGCACTAACACCGAAAACAAAGGCCGTTGATGGAGGGAAAATATTATTATCTATCCCCACTTCAGGGTCTAACCCACTGTAGCCAGTAATTGGTATCATATTTTGAACTGTAGTATAAATTCTCAGCTTAATCTCATCTAATTTATTAAAATTGTAACCAACAGTAAGGTTATCTACCTTAAGGAAGTTACTATTTTCTATATAATAGTTAGACAATAAATGTCTTTGATCAAATCCTGACTCTAGAGCTGATTCATGAATATTATTCAAGATATTCCCTTCTGTTAACCTGTTATAATAGCCATTTGCAGATGCTAAGTTGTTATAAGTATTACCACCCAACTTTGATCTCAATGTAAAGGATAAATCAAAATCTCCATAACTCATATTTGATGTTAAACCGAGTATCATGGGAGCAATACTTTGACCCTGAACTACTAAATCACTTTCATTCACCACGCCATCATCATTTATATCTTGATAAGTAACACTTTGTGAACCTTTTTTAGGTGTCCCGTCAGCATTGTATAGTTGATTGTAAGACAAGAATGTACCAAATGGCTGTCCAACCCTTAATATTTGGATGTTCTGTCCTATATCGCCTGAAATCCCACCTGTGGGGATACCAAAGCTGTTAGCATCTTGTTCATTATTCAGCTTGGTGATTTCATTTTTATTGTAAGTGAAGTTAAAGTTTAAATCCCAATTAAATTTATCGGTATCATAAACAACGGCGTTAAGTGCAAACTCCACACCTGCATTAGTCATGCTACCAATATTAGTGGTTACTCTGTCCCCCACGTTGGTGCCAGCAGCAACGGGAGCACTAAATAAAAGCGCCGAAGTATTTTTGACGTAGAAGTCTAAGGTACCATTCAATCGGCCCCTGAAAAAACCAAAATCCAAACCTATATTAGTCGATTTAAGAACTTCCCATTGGATATTAGGATCTACTGCAGTAGGTCTGATTACTTGTACATATTCATCTCCGAACTGATAAGATGCTGTTGGGGTGCCTACAAAATAATTTGAAGACCATAAGTACGCTGGAATAAATTGATTTGCAACTTCTCCATATCCTACTCTTAATTTTAAATTAGAAAAGATATCTGTTAGTCCCTGAAAAAAATCTTCTTCTATTATTCTCCATGCAAAAGCAGCTGATCCAAAGTAACCGTATCTATTACCAGGTCCAAATTTTGAGGAGCCATCAGCTCTATAAGAAGCTGTTACAACATATTTATCAGCTAACGAGTAATTCACTCTCCCAAAAAATGACTGTAATTGTTCCTTTAATGGGGAGAAGCCTGTAAGGGCTATCTCTTCTTGAGGAATTTGTCGTGGATCGTAAAACTGTGTTAAGTCATCTCTTAAGTTGGCACCTGAATAACCGTACGTTTCTTGGTATACCTCATTAAATTCATAACCTGCAGTTAAATCGAATTCACCTATTTTTGTGTCTTTTTTGTAGTTGATATAGTCGAAGTGGTTATAGGTGTAAGCACTTGTACTGCTGTTACTGATTATTCCATCATTCCCAACATTTCGATAGCTGTAGGGCTCAAAGTAGTTATTCTTACCATTTCTAGTGTCCATAGATGTTGTTGAGGTTATTGATAAACCTTCCACAAATGGAATTGAATAATTCAGTGTCAATGCATTAAAAGACCGTCTGTTTTCTCCTAAATTTATAGGCTGCTCTAAAGTAGAAACAGGGTTTGTAGGTGCTAGTCCTTGATTTAACCATTCATAATAACCGCCAAAGGCCTCATTCCCTTCCACTCTAATAGGTTTTGTAGGGTCGAAGGCCGCGGCCGTTCCGGCAACATTTGCTTTATAAGTATCTTGGTTAAAGGCATTCTTGGTATTAAAAGTTACCTTCAAATTATCGTTTAAGAATTTCCCACTTAGTAATAATGATAGCCTAGTTACAGTATTTTCATCGCCATTTATCACCTCTTGGTTGTTCATCCTATTGATTGAAGCACGGTAGTTTAACTTTTCAGAAGCGCCCATAAACGATAAATTATGATTTTGACTGATGGTAGAACTCGTGACTGCTCCAAACCAATCGGTATCTGATTCGCCTAAACTGCCTAATCTTTGAGGTGCTTTTAGCTCCACCGCTGATCTAAAATTTCTAGTACTCAAATAAGCCGGTTCTCTTAAAATTTTGGAATAAGTGAATGATCCATCATAAGTTACAGAAGTATTGCCCTCCTTACCCGTTTTAGTAGTATACAAAATCACACCGCCAGAAGCTCTGTTACCATAAATTGCCGTAGCTGAAGCATCTTTTAATACTGTGACACTTGCAATATCGGAAGGGTTAATAAAATTGGTTGCATTTCTCGTCCCACTACTTCCTGATTGATCTAAGGGAACTCCATCGATAACTATTAATGGCGCGGTACCTGCGGTTAATGAGCCTACTCCTCTAATTGTAATCGACGCGCCACCAGACCTTGTATTACCTGGAGTTACATTTACGCCAGGTATTTTTCCTGCGATTAAACGTTCCGGAGAAGCTATTTGCCCTTGATTAAAGTCCTTTTCAGAAACAGTTGAGACTACTCCAGTCACATCTTTTTCTTCTTGTGTACCATAACCCACTACGATGACCTCACTTAATTGAGAGATATCAAGCCCTAGTTGAGCATCAATAACCGATTGGTTACTCACCGTTATTTCCTTTTTCTCATACCCGATAAAAGAAAAAACCAATACATCTCCGGATTTAACGCTCAGCTTATAAAAACCTTCCAAATTTGTAGTAGTACCCTTAACAGTACCTTTAATCATAATGCTTGTGCCTGGTAAGGTCTCTCTTGTACTTGCATCGGTTACAGTACCATTTACTGTTCTGTCTTGTGACATTGCAAGCTGGCTCATAAAAAGCAGTACTAACAATAGGCTTAATCTTTTGTCTAAACCTATCTTAAGGGCTCCTAAGAGACCTATAGGTTTTCCATCTTTGTAATAATCTTTCATGTTTATATAATTAGGACGTTCGGTCAATGTTTTATAATAATTTTCTCTTGATACAGCGCTGACCCTTTTTGGGTAGTAAGTACATAAACCCCTTCAGGAATAGTTGAAATATCAATTAAATAAGCCTGTGGTAACCTGCGAGCGTTGATTGGATAAGGCTTCCCCATCATATCTGTTAGCTTAATGCTATCAAAGGTATCTTTGCTCAAGAGTGTTAAATTTGATTTTACCGGATTAGGATATACAGTAAATTGATTTAAGCTTTCTTCCCTTTTACTTAAAACAATATTATCTGCAAACTCATCAGCAATATAATTTTCTATTGGTTTACTTACCAGTAGTCGGAATTCTCCTGCAGCTAAAGGAAAGGAAAACTCTTCAGCGCTATAATCAATAACTACTTCTTTTCCTGTGAAATAGTCGTACCATATGCCTTCAGTGAAAATCTTTTGATTGAATACTTCCCTTGTTTTCCCGAAATTACCAAGCATGGTAAAGTTCACTTCCTGCTCTTGATAGCGCAGCCATTTTAACGTTCCTCCTGCAGACCAACTAAAATTATCCCTGTTTAGGAGGGCCGACTGCGTTTTTAGTTTAATAAGTGATTGATACACTTGAAATAACTGCTGCTTCCCTTCCTCCTCTAGGTATTCCCAATGCGTAGGTTTAACACCCAATCTATCATTGTTTAACTCCTCATCATAAGCAAATTCACCAAATTGCCACAGCATTTTAGGCCCAGGTACCATGAAGAAAAATGCTGCGTTTAGCTTTAGGCGTTGCATTTTAGCATCCAAGCTAAAGCTAGACTTGTTAAGCTCAAAGGCTACTCTTTCCTCATCATGGCTTTCCATATATCCAATTAAATTCGGGTTATCCCATCCTCTGGCCTGGTAGTAAAGTGAGCTTATATTTCTGTTATTCCCTTTTGCTAGACTGATAAAATCATGGTTATGATTCCCCCATAACATCATGCCATAATTGGCCAATTCTTTTTCCTCAGAATTATCAGCAAAATGTTCTAAAATCACATAAGAAGTTGGATCGACTGACCATTGCTTATCAGCCAATCTTTTCAGTAGCGTGATTCTACCAGCATCATACGCACCCCACTTGCCAATGTCTCCTACGGAAAACTTTTGTGTGAATCCTTTCGATAAATCATATCGGTAGCCATCGACATGGTATTCTTCTAGCCAAAATTGGATAACTTTGTCAATATAAGCTTGTGAAAGTAAGCTTTCATGGTTCATATCATATCCTACATTAAAATCATGCTTAGCATTCACATTAAACCAAGGATTGTCATTTGTAGGCTTACCATACAAGCCTTCATTATAAAGTCTTACAAGCGAATTTCTACCAAATTGGTGGTTCAGTGCAATGTCTAATATCACTGCGATCCCTCTATTATGTGCCTCATCAACGAATGTTTTAAAGTCAGACTCTGTTCCATAGAATTTATCAAAGGCCAACATAGCATAAGGATTATATCCCCAGCTTAAATTACCTTCAAACTCCATAACAGGCATCAGTTCGATCGCATTAATACCTAAACCCACTAAATAATCAAGCCGCTCTCTTACAGCTTCAATTGTTCTTAAAGCCGTGAAATCTCTTATCAGCAATTCGTAAATTACAAGGTCCTCTTTCTTTGGCTTATTGAAGTTTGGTTCTGTCCAATTAAATTCTTCTCTATTTATTTGCAATACGCTTACTGCCTCAGTAGTTTCCCCTGACGGATAAGGCTTTAAACCTGGGTATCTATTTTCAGAAATCACCTGAGGATCATCAAATTCGGAAACTATTTTAGTCGAATAGGGATCGGCTATCTTAATAGCACCATCAACTAAATATTGAAATTGATATTCTTCATCAGGGTTTAATCCATTGATCGTCAACCAGAATTTATTTTTGTCTCTATGCATCAAATAGTCATTATTTAATGACCACCCATTAAAGCTTCCAATGACAAAGACATTTGATTTGTTCGGCGCTTCTAATACCAAGGTTACTACGCCGCCTTCAGTATAATTAATACCATTTTTCGCAGTTCCAGGTAGTGGCAATGCTTGCACAACTGGTGTAGTAGTATAGCTGTACTTTTCAGTAATAATCTCTTCAGCTCTAGTAGCTTTAATTTCCAATGTATGCGTGCTTCCGTCAGCAATTATGTTGTGAATTGTATTGTAAGTAGTGACCTCT
>JBKEFO010000105.1:0-10101 GCA_046709585.1 Marivirga sp.
ATATCGATGCGCAAGCAGGGTCAAGTCAAAAAGAGAAGCAGCAACAAGCTTTTAATTACCTAGAGGACAAAGAATTTATTAAGAGCTTACTTCACTTTGAAAATAGCACCCTCGCAAAAGTAAGTTTTACCCTTCCAGCTATTCACTGTGCTGCCTGCATTTGGTTACTTGAAAAACTGTATAAATTTAATGAGGGCATCGAACAATCAACAGTCAACTTTGGAAGAAAGACTATTACTATAACGTATCAAAAAAAGCTACTAAGCCTTAAGGAGCTTGTAGAGATACTCGACAAATTAGGCTATACACCTGAATTAAATGGTAAAAAACACGACACGAAAAACAACCCCTATCAGAAGATATGGCTTCAAATTGGCATCGCTGGCTTCGCCTTTATTAATAGCATGTTTTTTAGCCTTCCTGCATATTTTGGCTTAGAAATATTCGAAGGGGGCATGATCGCTCAATTCTTCCCTTATTTAAATGCCTTACTGGCTATTCCGGTACTTCTTTTTAGTGCCACAGATTACTTTAAGTCAGCATTAGGCACTTTAAAAATGCAACGTATTAATATGGATGTACCTATTAGCATCGGTATCATCACGCTTTTTGTTTACAGCTATTACATCATTTTCTTTCAGCATGGTTTAGGCTATGTTGACTCATTCGCAGGCCTCCTCTTCTTTTTACTATTGGGTAAATACTACCAACAAAAAACTTTCGATCATCTTCAATTTGATAGAGAAGTGAAGTCATTTTTTCCTATTAGTGTGACTAAGGTGGAACAACACAAGGAGGAACAGGTACTGCTGAAACAAGTGTTACCTCAGGATATATTACGCATCAGAAATCAAGAAATCATTCCTGCAGATTGCCTACTACTCTCAGATGCTGCCACCATTGATTATAGTTTTGTTACTGGCGAATCTTTGCCGGAAGAAATGGAAAAAGAGGACCTATTGTACGCTGGCGGCAGGCTAAAAGGGGCCTCCATATTAGTGCAGGTAAAGAATAGCCCCTCGCAGAGTTACTTAGCGCAATTATGGGATGATGAATCGCTAAGTAATAGCCGCAGCCAAGTGCAGTCTCTAGCGGATGAAGTAAGTAAGTACTTTACTTTAGTGATATTGTTAATTGCTGCTTTGACGCTCGCTTATTGGCTATTTATTGGTGAGTTTAACACAGCAATTAATGCATTCAGCACCGTTTTAATAATTGCCTGCCCATGTGCTCTGGCTTTAGCCAGTCCCGTTACATTAGGACATGCGATGAGAATATTGGGAAAGGAAGGCTTTTTCAGTAAAAACACGCAAACTGTTGAGCGCTTATCGCACGTAGACACCCTGGTTTTTGATAAAACTGGAACCTTAACATATCCTAACAAAGCCAAGGTCTGCTTTATGGGTGAATTACCTGCACACCATGACTTAGCAGCTATTAGCACCCTACTCAACCAATCACAACACCCTCTAAGCCAATTAGTCTATAATTGGCTCCCATCTTATCCTGAACAAGTGATTACAGCATTTAAAGAAAAAGCTGGAAAAGGCCTAAGCGCTAGTAGCAAAGGCCAGGAATACAAATTAGGAAAGCTGTCCTTTGTAAAGGAAGACAGCACCTTAAAAGACTGCCAATTGGGCTCTCAGGTACACCTCAGTATAGCTGGTACCTATTGCGGCTACTTTCAGGTACAACACATCTTTAGAGAAGGTATGGACAGCTTATTTAAGCAATTAAATACGGCATATGAAACGCACCTTATTTCTGGAGACAATGACAATGAAATAAGCCCGCTAAGGCAGTGGATTTTGGATGACAACATTCAATTTAAACAGCTTCCTGGTCGTAAAAAGAGCTACATCGCCTCATTAAATGCACAATCAAAAAAAGTGTTGATGGTGGGTGATGGCCTAAATGATGCTGGTGCGCTATCTGAAAGTTATACTGGTATTGCCATTACGGAATCTAGTAGTCAGTTTAGTCCTGCTAGTGATGCTATTATGTTGGGGAATACCATTCATCAATTGCCCGCCATTCTAAAGTTTTCTAAACATAGCATGAAAACCATAAAAGTCGCCTTTACAGTCTCCTTCCTCTACAACATTATTGGAATAAGCTTAGCCGTGCAAGGATTGCTATCTCCTGTTTTTGCTGCTATACTGATGCCTATCAGCTCGGTTACAGTAGTACTTATTGGCACGCTTGGCACCCAGTTAGGGAAGCAAATTTTTACAAAGCATCAAAAATTGAAACTATGAATATACTCATCCTTTTAATCTTCATCAGCTTGCTGGTAGCGAGTGGATTCGTTTTGGCCTTTATATGGGCCGTTCGATCAGGGCAATTTGATGATGCCTCCACTCCTGCTATTCGAATATTAATTGAAGATAATGCTTCAAAGTCTACAAAAATAAAAAAGACCAATAAACAACTAAACGACCATTAAAATGGCAATAGAACAATTCCAATACGATAATAAGATTGTCAAATACTTTACCGTTGCCACAGTGGTATGGGGAGTAATTGGCATGACAGTAGGGCTCTTAATAGCTATCCAATTATTTTTACCTGAAGCTAACCTAGGGCTATCATTTACTACTTATGGTAGAATTCGTCCCTTACATACCAATGCCGTCATCTTTGCATTTGTTGGTAATGCCATTTTTGCTGGGATTTACTATTCCTTGCAGCGCTTACTCAAAACAAGGATGTTCAGCGATGCACTATCGTGGATAAACTTCTATGGTTGGCAGCTTATCATACTTTCAGCAGTTATCACCTTGCCGATGGGGCTTACCTCTTCGAAAGAGTATGCTGAATTAGAATGGCCAATAGATATTGCAATAGCACTAATTTGGGTAGCATTTGGGGTCAATATGATTGGCACCATTATTAAAAGAAGAGAACGACATATGTATGTTGCCATCTGGTTTTATTTGGCCTCTTTTATTACAGTGGCTGTGTTACACATCGTTAACTCATTAGCAATACCAGTGAGCTTATTCAAAAGTTACTCTGTCTTTGCTGGTGTACAGGATGCTCTAGTACAATGGTGGTACGGCCACAATGCTGTAGCCTTCTTTTTGACGACTCCTTTTCTAGGTCTGATGTATTATTTCTTACCTAAGGCGGCGAATAGACCAATATATTCTTATCGTTTATCGATTGTACACTTTTGGGCATTGATATTTCTATATATCTGGGCTGGCCCGCATCACTTATTATATACTTCCTTACCTGAATGGGCACAAGCCTTAGGAACAGCCTTCTCTATTATGCTTATAGCGCCATCTTGGGGAGGCATGGTAAACGGACTACTCACCCTAAGGGGTGCTTGGGATCGTGTAAGAGAAGATCCAATTCTGAAATTCATGGTGGTGGCTATAACAGCTTACGGTATGGCTGTTCTCGAAGGTCCTTTGCTGTCATTAAAAAATGTAAATGCCATTGCTCACTATACCGACTGGATTGTAGCGCACGTACACATAGGTGCATTAGGTTGGAATGGGTTCCTAACTTTTGGTATGCTCTATTGGATGGTACCAAGAATGTGGCAAACCAATTTATTCTCAAAGAAGCTAGCCAACACACATTTCTGGTTAGGTACAATAGGCATTCTATTTTATGCGCTGCCCATGTATGTGGCTGCTATTACACAAGGCTTGATGTGGAAAGAATTTACGCCCGATGGCCTGCTACAATACCCGAATTTCTTAAGTACTACATTACAAATCATCCCTATGTATATGCTTAGAGCATTGGGTGGCTTATTCTACTTAAGTGGTGTATTCGTGATGGTATACAATTTAATAAAAACAGCAAAAGCAGGCGACTTCTTGGCAAATGAAGCAGCAGAAGCACCTGCGCTGGAGAAAAAACAAAGTGTCGCCAAAGAGTATTGGCACAGGGTGTGGGAAAGAAAACCCGTTTTCTTTACTATTCTTGTTACGATCGCCATTTTATTAGGTGGGATATTTGAATTAGTCCCCTCCTTTTTATTGAAAACAAAAGATATAACTACCATCACATCTGTGAAGCCATATTCTCCTCTTGAACTAGAAGGTAGAGATATTTATATCTCTGAAGGATGCGTAGGTTGTCACTCACAGATGATCCGACCATTCAGGTCAGAAACGGAGCGATATGGCGAGTACTCTAAAGCGGGTGAATTTGTGTATGACCATCCATTCCTATGGGGTTCTAAAAGAACCGGTCCTGATTTGCATCGCGTTGGACAAAAGTATCCTGATTCATGGCATTACAACCATATGTATGATCCGACTTCTATGTCACCAGGATCAATTATGCCTCCTTATCCTTGGTTATTTGATACCCAATTTAATATAGAGGGCATACCTGCTAAGATTGAGGCCATGCAGACCCTAGGCGTACCGTATCCTGATGGTTATGCAGGCAGAGCGATAGATGATGTTCAGCAGCAGGCAATGGATATAGTGAACAAGCTAAAAAAGGATGGAATTAAAGCACTTCCTGATCAAAAGATTATTGCCTTGATTGCTTATTTGCAACGATTAGGGACAGATATAAAAATCTCTGCCCAAAATGACACTGAAGCGGTACCCCCTACCTTACAAGAGGGGTCAAAATAAATCCATTTCACTAATAAATTAAGAAAAGATGTTTAAACATTATTTTGAAGTATTAGATAACGTACAAATATACCCACTAATCTCATTATCCATATTTTTCGCCTTTTTTATAGGCTTAATATGGTGGGTAATTCGTGCCGACAAGCAGTACATCTCTGAGATGGAGCAGCTACCTTTTTCAGAAGACGAAGTAAAAACAAAAAAGCCAAAATCATGAAAACCATCATAAAAATATGCTTCACGGTATTTCTAGCTACGCTACCGAACTGGATGTATGCGCAAGAAATAACAACGGAACTAAAAGAAAAAAGCTGGCTTAGCCAAATGGCTGCTACAGAAGATGGCCAATTATTGTTGGTCATTGGAGGAATGTTGATCCTGCTCATATTCTTCTTGATTGTAATGGTTGTTTTACTTGCAAGAACGGCTGACATTATTTTTGCTAAAAAGACAAAAGAGCCGGTCAGCTGGACAAAGAAGCTAAAACAAAGATGGATCACTGGTAAGCTAAAACCTGTAGGTCAAGATGGAGACATGCTATTAGACCATAACTATGATGGCATTCAAGAAATGAACTACGGTATGCCTCCCTGGCTTAGGTACATATTTATAGGCACCTTTCTTTTCGCTGTATTTTATGTGCCAGCCTTTTTGATTTATGATATAATTCCAGATCAGAAGACAGAATTAGCCCAAGAAATCCAACAAGCAGCTCTGGTGGCAGAAGCAAGAGTAAAAGCGGGATTCATGTCTATCACGGCAGAAACAGCCGAATTCAGCAATGACCTAGCAGCAATGGCGTCAGGAAATGTCCTATTCCAAAAAAGTTGTGCAGTATGTCATGCCAAAGATGGCGGCGGGGGTGTTGGTCCAAATTTAACAGATTCCTATTGGCTACATGGCAGTGATATTAAAGGTGTATTCCAAACTATTTCTGAAGGTGTTCCTAGTAAAGGTATGATTCCCTGGAAAGGTCAACTTAACCCGAAGGAAATTCAAGACGTAGCCAATTATATAATTAGCTTAGAAGGTACTGTAGCTGCAAATCCCAAGGAAGAGCAAGGCGAATTGAGGAAACGAAACAAAGAAGAAGAGCTTATTGAAGAGCCCGCAGAAAATACAGATAACTGAATATTTGTGGCTGTAATTGAATAGATGATTAACAAAGTAAAGCGGTAGTGAATATGGACCTTAATCAAGAAAAATTTAGAGGGCAGCTAGCAACAGTTGGGACTGAAGGCAATCGGAACTGGATCTACCCAAAAAAGCCAAAGGGAGTATTGCACAATTATAGAAGGGGACTTGCTTGGCTCTTGCTAGGGCTATTTTTCAGCGGCCCATTCCTTAAAATCGGGGGTCATCCTCTCTTGTTATTCAATATATTTGACAGGAAGTTCGTGATTTTGGGCAGCGTATTTTGGCCACAGGACACCCATTTACTCCTCTTTTTGATGCTGATTTTCGTCATTTTCATCCTACTCTTTACCGTAGTATTCGGCCGCTTTTGGTGCGGATGGGCCTGCCCGCAAACAGTATTTATGGAAATGGTATTCAGAAAGATAGAATACTGGATTGAAGGTGATGCCAACAGACAGAGAAAACTAAACGCTGCACCTTGGAACTTCGAGAAAATCTGGAAAAAAACGGCAAAGCAAAGTGTCTTCCTTCTTATTTCGCTATGGGTATCGCATACCTTTATGGCCTACCTGCTGGGCATCAATGAAATGCAAGCAGTGATAATATCTGGACCCACGGCAAACTGGAGTGGCTTTACTGGGTTAATCATCTTCACATGTTTATTCTACTTTATATTCTCCTTCTTCAGGGAGCAGGTATGTACTTTAGTTTGTCCTTATGGTAGATTACAAGGTGTATTCCTTGATCGCAAATCAATTGTTGTTCTATATGACTGGATAAGAGGTGAGCCCCGAGCTAAGCTAAAGAAGAGTGCTCCAACAGAACATAAAGGTGACTGCATTGACTGTAATTTGTGCGTTCAAGTATGTCCTACAGGCATCGATATTAGAAATGGAACGCAGATGGAGTGTGTCAACTGCACCGCTTGTATAGATGCATGCGATGAGGTAATGACAAAAATTGATAAACCCAAGGGCTTAATAAGATTTGATTCAATTGAGGGTGTCGAAACGAAAACTAAAAGTTTAATAAATCCGCGGGTAATTGCTTACTCATTTGTTTTAGTTATTTTACTTTGCTCTATGGGTTTTTTACTACTAAGTCGAAGTCCCATAGAGGCTTCACTCACACGCACACCTGGTGCTATGTACCAAATCAAAGGAGACAGCATAGTAAGCAATATGTATCAGCTTGAGATTATTAACAAATCATTTGATCCACACCTCATTAAAATTGAGGTCAATGACATTAATGCTACATTATTTATGCCAGCTGGACCTATTGACACATTAGCGTCGCAAGGAAAGAGCACAATATATTTCTTTATTGAAGTACCGAAAGAAATGGCCTACCTAACGAAAGAGAAGGCTCTTGTAAAAATATTTATGGATAGTGAAGTACTTGAAACTATAAAAACAAGCTTCCCTCTTCCTCCATCACTAAAACAAAAATAAAATGAACTGGGGACATAAACTTACTATAGGTTTTATATGCTTTGTAATTTTCATGATAGGTATGGTGACAATAAGCATCCGTGCCGATTACTCATTAGTAGATGAAAACTATTACGAGGAAGAAATTGCGTATCAAAGTAAAATTGATCGCCTAACCAATGGCGAGAGCTGGAAAAACACTATTTCGCTTGTTCAGGGCAATGATTTTCTAAATATCTATTTTGAAGAAGCGAACCTGATCAATCAAGGTAAAGTATATTTCTTCAGACCATCAAACGATGACTTAGACTTTAACCTACCTCTTGTAGAAAACTATAGCCTTCCCACACAGAAATTAGCACCCGGAAAATGGGAGGTACAATTTACATGGAACTACGATGGTAAAAGCTACCAAAAGAATTCCATTATTTATATAGGCGTATAATGTATTGGTCAGCATTAATGATAGGCTTACTTGGCGGACTACATTGCAGTTTGATGTGTAGCCCACTGCTGACAGCGCTTTTCAGGAATGGAAAACTCAATTTATCCTTCCTAATTTATCAAGGAGGCAGAATAACTACCTACATCCTCTTAGGAGCTGCCTTCTACTTTCTAGGATCGGGATTTGAGATGCTGGGCATTCAGCAAGTCTTTTCACTGCTCCTCGCTGCTTATGTGATTTACTTTTATTTAATACCTCCCAGTTGGAGGAAATGGGCTGTCCTTACAAAAATAGAGAGCAAACCCTACCAAGTGTTAAAACAAGCATTCAATACTCACATTAGAGAAACCACTAAAAAGGCACGCTACTTTCAAGGATTACTAAATGGCTTACTTCCTTGTGGCTTAGTATACTTAGCTGTCGCTAATAGCCTATTGGCAGATACTTACTTTCAGTCTGCTATAAGTATGGTTCTTTTTGGAATAGCGACAATACCTTGGTTGGCCGGATCCTTACTTTTAATTAAAGCACCAATCTTTACGGCGTCAAAGTATATCAAAAAACTAAAGCCTGCATTAATACTCCTCTTAGCTTGCTTTCTTATATTGCGAGGCTTCGGAGTAAATTACCTACACATACCTATGCCTCAAACACTTAATAGTGAATCAGAAATTGTAATTCCTATCTGTGGTGGAAAATAAAACCGCTATACCGGATGGCTAGCATTTGCTGTTGTTCTTTTAGTTCGAGTACCTATTTCAATTGAAGATTAATTTGTGACCGTAAAACACAATCCATCTTTTAACTGTCCCTCAAGTAAATGCGGGTCGAATAATACGAATACCGCTTCGTAATTATTCACTTAAAACAGTTGTGAATACTTAAATTCCAGCAAAATAGTAAACGACCATATACAGGTAGTTTATGGTGTGCTGAATTTCGTGGGCATAATAAAAGTATCGAAAAAAAGCTGCTTCTAGGTACGATATGGGAAATAGCTTTTTGTAGAATCAAACAAAAGATATGGTACTTCTGACGTTCTTAATTGTTCATCTCTTTCTTGAAAAACCAACAGGGCAGATAGCAAAAAAGACAATCAAAATATTGCCCCTACTAAAAAATCAAAAGTCTCAGTAGACTATCTACTTATCTTCTACAGGTTTTTATTCCGTTGCTGAATCTGATTCATCCAAACCATTATTAGCTTTCGGTCCCTTATTACCTCCAAATAACCTTTTCATAAACCCGCCAGATTGGTTGGCGGTAGAATCTGTAGCCTCAATTTTTTCTTTTCCATTATTGGCAGCAGCAGAATCCCGCGCTGCAGATTGCCCTTTTAAAACATCGTTACCAACCAATAACATATAATTAACAAAATCTACATTGTAATGAAAACGCTTGGTGTTGGACCACTGATCTTCCTTTACCTCAAGTGCAATAACGGTATCCTGATTGAACATGGCACTATCTAAATATACTCCTGACTCAGCCATTTCCGCTGGTGCTACTTCCTTACTATTTAATAAAGAATCTACTTCTTTACTGTACACATCTTTTTGATCAACGACCAATAATCTTTGCTTTTGCCAAAAACCGAAGTCGCGTTCTCTAATGCCGTATATATTCTTCTTAAGACCGATATTAGAGGCTTCAAGGACCAATGAATCACCGTCAAAAAAAGAAAATTTATTAGACTGTCTTTCCTCATCTAAAAGGTAAGTACTTTGATAAGCAGCACATACCAATTTGTCCTTACAGCTACTGTTCAGTAAAAACAAAAGAATAGAAAATATTGTCAGTAATGATCTCATTCAGTAATTTGTCTGCTTACAGATGATGAAAAATAGTCAACCCACTCTTGGTACATTTTTGCTGCTGGATGCAGTCCATCTGCTGCCACATAGCCTTTTTCATACATTGCTTTTAATGATATTGGGGTGATATCGTAAAATGGAATACCATTCTTTTTAGCATACTCTTGTGCAATTTGATTATATATGATTAAGTCTGCAGCTATTTTTTCTTTGTCTTTATTATTATCAGCAACAAAAGGTGTTACACTATAATCTGGTATGCTTACGATAAACACTTTCGATGGGTCCATGTCTACAAAGGAAAGTGCCTTTTTTAACAGCGCTTTAAACTCTTTCTTGTATTGCTTTATATCATACCCTCTGTACTGATTGTTCACTCCTATTAAAAGACTTACCAAATCAAATTTAGCAGCTAAAAGTTCCTCTTCTTGTGCTTCAATTGCTTTTAATAGCTCATCTGTAGTCCATCCTGTAGTAGCAATTACTTTCTTTACTTGAACCGACCTTCCTTTCTTCGTTAGATTCTTAGCCAATTGATGGGGCCAACTCTCGCTTTCGAGTACCGCTTCCCCAATAGTATAGGAGTCACCCAAAGCTAAAAATGCTACTGTGCTATTGTCTTGAGACATTGCCTTATGTGATGTACAACTTAAACAAGCTGT
>JBKEFO010000106.1:0-10032 GCA_046709585.1 Marivirga sp.
GATTTAATACGGAAGTATTTTTTTTAAATAAAGTCTCTTTATTAAAATTTACTTAATTTCCCATTAATAACTCATAGTAAGTTGTCACAGCCCTCATAACAAAATGGTGAAATTTAAAGGTAAACACACCGAGAAGAAAGTTCCTCGTTGGTTAAATACCATTCAAGAAAACTCTTGGGAGGCAGAATTACTCTTGTCTGCTGTGCTATTATTCGGCTTGATTCAGACCCCTATTTTCTTAGAGTCTTGGAGTCAGCAGCTTTTTGCTTGGGAAACCGGCATCATTAAGGGGGTTGTTGAGATGATAATTAAAGGAATAGAGATCTTAAGAATAGGTTTCATTATCCATATCATTGTCAGAGCTCTTTGGATTGCACAAGTAGGTTTTAGCTATGTTTTCCCAAAAGGGATACAAGTAGAAAAGCTAGGTTTTCAAGGTAACTTTAGGACAGAATTAAATAAAAATAATTCGACAGTTAATTCAATAATGCGGTTGGAAAAAATTGCTAGTACTGTCTTTGCTATTTCATTTAGCCTTTTTGGATTAGCAATAGGCCTCATTGGTTTCCTTTCTCCTGTTTTTCTCATAGGTTTTTTGACCGCTGGCCAAGAACTAAGTACTACCACTGAAAATATTATACTTTCATTTTTATTTATTTATTCCGGATTATCGATCCTTGTTTTTATCGATTTTGTGACTAATGGAGTATTAAGGCGTGGAAAGAAAAGAGCCATGGTATATTATCCAATCGCTTTATTTTATCGATTCTTCACCCTTTCATTTTTATACAGGAAAACATTATTAACCATCATCTCAAATGTTGCTGGCTATCGTCGCTATCTCATAACTATTGGAATGATTATTATCATTCAGTTTATCGATGACCCAAGTAGTGCCATGCTTGAATATCAGGCTGAAATATATGCCGAGAACACTAAGAATGGTTTTCTTCAAAAGGAGAATTATGAGACTAAAAGAGATGATGAAGATATTTTAGTAGTCACTATACCATCAGACATTATTGAAAATAATTTTTTACCCATATTCGTTCAAAATATTGACCTTCTGCAGCAGCGTTCAATAATAGATAAGGAGTCGGAAAAGGACAACAGCAAAAGGGTGATTAGTTTCAATGTGGACAAAAAAAACGATGGTCTTGCAAGTAAAGCAGCTAACTTAAGTCAATTACTAAAAATATCAATAGATGATGATGCCATTGATAGTGTATTATGGAACCTAACCATTCACCCTACAACCTATACAAAAGGATTTATGGCATACCTTGATATCTCGAAGCTTTCACAAGCCAGCCACAGAATAAATGTTAAAGTTCAAAGGTCGAATCTTTTAGATTCGATTAAGAGAGATAGTCTGATAGCTAATATACTCTTTTACAAAAGCAATTAGAGGAATATAAAAAGTAAGCCAAGCAGCGCAGGCAAAGCTTGCACCCAAAATATTTTTTTTGACGCTGTAAAGGTGCCATATATACCTGCCACTAAAACACAAGACAAAAAGAATATGGCTACATTATCCGACCAGATAGGGTCTTCAATAAGAAAAGACCAAATTAAGCCTGCAGCCAAAAACCCGTTGTACAGTCCTTGGTTAGCGGCCATTGCCTTCGTTTTTGGAAATAGGTCTTTGGGAAAGGCACGAAACACCTTGGGTCCTTTAGTGGTCCAAGCAAACATTTCAAACCACAGGATATACAGGTGAATAAAAGCAATTAAAGCGATTACTATTTTTGAGGCAATTTCCATCACATATATTTTTATCAAAAAAACTAATTAATTCCTTCAATCTACAAAACTAATATACTAAAAATGCGCTCTGCAAATATCATTACCTATCTTTGCCTCAATAGGATACTATAAAACTGCATGACTAAGAAAAAATTAATCATTACTGGAGGTTCAGGTTTCATTGGATCAAATCTTACTGGAAAATATTTAGAAGACGATAGAATAGAAAAAGTCAGGGTCATCGATGATCTGTCTAATGGCTACTACGAAAACATCCAAGAGTTCGAAAATCATCCTAAATTTGAGTTCTGTAAAGCTGATATTTGCAATTATGAGCAGATGCTTGAATTGACGAAAGGATTCGATTTGATTACCCATCAAGCTGCCTTAGGATCAGTGCCACGTTCTATTGAGAACCCTATGCGTAGCACGCATGTAAATATAGACGGCACCGTTAATATTTTAAATTGCGCTGTGGCAAATAAAATTGATAGAGTAGTGCTAGCGTGCTCGTCCAGCACCTACGGTGACAGTCCAAACCTACCAAAGCAAGAAGACATCATAGGCAGCCCACTTAGCCCCTATGCAGTAACAAAGTATGCGGTAGAGTTATTCGCTGAGGTATTCCATAAGACCTATGGCCTGAATTACGTAGGGTTGCGCTATTTCAACATATTTGGCCCTAAGCAAAATCCTGATAACCCCTATGCTGCAGTAATACCTGTTTTCTGTAAAGCCTTCAGTGATGACAAGTCACCACTTATTAATGGCGATGGTGAGACCAGCAGGGATTTTACTTTTGTAGAAAATGCCTTGCATGCCAATGATTTAGCCTTGTTCACAACAAACAAAGAAGCGCTCAACCAGGTATATAACGTTGCTTGTGGTGACCAAGTAAGTTTGAATGAAATGATTGAAATGCTGCAAGAGATTACTGGTAAAACACTAAAGGCCGAATATGGCCCAGAAAGACCTGGTGATGTAAAGCACTCCATGGCAGACATCTCTAAAATAGAAAATCTATTGGGCTACAAGCCGCAAGTACGATTTAAAGAAGGTCTTAAGAAAGTGTACAGCTGGTACCAAGAAACTTACAGCTGATTTTTACCGCTTAAGCCTATAAACCTTAAATAAAGTTATATTTTTGCCTAAACACAAAGCAATACAACTATGTCGAATAACTTATTAGCAGGAAAGAAAGGAATTATTACTGGTGCTTTAGATGAAAATTCTATCGCATGGAAAACTGCACTAAAAGCGAAAGAACAAGGTGCTACTTTCATATTAACCAATGCGCCTGTTGCCTTGCGTATGGGCGGTATCCATGAACTCGCACAAGAATGTAATACTGAAGTGATTGCCGCGGATGCAACATCTGTTGAAGACATTACCAACTTATATACTCAGTCTAAAGAAATATTAGGTGGTAATTTTGACTTTATCCTTCACTCAATTGGCATGAGCCCAAATGTGAGAAAAGGAAAAGCGTACCATGACTTAAATTACGATTGGTTACAAAAGACATATGATATTTCAGCGGTATCATTCCATAAAATGATGCAAACAGCTGATAAAATGGATGTAATGAATGATTGGGGCTCTATTGTAGGTCTCTCATACATAGCAGCACAACGTACATATCCATTTTACAATGATATGGCCGATGCAAAAGCTTTATTGGAGTCTATTGCAAGAAGTTATGGTTATCGATTTGGGAAAAAGAATAAGGTTCGAGTTAATACCATCTCTCAATCTCCAACGCCTACAACTGCAGGTTCAGGAATTGATGGATTTGATTCTTTCTTTAATTTCGCACAAAAGATGTCGCCACTTGGGAATGCTACTGCTAACGAATGTGCAGACTATATCGTGACTATGTTCTCAGACTTCACGAAGATGGTAACTATGCAGAACCTGTTCCATGACGGCGGATATTCATCTACGGGCATTTCAGAAGAATTAATAGAGGAAATGAAATAAACATTTTTCTAGAAAGTAATTGTAAGGCAGCATTGAATCAATGCTGCCTTTTTTCATGATATCCTTGTCAATCAGCTGATCTTATGCAATATTTGAAAAGCTTAAAATCAAACTGTTGAATGATCAACTTTCCTAATGCTAAGATAAACTTGGGACTCAGAATTACTGAGAAAAGAGCCGATGGCTACCATAACATTGAGAGCTGCTTCTACCCTATCCCACTAGAAGATGTTTTAGAGGTTATTCCAAGCACAAAAAATGAGTTTATTACGTATGGAGCAGACATACCAGGCGACGCTAAGAGTAACCTTATTTTAAAAGCTTACGAATTATTGAAGGCAGATTTCTCCATTTCTCCTATTCAAATATCATTGTATAAGCACATCCCTATGGGTGCTGGAATGGGTGGTGGTTCCGCAGATGGGGCTTTTATGTTAGTCTTGCTCAATAAACAATTTAAACTAAAGTTATCCCAACAAGCCTTACAAGATTACGCCTTACAATTGGGTAGTGATTGTCCTTTCTTTATTGCGAACAATCCAGCTTATGTAAGCGGCCGTGGAGAAGCAGTCAATGCTATTAAGGTTGATTTAAAAGGCTACCATCTAGGTTTACTATTTCCAGGCATTCATATAGGCACCAAAGAAGCCTATTCCACTATTACCCCTCAAAAAAGCGAGCAGAGCGTAAAGTCCATTATAGAAAATCGCCCAATTGCTGAGTGGAAGGACCACCTTATTAACGACTTTGAGCCGTCTGTTTTTAGTTTATACCCTTCCTTAAAAGAGATGAAAAAATCCTTGTATCAACTAGGCGCAATTTATGCTGCCATGTCAGGTAGCGGTTCTACGCTCTACGGTATTTTTAAGGAACCGACAGACAGTCCTCTTATCGATAAATGGATCAGTTTGTAATTTATCAGCAACTAATGTACTTATAAGTACATAAACGGAACACGAAATCTTAATTTCAACCTTATGAGAAAATTACTCCCTGCACTCTTCATACTTATTGCTATTAATTTCCAGGCTAAAGCCCAGATAGCTGTGGCATACCATCAATCGTCGCTTCCCTTTATTGGTATCAATTATCAAATTGGTGAACGTTTTATACCTGAGGCCAGAATAGGTGTCAATTATTTTTTCGAAGATGTTTCTTTAGAATTGTCTTTGCCTTATGTCTTAGCTACAAATGAAAATTACCAATTCTATGCCGGTATAGGAGGTAGAATACAGGGCAATGAAACAAGTTTAGTTATTCCTGTTGGCATTAACATCTTTCCCTTTGAACATAAGCAATTTGGTTTCCATATTGAACTAGCCCCATTAATTAATACCCCTAGCATCTTAAGAGGTAGCTGGGGTATACGGTACCGTTTTTTACAGGACTAATTAGCACTGACAGTTCTTCCAAGAAATCTGATGTTGATCCTTTAAACTATTTTACACAGGATTAATGAAAATTAATAGTCAGGCCGAGTAAATTATTTTACTCGGCTTCAATTATTGGAAAGAAAAACCCACTCCACTGAATCTGGTTTTCCTTTTCGCTCGTCTTTTCTAATTCTCCTTTTCACATAGTTTAGCTGGCGGTACTCTTCCTCCAACTTCTCTAGTTCGATTTTTTGCTCAATCAATTGTTGTCGGTATGACTTTATCTTTGTCACCACCTCAGTATTCCGTAATTGGTCATCCTGCTCACTTGTAATATCATATAGCTGTAGATAGCTTTTATTTCGAATAAACTCTTTTTCAATCTGCTCCAATTTCACCTTTACAGAAGTAATATCAGCATCTTGATTAAAAGCCAAGGCATTGATACTAGAAGTTACCGCCAAAACAGCCCCGGTGTAAGGTACTGCTTGTCGTGCAAAGGTCTCTTCCTCGAAAAAGGAAGCCACCCCACTATAGCCCCCTAGTAAGATTGAGGTGATGAGGAAACCCCTCTTTAATTTTCCATTACTTTCCAGCTTATTCTCTAGCTCACTTACCTTATCTCTCATGCCAATCAGCAGCTTATCTGTAAAGGCTTGGTACATTGTATATTTGGCGTATATGTCATTGGCATTAATGCCTTCCGTTACCGTCACCGTGAAAAACTGATTATCTGAAGCATTTTGTGGGTCAGTAACGGTTAATAACACATCATACTGCACAGCTATACCATCGGCTTTTACCACGTTAAATGCTATGGTGTCACTCACTAGGTAAAGGGCCTCCCCTTCCTGTTCTAAGTACAGCCAGGCAGGTGCATTTTCTAATTTAAAATCCAGTTGACTTACCTCATGGTTACTATCTTGATAGAATATTCTTCTCCTGATGGCATAGCCCTCTTTAACGCTTAAATTACTGAGCCTCGTAATTTCTGGTGGCGCATTGTCCCTTGTCAGTACAATTTCTACTGTTTTGGAAGCCATCTCCTCTCCAGATCGCATATGCAGCACTTGCAACCTTAGTGGAATGGGAAAGTCGTCAGCTAAGCTGGCAATTTCATTTGAATTCAATTTCCAGCTAAACTGTCCTTCACGACTGATGTTGATCAGCCCGAGCCTTGAGCCCAAATTTGCTTGGTAGTAATACTCATCTCCATCAGGGTCATTCACCGAGAAATCAATGGTTAGCATTCGATCAGGGGCAATAGTGTAGCTATTATTGATCACATATTTAAAGCTAGGAGGCAAGTCTTCATCTAACACTTTAAAGTGAAAGGTCTTTCTGGTAACCTGGTTATTTTTATCGATGGCAATAAGTTGTAGGTCATGATACCTTCTGTATGCTTGCGCTTGAGTGGGTTTCCATTTGACTAAAATATGGTTGCCAACAAGTACTATTTCTGATTGATCAAATGCTTTCAATCCAGGGCTATCGTTGATAAGATAACTAATTAACACTTTTTGGTTATCATTTAGTTCTTCCGTTTGCGCTACCGCTTCAAACTCTAGCTGATAAGCTGTTCCTTGCTTCAATTCAATAAATATTCCGTTTTGAAGACTGTCAGGAATAAAGCTGATCGTAGGCCTGATGGGTATTTGGTTAATTTTTATGATTGTACTTGCCTCTTTTACTATCTGCTGAGAAGAATCTTTAAGCTGAATAGTTATTTGGTGTAAGCCAATACCCACATGTGTTTGTTCCCAGAAAAATTCTCCCTCCTGCTCATCAAACTGAAGTGAGTCTATAGTGGAAATCCAGCTTATCTGGTACTGATTGTCCCATTCAATTTTGAGGATGACTGGTTCACCTTCATCTTGCTCGACCAATAGGGGACTTTTGAGCACAATCGTTTCTTGGGCACTTAAGACAGTGCTCAAACAAAAAATTAGTAGAATTGAAAGGATTAACTTCATCTAATATTATCTGATTGTATCGCTTTGGAGCGCTTTTCTGTTGGCCATTCTATTGATTAAAGGATAGCAAAGGACAGAAAGTAAAATAACACAAGTCCCTACATAGAACCCCACAGACATCTCCTCTTCTTCCCCAAAGATAAAAAAGGCAAGCAGGATTCCGTATACAGGCTCAAGGTTCACTGTAAGGTTGACTACAAAAGCAGATATTACTTTTTGAATCTCGACAGACACTGCGAAGGCATATACGGTACACATGCCAGCTAAAACCAGTAGATAAAACCAATCTTGTTGAGAAGGTATCAGGCTGAAATCAGTTGGTTGGTAGAACGGCACATAAAAGGCAAGAAATACTACCGTCCCTAAAAAGGCACCTAGCATCTCATAGAAAGTGATGGTATAAGCAGCGTGGTGCTTGGTAAACTGGCCGTTGAGCACAGTGAATACACTGGCCAACATAGCCGAAATAACAGCTAAACCTATTCCTAGCGCATAATTAAACTCAAATTGGAAGATGATATATAAGCCTACAATGATAAAAAGGCCAAGAAATAGCTCATATATTTTTACTTTCCTTTTCGTCATCAATGGTTCAATTAGACTTGTCCAGAAGGAACAGGTGGCCATGCCTGCTAAGCATACTGACGCCGTTGACAACCTTGCTGACCAGAAAAAAAGTATCCAATGGGCAGAGATGATAAAGCCTGTGGCTATGATTTTTATTATGGCGGTCCTTCCAATGTTGAATTTCCGTTTTCTAATTAGCAGTAAAACGAGAAGGATAAGTGTTGCGATAAGTGTTCGGTAAAAAACCACCTCGACAGCTGGTAAAGCTATCAATAAGCCCAAAATAGCTGAAAAGCCCCAAATCATTACTATAAAATGCAACTTCAGGTAACTCTTTAGCTCAATGTTCATCGCGGTGTCAATTTATAGAGTAGCAAGCCAACAAAAGAAAAAACGATATTAGGTATCCACACGGCTAAAATAGGATTCATCGTCGAATTTTCTGCTATAGCCTTACTTAATATAAAAAAGATGATGAAGACAAATGCAATTACGAAGCCTAGCGCTATCTGAAAGCCTGTGCCCCCTCTAGTTTTTCTTGATGATACCACTACCCCGATAAAAACTAAAATGATGGCCGCAAAAGGCGACATATACCTGATATACCGTTCTATAAGGTACACCTTTACATTATCTGCCCCTCTGTCCTTCAATAAGCTGATGTAGTGGTTCAGCTCTGTCATGGTCAGGGTCTCTTGCAATCCTTTCTCACTTTCAAAATCATCAGGGGTAATATTCAGTAAGGTGTCTAGTTCCGTGCCTGAGGTAACCGTTTCCTTCATGCCAGCCAGTGTACGCAATTCCCAGTCCTTTACCGTCCAACTAGCCTTTACCGAATCCCACTCGATCCTGCGCGCGCTAAGTTTTTCTTTCAACTCTTGGTTCACTATTTTTTCTAAGGTAAAACGGTAGCCTACATCTCTTTGGTTGTTATAGCTCTCCATATAGGCGTAGGTCTCAGGAGCAATTTTAATATGTATGTCGCGGTCACTATAGTAAAAGGGTTTTTGAATGTATGCTGCCTCAAAAGCTATGCGTGTTTTATTTGCTTCGGGAATAAAATAGGAGTTTAGAAAGAAGCTTACCACAGCAATTATTATTGCTCCCATAAAATAGGGTACTAAGAGCCTACGAAAACTCATCCCGCCTGCCAACATAGCCACAATCTCGGTATGGCCAGCCATTTTAGAGGTAACGAACACAGTGGCAATAAAAATAGTAATAGGTGTAATAAGGTTCGCAATCCAAGGAATGAAAGCCGCGTAATACGGCAATATATCTATGAATGTTAGCTCATGCTCCATGAAGTCAGTATTCTTCTCTGTATAGTCGATCATGACGACGATAGCCAGAATAATGAGCACCACAAATATGAAAGTGGACAGTAATTTCTTAAGTATGTATTTATCTAATATTTTCATAAATTTTTCCTACTGGAAAACAGTTATCAAACAAAAATGAAAACTGAGTATTTTCAAACATATAGCACTGACTTAGGAATACGTAGTTCTTAAAGTCTCTCCATCAATTTTCTAGCCATCTTTTCTTTCCATTCGAAAAATGTGCCTGCAGCAATTTGTTCACGTGCTTGCTCTACCAACCAAAGGTAAAAAGTTAAGTTATGGATGCTAGCTATCTGAGCACCTAATATCTCCTTAGAATGAATCAGATGTCTTAAATAAGCTTTAGAATAAAAGGTGTCCACGTAAGTACCTAAAGCTGGATCTATTGGACTTAAGTCATCCTCCCACTTCTTATTTCTAATATTGATAATACCTTCGGTTGTGAAAAGCATACCGTTTCTGGCATTTCTCGTGGGCATCACACAGTCAAACATATCTACACCCAATGCAATACATTCTAGAATATTAGCAGGCGTTCCCACGCCCATTAAATAACGCGGTTTATCTGCTGGTAAAATATCACAAACAAGTTCCGTCATTTCATACATCATCTCTGCTGGCTCCCCTACTGATAGGCCGCCAATTGCATTCCCTTCCCTACCTTTGGAAGCAATTACTTCTGCCGACTGCTTCCTTAAATCCTTATAGGTACTGCCTTGCACGATTGGGAAGAATGCTTGGTCATATCCATAATGTCCTTCTGTCTCATCAAAACGTTGGATACAACGGTCTAACCAGCGGTGCGTCATGTCCATAGACTTACGCGCATACTCATATTCACATGGGTAAGGAGTACATTCATCAAAGGCCATCATAATATCCGCCCCAATTTTTCTTTGGATATCCATAACACCTTCTGGGCTGAAGATATGCTTCGAGCCATCGATATGCGACTTAAATGTGACTCCCTCTTCCTTTATTTTTCTCGTACCCGAAAGACTATACACCTGGTATCCCCCACTATCTGTCAGCAATGGCCTATCCCAACCG
>JBKEFO010000107.1:0-9965 GCA_046709585.1 Marivirga sp.
GGTGGTATTTAGATACCCGCAAGTTTGGAACTGCACCACACAGTGGATTTGGTTTAGGGTTTGAGCGTTTAATGCTTTTCGTCACTGGTATGGGCAATATTAGAGATGTGATTCCTTTCCCTAGAACGCCGGATAACGCAGATTTTTAGCGTTTTTCATTGAAAAAAATAAAGAAATCCCGAGCTGTAACAGCTTGGGATTTTTCCGTACTAGATTATCTGGTCGTTAGCAATTGCTTGTTCGCAGTTCTTTCAACATTTTAATGCTTCAAATCATTGGCTGGCGTAGGTATTGCATTCATACTACCTTGTAAAGCTTTCCTTTCGAAGCGATAATATTGAGGTGCGTTATTATATTCAACAAAACATTTTGAGCTTAAGAATTATAACACCTCTCCCCTTTATAGTAAATGAATTTCGTTCCTAATTCTACTCGAATAGCCATAGCACCCAAGTATAAAATCATTTCATACTTTTTCTTGCTGTTGCGACATTTAGGTAAATAAAGGACAATAAGGCAAAACCTGCTCCAGTAAAGAAGGTCATTCTAAAATTAGTAGCAGCATTGCTATAAACCCAGCCAGAGATGAAAGCACCCATGCCAATACCTATCTCTAAAAAGATGTAAAGGGTGGCCAAGGCCTTGCCTCTTTTACTGTCTTCTGCTAAATCTATGGCCCAAGCAAAGACAGTTGGAGAGTTCATGCCAACCGCTATACCGAATACGATGCCTGCTCCTATGAGCGTTGGTAATGAATAGGAATAGGCCACTAAGATCATGGCGATAAAAAGTAGAAAAGAAGAGAATTTCAACACTTTCACCCTGCCAATTCTATCAGATATCTTGCCAGCAACAATTCTTACACCCAAGGAAGCTAGAACAAATACCCCAAAAAACAAGCCTTTATTTTCTATCCCTAAGAATGTGGAATAATCTGGCATCATCGTTAAAACTAATCCAAATGAAAACACTGAGAAAGCCATGTAGATAGCTGGAACCAGTACCCTTTTCTCAATGATCTCTCCCTTTTTGAGCTTGAGCATACCAAAGTTGAATTTCACCTTTTCGGTTATCGTTTCATTCATTCCAGCAACTATAATAATGCTCAATAGTGCTGTAATAGCCGAGGCGTAAAAAACGTAATCAATAGAATAAACACTTCCTATATATCCTCCAATATAAAACCCTGATGCTGTACCACTGCTAACAGCTACCCCAATAATGCCCAGAGCTTCTCCTCTCCTATTAAATGGCACAATATCGGCAACATAAGCAGCATTGCCAGTAGGGGTAAAACCCGTTGAGAAGCCATGTAGTAAACGTAAGGCGAAGAATGCGGCCACTCCGGTAACGAATGGATAAGCTAAGCCAGCGACAAAACACACAATGGCGCCAAAGATCATCACTGGAAGGCGCCCTACTAAATCGGCTAGCTTACCACTGAAAGGCCTAGACAGACCAGCAGTTATGGTGAAAAGTGCAATGATTAATCCTTTGTATTCACCCCCTCCTAAACTTGTCAGGTAGTCTGGAAGCATGGGGATGACCATATTAAAGCTTGCGAAGAACAGAAAAGCACTTAAGCCCAGGGCAATAAATGATCGAGTGATAAGTGCTGGCTGCTTCATGCTGCGAAATAAAGCATTTTATCGTTGTAAAATACCTTCTCGCATCATTTTATCTACTTTCAATAGTGCGGCTACACTCATGGAGTCTGTTATTTCACCGTCCATGACCATCTGAATAGCCTCCTTAATAGGCAACTTTTTGATGGCTAAGTCTTCGGTTGCTTCGAATGCTGTGGCTCCTTGGGTAAGTTGTGTGGCTACAAAAATATAAGCCACTTCGTCAGAAACAGAATTACTCAAATGCATCGTCAGCACCTCCTTCCAAAGCTCCGCGCTTAGCCCTGTTTCCTCTTTCAACTCTCGCTTGGCCGATTCCACATTATCTTCCCCTTCAGGGCCTCCTCCCTCAGGTATCTCCCAGCTGTACATATCCAATGGATACCTGTGCTGTCCCACCAACCAAGTGTTACCCTCTCCATCAATGGGGATAATACCTATGGCAATATTTTTATAATGAACCTTACCATAAATCCCCTTACCACCAGATGGATTGATTACTTGATCTTCCTCCACTTTAATCCAAGGGTTATCGTACTTCACTTCTGATGAGAGTGTTTGCCAAGCTTGTTTTTTAGTCATGTAAATTGTCTTATTTAATATCTGCCATATTAATACTCTCCACTACCCAGCATTACCAATGTACAAGCGTACTCTGTTTCTATACCTGCTGCCTGCGCTTTATTAAGGAGCTCAGGGTTTTCCGTGCCTGGATTAAAAATGATGCGTTTTGGATTTAAACTTACTATGTAGTCGTAATATTCGCGTTGATTTTGAGGACCTAAGTATAGGGTTACTGTATCTACATCTGCTACAGCAGGGGATTGGCGAATATCTAATATCTCTTCTCCGAATACCTCTCCCTTTTTAATGCCTACAGGAACAATTTCATGTCCAGCGCTAATAAGCCTGTCTGCAGCAAAATAGGCATAACGGGAAGGATTTGTTGAAGCACCGATTATAACTGTTTTTTTACTCATGGGATAATATGTTTATACATTTTGAAGTTGGCCTAGTCGCATGCCTGAGTTCTTAGTTTCTAGGTTATTTAAAAGTGGGAATTCCCTTATTTTATGAAGGTAAACTTTATGGTGATGCTTTTTTATTTAATCACGCCATACATTTCCACTAACTTCTCTGCACAGCGTTCACCATCCATCGCAGCTGATACTATTCCTCCAGCATATCCTGCTCCTTCGCCACAAGGAAATAATCGCTTAGTGCTAGGGTGCTCTAAGGTTTCCTTTTCTCTTGGTATCCGCACAGGAGAAGAGGTTCTACTTTCGACCCCTACAATTTGGGCCTCGTTGGTGAGGTATCCATTCATCTTTTTTCCAAAAGAGATGAAGGCATCTTTCAATCTTTTTGCAATATAGTCTGGTAATACTTCTTGCATATTTACAGACTTTAAACCAGGTTGATATGAAGTGTCTGGTAGGTCTTTGCTGAGCTTATTTTGAATGAAATCTACTAACCTTTGTGCAGGAGCAGTCTGTGTCTCACCACCTGCTTTCCATGCACTTTTTTCAATGGCTTCTTGAAGCTTTAGTCCTTTAAGCGGGCCATATTTTTCATAGGGCTTCATATCCTCTAATTCAACAGCGACTACAATACCTGAGTTAGCATATTTAGAATCCCTTCTTGATGGACTCATGCCATTAACGACTATCTCTCCCTCTGCTGTGGCCGCTGGCACGATGAAGCCGCCAGGACACATACAAAAGGAAAATACACCTCTCTGCTTTTCTGAATAATAGGTTTGCTGCACCAAGGCATAAGAAGAGGCTGGTAAATATTCGCCGCGCTCCTCTCTTTTGTATTGAATTTTATCAATGATGGCCTGAGGGTGCTCTACCCTCACGCCAATAGCAAAAGGCTTAGCCTCAATTTCAATATTCGCCTGGTGAAGCTTTTCAAAGATATCGCGGGCAGAATGGCCTGTAGCCAATATAAATCCGTCCGCCTCGAAGGAATGACCTTCTGTAGTTTTCACCGCCCTTAGTGTTCCCTTATCAGTAATAAAATCGATCACCTTTGTGTTAAAATGCATCTCCCCTCCTTTTTCAAGTATAGTCTCACGCATTTTTTGAATCAACTGCGGCAATTTATTAGTCCCTATGTGGGGGTGCGCATCTATCAATATATCTGCTGTTGCTCCATGTGCCGTTAATATTTCTAAGATACGGTACACATCACCTCTTTTCTTAGAACGGGTATAGAGTTTTCCATCGGAGTAAGTACCGGCCCCACCCTCTCCAAAGCAATAATTGCTTTCGGGGTTCACAATATGCGCTTTATTAATGGCCGCTATATCTCTTCTTCTGGCCCTAATATCTTTCCCTCTTTCTAAAATAATAGGTTTTACACCAAGCTCGAGGAGTCGTAAAGCAGCAAACAGACCTGCTGGCCCCGCCCCTATAATGACGGCTTTTCTGTTCCCCTTAAATTGAGGTATTTTACCAATATCATAGCTAATTAAAGGAGGAAGTGCCTCTTTACCATACACTTGAACTTGTAGCCTTACTTTAATTTCTCTAGATCTAGCGTCAATTGAACGTTTAAAAATACGTACGTTGTCATCCTTAGGAAGCCCTAGCTTTATTTTTATGTGTTGCAGCACATCGTCAATATCAAAAGCCTGTTCTGGCGCAAGTACTACCTCTTCTATATGCATTAATTATGGATTTAATGTGCTCACTTTCTTCAAACGGAAAACATAACCAATTGAAAGTCCAAATATTGGAGCTACTTTGAAATTACTGTTGGTCATATTAGAAAAAACCCCTTCTTGATCACCAGTGTTAAAAATTTTATTGTAGTTATGATACCCTAAATTTATGCCTGTATTAATATCAAAGGTAAAGCCACTATCATTTAAATTCTGAAGTATTCTTGTTCCTATGAAAAGTCCATAACGCAGGCTCTGCTCTTTCAATTCAGCGGTAGCTTCATTATCATTTGCAGTATTCGTATAATGCTTTTGGTGAATAAGATGCTGATAACCGATGGAATGTCCGAAATACGGCATACCAAATTTAGAATCCTCATGATAAAAACGCTGCCTAAAAGAGGCGCCAATTCCTTCAAAGAAGGATTCTCCAGCACTTAAATTATAGGAATCGATAAAAAAAGGATTCCTGTAAACATGAAAAACTAGCTCATAGCCTAATCGCTGCTGAATATTGTATTCTGCTGCTATTTGCAAATCGCCAAACAACATATTAAAAGGGTTAACCTGCGCCAAAATTGTAGAGAAGTCACTGTTGCGGGCTTTCATATAAGACATTCGCTTAGGCCTATACCTATACTCAGGCTTATTATATTTAGGTTGTTCCTTCTCCTCTAAATTGGCTCTAGTACTATTGAAAATCATCTCATAATTTTCATAAACAGGTTTATAATAACCAGCTATCTGACCCTTGTCATTGTACAGTTCCCAGGTTCCAATTTTATCCTGCCCCCTCACATCACCTTTCATTTTCTCTGTACCGTCAACATAATACCCTATATATTCTCCTTCATTATTCAGGTATTCTGCCATGCCTTCCACCTCACCGGATTCGAAGTAGTAGATCCATTTCCCCTCATAATTACCATCCACTATGCGGCCTCTCAGCTTAAGCTTTCCGTTCTCATAAAATTCTTTGTAATCACCTGTCCCTGCTTCATACACAGTTTCCCCCTTGGTGATGCCATCTTCATAATAAAGCTTCCAATATCCTTCTTTTTTACCTTCCCTCTCAGCCCCTTCAGATTGCAAAGCACCATTTGGATAATAATAAACCCATTTCCCATGTGCTAAGTTATTTTTAAAAAAACCAAGACTAGATTTACTACCATTTTCATAGAAAAAAGTCCAAGGCCCAGATCTTTCACCTTCTATATATGTGCCGCGAGATTGTAGTGCACCAGACTCATAATAATTCGACCATAGGCTATCACTCTTTCCATCGGTAATGTAACCATCCATTTTTAAAGTACCGTCACCATAGAATTCCTTATAAATACCATCACCTAATTTATAAACAGCTTTCGCTTTGAGACTTCCATCCTGAAAATAATAATTCCATATACCATCTTTCTTATCATCTACATACTCTCCATCACTTTTTATCTCTCCAGTTTCGAAGTAGTAAGTCCACTGCTTTTGTCTTAAGCCTTCGTAAATATTACCCTTCATTCTCGGTGAACCATTTTCATAATAATAGGTCCACAGGCCATGGTTTGAGTTATTCTTAAGATGGCCTTGCATCTTAAGCTGCCCATTTTCGTAATAGTATTGCCATTGTCTTATAGGTTCATTGTCTACATAGGCACCGACCGACTTCAATTGACCTGAAATGTAGTATGATTCATATGCCCCATAAAGCGACTTAGCATCAAAATCACTAACGAAATAGCGCTCCTTTATTTGCTCTCGCTCTTCATCATAGTAGTTCCTTACCTCCTGACTTTGTGCCAGCAGTTGCAACTGCATGATTAAGGATATAACAAAAAAAAGATATCTCATTTATTTATTATCAGTAAATGTTTGCTGCACTACCCAACCTTTTCCCCACTCTTCTTTTTCCTCATCTGTCCATAGGGCTGGAAAAAAGATTCTCTTCTGAAATCTTGGAGGCAAGTACTTTTGCCAATTAGTGCCTCCAGTTGCTGGCGCATCACCGTCTTTCTGTTGCAAATATTTCACCGCAGACTTATAGTGTGCTAGGGGCCAGAAAACGTTAATATTTAAATCATAATTCCGCAATGCCTTTTTAATTTCTGGCTGCAGCACATCACTAGCATCCAACTCTTTATATTTACACCAAATGTTGCAGTCTTTAAAACGCTTTATCCACGTAATAAATTCCGCTTTATATTTTTTCTCGAATTGCTCCAGGGTAAGTGTTTTTTTACCTGTTTGCAATTCCGTAGCACCTTTCTTCCAGTATACAGATTCAAACTGCGTTTCTAAAGGTGCCTTTTCTAGGCCATCCCGCACGTCTTTTTGTAAGATATTGTAAAGGGGGGTAGATGCAAATTCTATTAAGCGGTACTGACCAGACTGAAACCCACTGGCAGGCAATAAGGCCATTCTAAAGCGCTGAAATTGTGCAGGTTCCATACCTTGAACCATCACCTCAAATGATTTAGTTAAGGCTTCGAAATATCTATTAATACGTTCTACTCTTTCCAGAAAAAATTGCGCCGACAAATTTTTATTCCAGCCCTTATCTTCGCCATTAGCTGCTATATCTTTCCCATTGCCCGCAATCTGCTCTATCTCATTAAGGCTAAGTTTAAAATATAACTCCGTAATCTGATGATAAATAATAAAAATAGACTCATCAGGGAAGTCTGTCCGTGGTTTTTGTAGTGTCAATAGGGTATCGACATTTACATAATCCCAATAATTAAGGTAATTAGAAAGTAATAAACCATCCAGATAGGCGCTAACATCCTGCCCCATCGCTTGGTATTTTTCATGTAACTTCTCGATATTATCTTGTATCTGCTCTTTATCCACTCTCTTCACTTTTAAAAAAATCAATTCTTCGTAATCCGTAAGGATAAATCAAAATCCCTCTTAAATTTGCGCTAATAAATATAAGAGTACAAAAATATAAAATTATAAACCAATAAATTATGATTACAGCCTCAAAGGACCAATTTGAATCGCCAGATTTTTATGCTTTAGATGGATTATTAACTGAAGAGCATAAGTTAATCAGGCAATCTGTTCGAGATTTTGTAAAGAAAGAAATAAGCCCAAACATTGAAGAATGGGCTCAAAATGCACATTTCCCTTATGAGATTGTGAAAAAATTTGGAGACGTTGGTGCATTTGGGCCTACTATTCCTGAAGCTTATGGCGGCGGGGGTCTCGATTATATTTCCTATGGACTAATTATGCAAGAAGTGGAACGAGGTGATTCAGGCATGCGATCTACTGCCTCTGTACAAGGTTCTTTGGTGATGTATCCTATCTATAAGTTTGGAAATGAAGCGCAAAGGAACAAATTTTTACCGAAATTAGCTTCTGGTGAATGGTTAGGATGCTTTGGCTTAACAGAGCCAGACCATGGATCCAACCCTAGCGGAATGACTACCAACTTTAAAGACGCTGGTGATCATTATGTCTTGAATGGTGCGAAAATGTGGATCTCTAATGCTCCTAAAGCAGATGTTGCTGTTGTTTGGGCGAAAAGTGAAGCGGGAAGAATACATGGACTGATCGTCGAAAGAGGAATGGAAGGTTTTACTACTCCAGAAACGCATGGAAAATGGTCTTTAAGAGCAAGTACTACTGGTGAATTAGTTTTTGACAATGTAAAAATACCTAAGGAAAACCTATTAGAAGGTAAGTCTGGCCTCGGAGCCCCAATGAATTGCTTGGATTCTGCTCGTTTCGGTATTGCTTGGGGCGCTATCGGTGCTGCCATGGATTGTTATGATTCTGCGAGAAGGTACTCTTTAGAAAGACATCAATTTGGTAAACCAATCGGTTCTTTTCAATTAATTCAGAAAAAATTAGCTGAGATGCTAACAGAAATCACCAAATCTCAATTGTTAAACTACAGACTAGCGCAATTATTAAATGAGGGGGAAGCAAGTACTGCTCAAATTTCATTGGCCAAAAGAAATGCCGTTGAGGTAGCCATAAATATAGCACGTGAAGCTAGACAGATCCATGGTGGCATGGGCATTACAGGAGAATATCCAATAATGCGTCATATGGCTAACCTAGAGTCCGTATTAACATATGAAGGAACACATGATATTCACTTATTAATACTAGGCAAAGAAATTACTGGTATTGCGGCATTTGAATAATTCAACAAAGCTTTTTCTCGTCAGTAAAAAGCTTATCAAACGTATTCAATAAAGCTAAAAGGAAATCTCCTAATGAGACTCCCAATTAAAAAGGGCCAGCATGCTGGCTCTTTTTTTTTATATTGTACTTGATTGTCAAAATTAGCCAAATGAAAATAATCCTCCGAACAGCTTTCTTTTTGTTTTGTATAAATCTACACGGACAGGGCAGCGGTACAGTTCAGCCAAATGGCTTTTTAAATCACATACAGGGGAATAACGAAGGATCTGGAGGCCTCGCTTATGTTAGATGACCAAAGAATACACCAACGAGCATATGTCTTTGTACAAAACAAGGTGCCCAAGGTGCTTGACCCACAAACACAATCCCGAATAGGCTCAATAAGCAAGATGTTTATTTTTAAGCCTGCAGGAATACAAAATACTTTTGCGCGAACGAGGCAATATCTTTACCAAACCCAAGCAGGCAGCACGCTTACACTTATAAAAAGACTAATCTAAGCATGATAGAAATCATTAAATCATATATTCATTCCCCAATAGCACTCTTCCTCCTATTGTTAGTTGTTTCAGCAGTAGTAGGCTTATTTGTTAGATTAATCTTCTTCGGAGTTTTAACTTATGCCAGTAAAAAAAGTAACCGCATAACAATTCAGAAGTTAAAAACCCGCCTTAGCAGCAGTGTATTTATGTTTTTACCCCTCTTATTTATGCATGCCTTCCTAAGAAAGACTGGTATAGCTGAAGATTGGATTGATGTAATAAGGCCTATTTTAAATTCCCTAATTATAGCTTCGATTACTGTTGTAAGTGTCCGGCTAATATTTTTTATTCAAGATGTACTATTCTTGAAATTCGATATTTCAAAAGAAGACAATATACGTGAGAGACAGGTAATTACTCAGATTTTTTTCTTAAGGAAGATGGCTATGTTCGCTATTATTTTGATGGCCATATGCGTAATTTTATTACAGTTTGAAGGCGTAAGAAAATATGGCGCCACGATCTTAACTTCTGCAGGAGTAGCTGGTGTTATTCTTGGTCTTGCTGCGCAGAAAACTATTGGCAATTTACTTGCAGGAATACAGATCGCTTTTACCCAACCAATCAAAATAGATGATAATGTTGTGGTTGAGGGAGAATGGGGCTGGATAGAAGAAATAAACCTTACCTATGTGGTAGTAAAAATATGGGATAAGAGAAGAATGATTCTTCCCATTACCTACTTTACTGAACAAACTTATCAGAATTGGACTAGAAATAGCTCGGATATTATGGGATCAGTTTTCCTATACATGGATTACTCGATACCTATTCCAGCAATCAGAGAAAAATTCGAGTCCATATTAGAATCAAATGATTTATGGGATCGACAAACTAAAGTCTTACAGATAACAGAAAGCAGTGAAAGAACCATAACTGTTCGTCTGCTTATGTCTGCCAGATCAGCTCCCAGAGCATGGGACTTAAGATGCGCTATTAGAGAGGAAATGTTAATTTATATACAAAACGAATTCCCGCATG
>JBKEFO010000108.1:0-9827 GCA_046709585.1 Marivirga sp.
GTAGAGAAAAGAGAGAAATTGAAACAGAACTACTTCCAACAATAGCATTGCAGGCAAATACTGGCATAGGAGGTTCTACCAATCCAGTAGGCTTTCTAAGGACAACAAATACCACCTCGCTAAATTACGGCCTAACAGCATCATGGAGGATATTTGATGGGTTTAATAAAAACCGCAGAATTCAAAATGCTGTTATCAATGAGTATAATCAGGAGGTAAGTCTCAACAGTTTAAGAAATGAGCTATTGGGAGCGCTAGAAACGCAATTTGTTTTGTATCAAAATAGATTAGAGCTTATCCGTTTGGAAGTGAATAATGTTGAGGTTGCAAGGGAAAATTCTGATCTCGCTTTGGAGAGATTTAAAGTGGGGCGTAGTAATTCTTTGGATCTAAGAGAAGCGCAATTAAATACTGTCCAGGCTGCAGGAAGGCTTTTAAACGCTTTATATGAAGCTAAAATGGCTGAAATTGAGCTGTTGAGAATCTCGGGTACAACTATTCTAGAGAACTAAATTAATAGTTTTCAATTGCTCGTTGGTCGAAAAAATATAATCTTGATGTAGGTAAGCAGCCCGTGGTTTTGTATATTAAAGTGGAATAAATTCATTTTTAATTTAACAATATTGATGTGCACGTATACAGCTAAACTTCTATTGTGGATTTTTACCCTCTCCTTTCTAGTTACAGGATGCAAGGAGGTGGTGGATGATACAAATACGTCATCCGTCCTTTATGATATTCCCCCAGTAAATTTGGACCTGCCTGCTATTAGGGAAAGAGGGGTGCTGAATGCGATTGTTGACAACAGCGCCACAAGCTATTTTATTTATAAGGGTAGGCCTATGGGTTATGAATATGATATGCTTAAGTGGCTAGCGGACTACTTAAAAGTGGAGCTTAAAATTATTATAAAAAATGATATTGCAGAGGCATTAAAAATGCTGAATGAAGGAAAGGGGGATGTGGTTGCCTTTAATTTAACAATTACAAAAGAACGTAAAAAATTCGTTGGGTTTACAAAACCTTTATACTATGCAAGACAGGTTCTGGTACAAAAGAAACCAGATAATTGGCGTCAAATGAAATTACATCAGATAGATGCCGAGATGATTCGAGACCCTGTTGAATTAGCGGACAAAAAAATTCATGTCAGAAAATCGTCGGCTTACATTTCTAGGCTTAATAATCTTGCGGACGAGATAGGGGCAGATATTCATATAGTAGTTGATACGATGAATTCTGAAATTGATGAGCTGATAAGACAAGTAGCTGAGGGCGAGATCGAATACACCGTTGCTGATGAGGATGTGGCTTTGTTGAGTGCCACATTTTATCCTATAATCGATGTAAAGACACCAATAAGCTTCTCACAACGCATCGCATGGGCAGTAAGACAAAATGCTGACTCGCTGCAACAAACCATTAATGGTTGGCTTGAGTCAAAACAAAAATATACTGATTACTATGTTATCTACAATAAATATTTTAAGAATCTTAAATGGTCTGCTAATAGATCATATAGTGAATTCTCCTCTGTGTCAGGAGATAAGTTGTCGCCCTATGATCGTGAAATACAGCTTGCAGCCCATGAAATACACTGGGACTGGCTCCTATTAGCTTCTTTAATATATCAAGAGAGTAAATTTGACCCGAATGCTGAATCATGGGCTGGGGCAGTGGGTTTAATGCAGCTTGTTGAAAATACTGCTGAGGAGTTTGGAGCCTCTAATAGAACTGATCCCAATCAAAGTTTAACTGCTGGCACCGCCTATATCAACTGGCTACAAAACACATTTTCTGAATCAATTCAAGACAGTACTACTAGGCTTAAATTTGTTTTAGCAGCCTATAATGTGGGAATTGGCCACATTCAGGACGCAAGGCGATTGACGAAAAAATTCGGAGCCAGTCCTAATAAATGGGATGGGAACGTTGAAAAGTATTTATTGCTTAAATCAAAGGAAGAATATTATACTGACCCCGTAGTGCGTTACGGTTATTGCCGAGGCAGGGAGCCAGTAAATTATGTTGAAAGTATTATGAAAAGATACAATCAATATAAACAGCTTGTAAAAAATGAGCAAATTCAAGCCTTTGATTCTACAAAATCTGTAATTTAGGGCATTGTTAACCAAAATCAATTACAAGATGACAAAGATTGAAACCCTACAAAATGAGTACGCTGAGGTGCGTTTTATTGAATTAAATAAAGAGCAATTTATTTACTTGGTGAACCTGTTTCCAGCATTGAGAGTGGTGCAAAGCGATGGTATTGTTGACCATGAGGAGTGGGCTACTGTTAAGCACTTAGCAAAAATATTGGGTAATGAATTTGCCTCTGAGGACCTAGGAGAGGAGAAAGAAGAGAACCTAATGTTGATTTATAAGTCTGAGTTCAGGTATTTAATAAATAGTCTGGATCAGTGGGAAAGTAAATTCTTAGCTGCTTTAAAAGAGTATTTTGACCAGAATGATGCTTCTAAGGAGTTTGTGTTAGAGACGATGTATCTTTTTGCCCATGCCTCTGATGGTGTGTCTAGCGAGGAGCATGCTACTATAGAATACCTCACCAAAGAATTAGGGCTTGAGGACACTGTGATTTAATAAAATACCGACGAGAAGCCAGCTTATTTATGCTTCGGATTCTTGTCGGTACCCGTTCTTGCTTTTGTCGTAGCTACTGCTGAGATAGCCGTCTATAGCATTTAATATAAACGAGATCATTGGTTAGATGTGAGCTTATCCACTATTTTTTGTAAATCTAATTTTTTCCAATTCTCGAATATATTTGGTTGCTGCATGACTTCATCCATTATTATTTGCTGCTTCTTTCCTATTGCTAAGGCCTCAGAATAACGGAGGTCACTAAATGTAACCATTGAATATAAAGGGATCCACTTATCGGGGAATGCCTCTTGAATGCTTCCTTCGATCTTTTTTTGTAATAAAAACTTTTCATCAGCTACTAAATCTCGCATTTCTATGAAATTATGAAGTGCTAAGTCCGTAATAGCATCACCGTCCTTTTTACGGATGGCTTGGTAGCTAGTCAATACCTGCTCCCAGTCATCACTATGCTGATCTAAAAGTTGATTTAAGACAACGCAATCTTCAAAACCAGCATTCATACCTTGTCCATAAAATGGCACAATGGCATGAGCAGCATCACCAATGAGAACACAATTGTTTCGGACCCAAGGATAGCACTTTACAGTTACTAAGGACGATGTTGGGTTAGCGAGGTATTCCGTTTTTAAGGTAGGAATTAGGCCGATGGTATCAGAGAAAGTCTTTTGAAAAAAATCTACTACGTCATCCTCATTCTTTATGCTTTCAAAGGATGGTTGTCCCTCGAATGGAAAAAATAAGGTACAGGTGAAACTCTTATCTAAATTGGGTAAGGCAATTAGCATGAATTTCCCTCTAGGCCAAATATGTAATGCATTTGGCTCAATGGCATAATCTCCATTAATAGTGGGGGGTATGGTTAACTCCTTATAGCCATGCTCAATATAGAACTGCTCATAGTTAAACCTATTTGTTTTCAGCATAGCTTGCCTCAACTTCGAATAGGCACCATCTGCTCCAAATATTAAATCAAATTCTAAATAGCCTGTATTGGTATCATTTTTAAAGTGAATGCTAGTTTCATCTATAGAGATATCATCGCATTCATGCTTGAATAGCAGCTTAACCCCTGCTTCTTCAGCTGCATCTAGTAAATGTTCATTTAAAATACTGCGTGAAATAGAATTGATATGCTCTCCTTCTTTTCCGTATGGTTGGAAAGTTAATTCGCCTGAGGTATCATGCATCATTCTTCCTTCCATGGGCAGCATAATACTTTGAATTTTATCAAACACCCTAACCTCTTTCAATGCCTTAATTCCTCTTCTACTTAGTGCGAGGTTGATAGACCTGCCGGCTTGGCTCTTACTTTTACGTAAATCACCTCTTTTTTCAAGTATGGTTACGTCATAGCCTCGCTGCTTAAGATAGATGCTTAACAGCGATCCTACAAGACCAGCACCTAGTATACCGATGGTTTTTACCTGTTTTTTCAACCTTTTAATTTCTGTATGGATTCTTTAAGTATCTCAGAAAGCCTAAACTGCTCTTCAAATGTATTATACAAAGGTACTGGTGCCAGCCTTATTACATCGGGTTCTCTCCAATCTCCTACTACTCCTCTTTTCATCAATTCATCAAATAATGCTTTGCCATATTTCAAGGTGAATAAGGACAACTGACAGCCTCTTTCTTCAGGATTTGAAGGAGTAATAAGTTCAAATACTTTTTCTGATTTATTAAGCTCAAGTATAAGGTACTCTAAATATCCCGTAAGTTGAATACTTTTCTTTCTAAGTGCCTCCATACCAGTTTCTTCAAACACAGATAACGAAGCTAAGTGTGCTGCAGTAGCGAGCACATTGCCATTGCTTAACTGCCAGCCATCTGCACCAGGCATTGGTTTGAAGCCTTTTTCCATTTTAAATCTTTCCTCTTCATCATGGCCCCACCAACCTGCAAAGCGTATGAGGTCGGGTTGGTTAGCAAATCGCTCATGAACATATATTCCAGAGACGTTTCCAGGACCGGAATTCATATATTTATAGCTACACCACGTAGCAAAGTCTACATTCCAATCGTGTAGTTTTAAGGGCACGTTACCTGCTGCATGTGCAAGGTCGAAACCAGCCAAAGCACCGACTTCATGAGCTGCTTTAGTGATCGATGCTAAATCGAAAAACTGGCCGGTATAATATTGTAGGCCACCGAATAATACAAGTGCCACCTCGTCGCCGTGCGTCGCTATAGTTTGAAGGATATCCTCTGTTCGTAAGGTGTTTTCTCCAGCTCTCGGACTTACCTCTACCAATGCTTCTTCAGGATCAAATAACTGCTGATCTCCGTGCTGTGCATGCCATTTAAGCTGCGTCTCAAAAACATATTGATCTGAGGGAAAGGCGCCTGCTTCAACAATTATTTTATGCCGTTTTTTAGTAGGCTTGTAAAAGCTTACCATTAACAGGTGCAGGTTTACCGTGAGGTTATTCATAGGAACAACCTCTATTGGCTTTGCGCCAACGATATGCGCAATTGTTTTCTTACCGTATTCATGGTAATGGTACCAGATGTTATCTTTGTTCTTGTTGAAATGACCTTCAACACCGAAAAGCTCCCAATCTTTTAATTCCTTTTCAATATAGCTTCTAGTCCTTTTTGGCTGTAATCCTAAAGAGTTTCCAGTGTAATATATTACTTGTTGTCCGTCGATAATAGGTATATGAAACTCATTTCTGAAGGCTTTTAGCGGATCATTGTGATCCATTTTCTGTGCATATGCTAATGAATTCTCAAAGGTATTTTTCATACTTAAACTATATAAAGATTTAAAATAGACGTAATTGTGATTCATCCTCTAGCCTTAGCAGGTATTCCTTTTTAAGGAGGCCTCCTAAATATCCAGCTAGGTTTCCATTCTTGCCAATTACCCTATGGCAGGGAATGATTATGGGAAGCGGATTTCGTGCTATCGCATTGGTGACTGCCCTTACTTTTTTTACGTCACCCAATTCAGTTGATAATTTACCGTAGCTGATGGTTTTTCCATATGGAATATCTAGCAGTTTATTCCATACCTCGTTCTGAAAAGGTGTACCACTTAACTGATACGGGATGGTAAGTGTTTTAAGGTTACCAGAGAAATACCTAATTAGTTGATCAATGGCTTTCTGGATATAGGGCGTCTTCTGATTTTCTTCAATAAATAGTGGGTCGGTAAATGCTATACCTACCAGGAGCGAGTCTTTGAAGCTGAGCTTCAAGTCGCCTAAAGGACTTTTAAGTTGGCGATTAATGATTGCCTGCATAGGCTGATTTGTTAACACCGAGCCATTCCAGGGCATTGCCACTCAATAGCTTCTTTTTCACGCTCTCATTAAAATTACTTTCTGTAATTAATTTCCCAGGACTAAGTTCGCCTAAGGGAAATGGATAATCAGATCCTAACATTATTCTGTCTTCACCCATTACTTCTGTTATAAATTGTAATGCGCGAGGATCATGAACAAGAGAGTCAATATAAAATTGGCCAATGTATTTTGAAGGGTGATGAGGGTTATCAATGGCGCATAGGTCGGGTCTTACATCGAAACCATGTCCCACACGGCCAATTGTTGAGGGAAAAGATCCTCCACCATGTGCAAAGGCGACTTTCAGTTTAGGGAGTTTTTCAAATACTCCGCCAAATATCATAGAACAGATAGCGCGAGAGGTTTCTGCTGGCATACCCACAAGCCAGGGTAGCCAATACTTTTGCATCTGATCTTTACCCATCATATCCCAGGGGTGTACGAAAACTGCGGCGCCTAACGATTCTGCAGCCTCTAATACAGCAAAAACTTCAGGTGCTTCTAGGTTCCATTCGTTAATATGGGAACCTATTTGTATTCCAGCAAGCCCTAAATCATTAACGCAACGTTCTAATTCTTTGATGGCGAGATCTGGGGCTTGCATAGGTAGGGTGCCCAACCCAATAAATCTATCGGGGTATTTATGAACAATGCCGGCAATATGATCATTTAAGATCATCGATAAATCCAAGCTATGCTGTGGCTTTGCCCAGTAGCTGAACATTACAGGGACTGTTGAAAGTACCTGTACGTCTACACCGTGATGGTTGCACTCATGCATGCGCGTTTTGGGGTCCCAGCAGTTATCTTCTACCTCTCTGAAAAACTTATCATCCATCATCATTCTGGCACAACAAGGTTTATGGTGTTCTAACCTAATAAATCCGCCATAACCATAGCGCTCTTTCAGGTCAGGCCAATTCTTGGGAAGAATATGTGTGTGTATATCTATTTTAATAAGTCTTTCAGACATTTTTAGCTATTTTATACAAAGCGAGGATCTGTTTCCATTACCTCACCACAATTTGAACAACTTCTTTTCTCCTCGGAGCCATAAAAGTCTTTAAAACGGGGTGTAAAGTCCTTTTCAATGTCATTTAAGGGAAAAAATGTTTCATGAAGCTTATGGTTACAATTATCACAGAACCACATCAGACCATCTTTGTAATCCGTTCCTTTTCTTTTTCGCTCCACGACCAAACCAATAGAATCAGCTTTCCTAATGGGGCTATGAGGTGTTTTGGCAGGACATAAAAACATATCGCCTGCTTTTAAGTCCATACTTACCGCTTTGCCTTCGTCTTGTATTTTTACTGTTATCTCTCCTTCAAGCTGGTAAAACAGCTCTTCAGTTTCATTATAGTGGTAATCTTTTCGGGCATTGGGTCCTGCAACAACCATCACAATATAGTCATCAGATTCCGTATAGAGGTTTTTATTACCTACAGGTGGCTTTAGTAAGGCTCTGTTTTCTTCTAACCACTTATTTAAATTGAAAGGTTTGCCTACAGCCATATTTCCTTGTATTTGGTAGTGATGTACAGAAGGCTTCTCCTTCCTGCATTTTGTTTATCTTATAAATTTAGTGAAATTAAGACTTCTTTTAAAGGAAGAATAAACTAAATAATTGGCACTATTCAACATATTATGGACTTAAAAATAGGTAAAAAAAGGGCGATAGTGTGCGGTAGCACTGCAGGGATAGGAGAAGCGATTGCCATTGGGTTAAGTAAAGAGGGTGCTGAGGTGATTTTGGTAGCCCGTGATGAGGAAAAGTTAAAAAAGACGATTAGAAAATTAAAGACAGATCACGGTCAGCAACATACTTATATTATTGCAGACTTCAGTCGTCCAGAGGAGCTAAATGAGCAGATTCGCAAGGGGATAGTGGGCAAGACCGTCCACATCCTCATTAATAATACTGGCGGACCGGCAGGAGGAAAGGCCAGCGAGGCCCTAACAGATGATTATTTGAAAGCATTTCAGCAGCATCTTATTTGTAACCAATATTTGGTTAAAGCGACTTTGCCCTCGATGAGGGAAGCTGGTTTTGGTAGAATCATTAATATCATTTCCACCTCTGTAAAGCAGCCGCTCAGTAACCTTGGCGTATCAAATACTATCAGAGGTGCTGTTGCAAATTGGGCAAAGACGCTAGCCAATGAGCTAGGAGAATATAATATTACTGTTAATAATGTCTTACCAGGGGCGACACTAACAGGAAGACTTGAAAGTATACTACAAAATAGGAGTTTGCAGAGCGGTCGGTCTTTAGAAGAGGAGGCAGCATTAATGCAAAAGGCAATACCTGCCAATAGGTTTGCAGAGCCTGACGAAGTAGCGGATGCTGTTTTGTTTTTGGCTTCTGAAAGAGCTGCCTATATCAATGGAGTTAATTTACCTGTCGACGGTGGCAGGCTTGGCTGTTTATAAATGTATCATGGAGAAAATATATAATTATATAAATGGTGACCTATTAGAGCCTTTCAGTAAACAGTACTTAGATAATATCAATCCTGCTACAGCAGAAGTGTTTAGCTTAGTGCCTGATTCTGGTAAAGAAGATTTTGACCAAGCATTAAAAGCGGCCAACGATGCTTTTTCTGGTTGGAAAGGTCTAAGTAATGCAAAGAGAGCAGACTACTTAATACTCATCTCCGATAAAATTAAGGATAAGCTAGAGCATTTGGCTGTGGCGGAGTCTACAGATACTGGAAAACCACTTTCATTGGCTAGGGCTGTAGATATTCCAAGAGCAGCTGAGAATTTTAAATTTTTCGCTCATGCTATAACTCAATTTGGTTCAGAGTCATTCAATACTAATGAGAGCATTAATTATACTTTAAGACAGCCATTGGGTACTGTAGCATGTATTTCTCCGTGGAACTTACCATTGTACTTATTTACTTGGAAAATTGCTCCTGCATTGGCTAGTGGTAACTGCGTCATAGCTAAGCCGTCTGAATTGACTCCCTACACAGCCTTTTTACTAAGTAAAATTTGTATAGAAGTGGGTCTACCTAAAGGAGTACTGAATATTCTCCACGGGAGAGGTGCAAGAATAGGTGAACCAATTGTAGCCTCTCCATTTGTGAAGGCGATTTCTTTCACGGGAGGCACAGCCACTGGTAAAAGAATTGCTACCATTTCAGCTCCTTTATTGAGAAAGGTATCTTTGGAATTAGGTGGCAAGAATCCTGCGATTGTATTAGCAGATTGTGACTTGGAGAAAACTGTTGATAGGCTTACTAAAGCATCATTTACTAACCAAGGTGAAATATGTTTGTGTGCGTCTAGGTTATTAATTCAAGATGAAATTTATGATGCTTTTAAGCGCTTATTTGTAAGTAAAGTAAAAGCCTTAAAAGTAGGAGACCCCTCGCTTGAAGGAACAGATATGGGAGCATTGATTTCTGCAAACCATCTTCATAAAGTTAATAATTATATTCAGAGAGCCATTGCGGAAGGTGGTAAGTTACTTTGTGGTGACGAGGCAGTGGAAATGCCTGCCGATGGATATTACATGAGGCCGCATGTGCTGGAAGGTTTAGGCAATGAATGTGAGATTAATCAAGAGGAGGTATTTGGTCCGGTAGTATGTTTACAAAAGTTCACCACTGTAGAGGAAGCTATTAAACTAGCGAATAACTCAGATTATGGTTTAGCGGCTACCTTGTGGACAGAAAGTGTTAGTAAGGCACACGCGATTGCTTGTGAATTGGATACAGGAATTGTTTGGATAAATACTTGGATGAATAGAGATTTACGAACACCTTTTGGAGGGGTGAAAAATAGTGGGCTTGGAAGGGAAGGGGGTGTTGAAGTACTAAGATTCTTTACGGAACCTAAGAATGTATGCTTGTCTTATATTTAAATAACTTTTGGAATTATAAAAGATTAGACATAAAAAAA
>JBKEFO010000109.1:0-9802 GCA_046709585.1 Marivirga sp.
CGCTAATTCACATAGATGATAAACGCCGGCTATTGGCGGACAGCGTAAGGGTCCGCAATCATCCACTATACAAGCAATATTTTAGCTTTGAAAAAGGCGCTATGCTTGTGGCTATTCAACATCAACATTTTCTGGAGGAGGAAAGTGAACAAGATTTTTATGGTAAATTACAGCAAAGTTTACAGCAGTCAAGTCTAAGTTCATATACTTTGGTGGGTAGGCTTACCGCTCAGAAGGCCTTCATATCAAACATAGGAAATGACTTCGTGTTTTTCACCATCTTAGCATTGCTCGTGTCAGCATTTATTCTGTGGGGTATCTATCGCTCATTCCGCTTGATGCTAATTCCCTATCTAATTAGTGTATCCAGCTTAGTTATCAGTTTAGGACTTATCGCTTATTTACAGATTTCGCTAAGTATCTTAAGTATCCTCCTACCTACTATTGTGTTGTTCGTATCTACTTCTGATGCCATACATCTGACCAACGCCTTCAGACAAGGGGAGGCGGCTAGCAGTTGGCATAAATACTTATATTCGGCAGTTAATAAAATCTTTGCACCCACCTTGCTAACTTCTGTTACCACTGCAATTGGATTTTTAAGTCTTTATTTGATACCCTCGCAACCTATCAGAGAGTTGGGTATGCTGGCAGCAGTAGCTATTATGATTGCCTTCTTGGTTAATTTTATATTTGGCCCACTGCTACTGACGAGGCGAAAAAAGGGTAAAACCTGGCAATTACCTGTTAAAGCATTCGTCTGTTTTGTTTTAAAAAACAGAGTTCAAATTATTATTAGTGCCATTTTAGTTTGCGGCATAGCCTCCATTGGCATGACGCAATTAAAGTCGGATGCTTACTTATTAAAAGACCTGCCAGAAGATGACCCTGTGCGAAAAAGCTTTGAACTAGTAGATGATCACTTTGGTGGTTCTAAACCTTGGGAATTAGCCGTATGGTGTACTGACTCTAAGCGTGAAATTTGGGATAGCAATTGGCTACGGGAACTGAATAAAGTCCATGCTTATATCCAGGACTCATTAGGTTATGGAAGGATGCTATCTCCAATAGAATTAATTAAGTATGCCAATCAGGTGAATCAAGGTGGCCTGACAGCGTCGTATCAATTTCCAAAAACAGATAAAGCATTGACCAGTGCTGTAAAAACAGCTCAGAAACTCAACAGCTTTATAAATGCAGCGGCAATAATTGATAGCACCAACACCTACGCTAGAGTGTTGGCCTTTATTCCTGACTGGGGAGCATATCTGTCAGGAGAGAAAAACAGGCGTTTGGAGGCGTTTATGAAAGAGCATGTAGACTCAGCTATTCTTTCGCATCAGCTTACTGGTACCACCTATTTGATTGATAAGAGTAATGAAAGGGTGTCGTATAATTTACTGAAGGGCTTACTCATAGCGGCTTTGTTGATCGCAGTTATCTTGATGGTTTACTTTAAATCTCTTAAGATGCTTCTAATAAGTGTGATTCCTAATTTGATACCCTTGCTTCTTACAGCAGGTGTTATGGGTTTCATGGAGGTGCCAATTAAGTTAACATCGGCGATTATTTTTGTAGTGGCATTCGGTATTGCTGTTGATGACACTATTCATTTTATTGGGGCATATCAGCAAGTGAACTCGAAAGGAAAGGTTTGGCCATTAATACGTACCATGCGTAGAACGGGATTTTCTATTCTGGTGACCACAATCGTTATTGTAGTAGGTTTTTCCTTATTTACCTTTAGTGATTTTGCTACAACCTTCTACTTAGGGTTTTTTTTAACGCTTTCCTTAGTTTCGGCACTAATAACAGACTTATTCTTGCTGCCATTGCTGCTCAAGCGAAAATAAACGATGACCTTATTTTTTGTCTTTAGTGTCCACAATAATGGTGACTGGACCATCATTCAATAGGCTAATTTGCATGTCAGCGCCAAACTCACCAGTGCTAATATTTTTGCCTAGTTCAGACTGAAGGGTTTCAATCATTTGCTCATACATTGGAATGGCCACATCTGGCTTTGCTGCTTTAATATAGGAGGGTCTATTTCCTTTTTTTATGCTTGCATGCAGTGTAAATTGACTTACTAAGAGCAGGTCACCTGCAATCTCAACCAAACTTTTATTCATGACACCTTCAGCATCATTGAAAATACGCATATTTACTATTTTCCTACTTAACCACTCAATGTCCTCCTTGTTGTCAGCTTCTTCAATGCCAAGCAGCACCAAGAGCCCAACAGCAATTTCAGACTTTGTTTCTTCAGCAATACTCACTGCCGCATTTTTCACTCTTTGTATAACGGCAATCACGCTGTTTCCTGAATTTTATCAGATTCAATAATTTGAATTGAGGATTCATTATCCAAAGCATTTTTAACCATGGTGTAAGCAATCTGTTTGGCCTCTACTGCACCATATTTTTTAAGCGGGCCTTGGAATAAAAAATTAAGCTTTTTGAAGACCCACTGTGCACTATCTTCACCTGCTCTTTGCTCTTTTCTTTCTCCAGCTATTAGTGAAGGTCTCAATATGAATGTCCTCGTATTTTTTAGAGCTATTACAGCATCTTCCATTTCTCCCTTCACGCTATTGTAAAAGATCATGGAGCCTGCTTTTGCCCCCATAGCCGAGACTACAGAGAAAGTATGGGCATCATTTTCTTTCGCTACGGCAGCAATATTTACCACGTAGTCAAAGTCTACTTTTTTAAAAGCTTCTTTTGATCCTGCCTTTTTTATGGTTGTACCCAAACAACAGTAATAATCATCCGCCTTCAGTTGCGCTACATATTCATCTAATTTATCAAAATCTTCGATAATTATTTCTTCTATCTTGGCGTCAGAAATACCTAAGCTTCTACGGTTAATAACTTTAATATGAGCGTAAGCATCTTGCTCAGCTAATAGATCTAATAAATGGCCACCAACTAATCCGCTGGCTCCTAAAATACAGGCTGTCTTATTCATTATTGGCATTTTCAATTTTATTTTGAAAGTTTTGATTAGTTTCCCATTCTAAGAATTTTTCCATTTCGGATGTCATATGCTGATGTAGCCAAAGAGCTAAAGTAGCATCATCAAGAAAGCCCGTTACAGGTAAAAAATCTGGAATAACATCCGTTGGGGTTACAAAATAGATTAGTATGGCGGTGATGTATAGCATACTCTTCCATGAAATATCTCTATACCTTCCGTTTACGTAGTACTTGAAAAGTCTGATATAATCTGAGAAAACTTTTTTGGCAGACCGTACCTTCTCGGATACTTTAACCTTGGACTGTAAAATATCTTTAGCGTTGTCTACCAATCGCAAACTTAATTGTTTGTCCCTTAGTATCTTTGATGCTCTTTTTAGCGCATTTTTATAAGAGAGTCGTTTACTCATTCAAATCCTTCTTCAAGTTTCTGTTTTTGATTAATGGAATAATAATATACATAAAAAGCGTGATGATAGAGAACCCAATCAGTAAATACAGGTACAATCCAGATAGTAATTCTTTATACAGGAAGAGGGCCCAAATTAAAAGGAAGGAAATGACGCCTACTATTACTCTGAAATTGTTTGTTTTAATTTGACTGCTAATACTTCTTTTTTCCATTTTAATTTTTTCTAAAAATAACGCTTATTATGTGTTTTTTAAAAAAGATACCAACTAAATTTCTAATTGTAGGGTCTACTTACTCAAAATGAAATATTTGCAAATCAGTATCTTTTTTCTTTTTCTGACGACCTTTGGCTATTCTCAAACTACTGCTGGGTTAAGCGGGAGCACTGAGTCATATGGCCGTAAACTTGTGCATTTAGAAACGGGAGAAGTTTTGCAGGGTTCGACGGTTAGCCAAGATAATATATTTTTAAAGACAGGACTTTTTGATATTTCAACGCACCTGACGAATTCTAACGAGAAGATAAAAAAGCGGGAGACAATGCCGGTCCTACTTGAAGGGGAAAGGTATGTAAAGAAGGTAGATACCGTCAGTTCCATAGCAATCGGAATTGCCACTTATCAAAATAATGGGCAGTATATATTAACAACTTCAGGTTTCAATCTGCATAAGGGTCATTGGCTCTTAAGAAATAACCCAACGACTTTCCAGTATGGGCTAACAAATAGTTTTTCTGTTGGTATAGGAAGTATCTTCTCGGCGCTCTTAGTAGGCTCTTTTTCAATCTATTTAAATACGAAATACAGCTACAAGGTTAATAACTTATTACGTTTAAAAGTCGGAATCGATGCCTTGGGTATAGTAAATGCAACATATCCTGCTGCAGAGACTGCTTTGTTATTGAATGGAGGTATTACTGTAGGACTGCCTACAGCAAATTTTACGGCTACCGCTTACTATGGAAGGCTTTCAGACTTAGGCAGCACTGGTTTTTTATACTCGATAGCAGCAAAAATTGCTGTCAGTCAATATTTGTCTATCATCACAGAAAACTTTATTGTTCCTCAAGCCACCTTAGAAAGCGAGTCGCAAACATATCTAAGTATAGTAGCAGCACGACTACACAGACAAAATTTTTCTTTGGACCTGGGTTACTTCACCAATCGACAAATCAGTGCATTTTTACCAGTCTTCGGTCTTCCCTTTATAGCCTTCTCTGTTACTATAAATTAAAACTCATTTTGAATTTCTGTTTTAAGAAATTCTAAGCTGTACCGTATACTGTCGGCATTTTTATTAGCATATATCTCATAAATGCTCTTTGCTAAGACCAGACCTCGCTCTTCATTATCTAAGGGATTTGCAGCCTGATTAATTAGCATAGTGGTTTCTTCTTTAGCAGACTTAATGGTGTTCCATGCCTCGATGCTCATATACACCTGTTGTGACAGGTTATGGTTAAACTCTTCTCTTATCTCTCTTAACAGAAGTAACTGCAGTTCAGCCACATTTTGATCTGGTTGTTGTACTCTGCTAATTAATTGATCGGGACTTATTCTCTCTAAGAACAGACACATGCGCTCATATGCTTGCAGTCTTAAGGGTAAGGTGATCTCTTTATTTTTAGTCTTTAATAAGATTAATTTCTCTTCATTTTGTTTCTGCAGAAATATCTTTATCACCAGAAACATAGCGTACAATACTATTGCAGCTGGTATTATTGTTTTTAAGAGGTCGTATATAGGTTCCATGTATTTTTTAACTATTGAAAAGTAAAACTAGTTATTTTCTTCAAGCTTAAATAATTCAAATTCGTAAACAATTACTTTTACATTAAGTATACCTTGTAGCTAGCAAAAACAAAATAGAATGGAGTTACCAGTAGATATTACACCTGAAGCATTAAGAGAAGTAAAAAATATAATGGAAAGTAAAAATATTCCAGCAGGCTACGGCCTAAGGATTGGTGTCAGGGGTGGGGGAGGATGCAGTGTGGCAGCTATGAACTATATGTTGGGGTTCGATCACAAGAAGGCTACTGATAAAGAGTTTTCTTTAGAAGGTATTCCCGTTTATATAGAGAAAAGTCATTTCATGTATATTATAGGTACTAGGGTGATTTACGTCAATGATAACAACCAAACAGGATTTGTATTTGAAAAAGATTAATGTAATTAAATATTGCATTCATCGATGAAAATACTTGATTTAGCTGTGTTTTTATATGTATTAAAAATGTAAATAAATACCATTAACTTTTTTTATGGGTCATTTCTTTAGTAGATTTGGTAATAACTAATTTTTTTAAACCTAAACTAAAGAATATGAAGAAGATTCTACTAACATGTTTCATGTTGGTGTTCGTGCTACATGCATGGGCCCAGGATCGCACCGTAAGCGGAACTGTTACTGACGCCAGTACAGGAGAAGCACTACCAGGTGTGAATGTTTTGATTAAAGGCACTAATAATGGTGCTAATACCGACCTTAATGGTAATTACAAAATTTCTGTCCCTTCAAACGAGACAGTATTAGTATATACTTTTATAGGTATGGAAAAGAAGGAAGTGAAAGTTGGGGCTAGATCTGTCGTTGACGTTGATCTTGCTACTGATGTTAAGCAACTTTCTGAAGTTGTTGTAACAGCTATGAACATCTCTAGAGATAAAGCTTCTTTAGGATACTCTCAGCAAACACTAGATGCCGAGGCTGTAAGTAGAGTGAAGGAAACTAACTTTATTAACTCATTGTCTGGTAAAGTAGCTGGTGTAAGTGTTCGTCAGAACAACACTATGGGTGGTTCAACAAACATCACTATTAGAGGTAATTCATCTTTCTCTAATAACCAACCTTTATTTGTTATTGATGGTGTTCCTGTAAGTAATGAAACTAACAACTCTGCTGCACAGCAAGGTGGTGGTTATGGTTATGATTACGGTAACCCTGCTGCAGATATTAACCCAGAAGATATTGCTTCAATGTCAGTTCTTAAGGGTGCTGCTGCAACTGCCTTATATGGTTCTAGAGGTCAAAATGGTGTAATCTTAATAACTACTAAAAAAGGTAACAACGTAAAAGGGCTAGGTATTAACATTAGTACTGGCTTAACTGTTGGTACTATTGATAGAAGTACTTTTGCTGAATACCAAGATAAATATGGTGCTGGTTATGGTGCTTATTATGGTAGTACTGGTTATTTTGAAGATTATGATGTGAACGGAGATGGAACAGATGATTTCTTTGTTCCAACTACAGAGGATGGATCTTTTGGTGGTGCTTTTGATGGCAGCCCTGTATACCATTGGGATGCTTTTGTTCCTGAGTCTCCGAACTTTGGAAGAACGAAGCCATGGGAAGCTGCAGCTAATGGCCCAGCAGAGTTTTTTGAAACACAAACTTCTTGGAACAACTCCATAGCACTTTCTGGTGGAGATGAAGATAATTCTTTCAGATTAAGTTATTCCAATGTGGACGAAAAAGGTATCATGCCAAATAGTTCAATAACTAAAAATACTATCAACTTCACTGGTTCAACTAAATTGTCTGACAGATTATCTACAGACGTTTTGTTTCAGTACAACAGACAAGATGTTGTTGGTCGTTACTCAACAGGTTATTCTGATAACTTAATGTCACAGTTTAGACAGTGGTGGCAGGTGAATGTTGATGTGAAAGAGCAAGAGGCTATTTACAATGAGACAGGTAAAAACTATACTTGGAATGCAGCAAATCCAATTGCTGATCCTACAGTTCCAATTTATTGGGATAATCCTTATTGGACTAGATATGAAAACTTCAACTCTGATACGAGAGATAGAATTTTATCTAAAGTTGGTGTAAATTATAAAATTACCGATTGGTTGAATTTCTCCGGTAGAGCTTCAATTGATACTTATTTTGAACAAAGAGAAGAAAGAAGAGCTAATGGTTCTGTACCAACTTCATTTGGTGTACAAAGAAACTCTGAGTCTTCAGGATATCAAAGAACAGACATCACAAGTGCTGAGTACAACTACAATGGTGTATTATCTGGTACAAAAGATGTTAGTTCCGATATCTCTATCGCTGGTTTAGTAGGTTTTAACCTAAGAAAAGAAAAATACAGTTCTTCGCAGAAGTCTACTAGTGGTGGTTTAGCTGTTCCTGGCTTATATGCTTTAGGAAACTCAGTTAATACTAACCCTTTCCCATTTGAGAGAACTATCGAAAGAGAAGTTTATGGTTACTTCGGTAACATCAACATAGGCTATGGTGATTTCTTATATTTAGATGGTAACTATAGAACGGATGTTTCTTCTTCTTTGCCATTAGATAACAATCAGTATGATTACTACTCTTTGGGTTTAGGTTTTGTATTCTCTGAATTAGTAGATGTTGACTGGATGGATTTTGGTAAATTTAGAGCTAGTTATGGTACAGTGGGTAATGATGCTGATCCATTAAGAGTAAAAGATATTTACTTTAGAAACGATAACTTCGGTTCTGCTATTCAAACTACTTTGCCAACTACCAAGAACAACAGAAACTTACTTCCAGAGATCACGGAAGAATATGAGTTAGGTTTACAGTTTACTGGTTTAAACAGAAGACTAAATGTTGATGTAGCTTATTATAACAGAGAGACTTCTAACCAGTTGTTAAGCGTTCAGTTGTCTAAAGCTACAGGATATGGTTCTACTTACTTGAATGCTGGTTCTATCCAGAACAAAGGTTTCGAGATCGTATTAGGTGGCGACATCGTAAAGAATTCTGACTTTACTTACAACATGACAGCTAACTTCACCAAAAACACTAGTGAAGTATTAAGTTTGATTGGTGATACTGAAAACTATGTATTTGGTTCTTATCAGTCAGGTGTAACGTCTAATGCGACAGTTGGTGAGCCATTTGGTGTGCTAAAAGGTACTGGTTATGATTATATCGACGGTCAAATAGTGATCAACGGTAGTGGTTACCCAGTTGCTGTGGCAGATCAGATCATTGGCGATCCTAATCCAGATTGGTTATTAGGTGTAAATAATACATTGACCTACAAAGGATTTTCATTAAACTTTTTAGTTGATGTGCAAAAAGGTGGTGATGTTTATTCTCTAGATATGCACTACGGTAGAGGTACAGGATTATATCCTGAGACAGCTGCTTTAAATGCAAATGGTGTAAATGTACGTGAGCCTGTTGCTGATGGTGGTGGATTCCTTTATGAAGGTGTTACTGAAAGTGGCGAGCCTAACACTACATATGCAAGAGCTAATAATTATGGTGGTGCATTCTACTGGGGTAACTCAAGTAGACAGCCTAACCAAATGACTGTTTATGATGCGTCTTCTGTTAGATTAAGAGAAGCTTCTTTAACTTATTCTTTACCAAAGAGTATGGTTGAAAGCTTTGCTAGAAGCGTAAACATATCATTTGTAGGAAGAAACTTATGGATCATTCATAAAAATGTTCCCTATGCAGATCCTGAGTCTGGTTTAGGTTCTGGTCCTGCTCAAGGTTTCTTAGTAGGTTCTTATCCTACAGTTAGAACTACAGGTTTCAAGCTAGACATTACATTTTAATCATTAAAATAGATACAGTATGAAAAAGATATTATTTCTCATTCTTCTAACCATCGGATTCTACGGATGTGATGATAGATTGGATGACTTGAATACAGATAAAATTAACCCAGCAGCGGTTGATCCTTCTTCATTATTCACAAGAGGGTTGGTGGAAACATTTAATAATATGGTGACACCTAGTGTAAATGCTAATCCATTCAAATTGTATGGACAGTATTGGTCTCAAACTACTTATCCAGAGGAATCACAGTATAACCTCACCAGCAGAAATATTCCTGCTGGCATTTGGACTAATATTTATAGAGACGTTTTAGCTGATTTAAAAGAAGCTAGAAGGTTAATTAGTTTAGAGTTGGTTGCTCCAACTCCATCAACAAATGTTGCTAGATTGAATAATCAAGTGGCAGTAATTGATATACTAATGGCCTACAATTATGCGGTATTGGTTGATGTATTTGGTAATGTTCCTTTTACAGAAGCTTTAGATTCAGATAACATCACGCCTGCTTACGACGATGCAAGTTCAGTTTATGATAATGTATTGTCTATGATGGATGGTGCACTAAGTGCTATTGATGCTTCTGAGTCAGGATTCGTTGGCGGACAGGATGTACTTTACAATGGTAATATGAGTTCATGGTCTATGTTTGCTAATTCTGTCAAGCTTAGATTAGGTATGCGTTTAGCTGATGCTAACCCAACTAAGTCAGTTAGTGTAGTGAATGCTGCAATTGCTGGTGGTTTAATTCTTAGCAATGGAGATAATGCTGCTTTAACTTATCAAAGCTCAGCACCGAACACTAATCCTGTTTATGCTGCTTTAGTACTAAGCGGTAGAAGCGATTATGTG
>JBKEFO010000110.1:0-9695 GCA_046709585.1 Marivirga sp.
ACCCTCTCTTTTGTCCACAACGATTTTATCTAAGTCATCTGCTTTTTCGATCTTTTGATAGTTGCTTATTTGGGTTCGTTTAGTCACCCTAAGAGGACTGTCTGATATAGTATTTTGTTTTGTTACTTTCCGTTTTATTGATATTAGAGACAACGAAGTAGGCAATATATTCAATCTGACTCTAGAACTAATTTTTTAAGACGTTCAAAAGGTTGTTGGTGATAACACCAACAACGGGTCATTAGCCATTTTGTATCTTCTGAGTAGTAGCGCTGCATTTTAAATAGGAATTAAACTCCTGTTGTATAGCCAATTAGCCAAGTAGCTTAGCTTTTATAAGTCTTGCATTCATTTCAGCGATATTGGTGATGGAAATGCCTTCGGGGCATTCCACCTCACATGCGCCTGTAAAAGTGCAGTGACCGAATCCTTCTTGCTCCATCTGCTTTACCATATCTACCACGCGGCGATGCGCTTCAGGCGCCCCTTGAGGTAATGAGTTGAGATGGTTAATCTTAGCAGCTGTAAAGAGTGCTGCTGAAGCATTTTTACAAGTCGCTACGCAGGCACCACAACCGATACAGGATGCTACATCCATTGCCTTCTCTGCCATTTCCTTGCTGATGAGTAGGGCGTTTGCTTCAGGAGCCGTTCCTGTCTTAGCGCTTATGTATGCTCCTTGTTCTATTATGCGATCCAGCGCAGAGCGGTCGACAATTAAATCTTTTATGACAGGAAAGGCTTTTGCCCTCCAGGGCTCTACCACGATGACATCGCCATTCTTAAAGCTTCTCAAATGAAGCTGGCATGTAGTTGTATTATCTTGTGGACCATGCGCACGTCCGTTGATAAATAGGCCACATTGGCCGCAAATACCCTCTCTGCAGTCGTATTCATATGCAATCACCTTTTCATCTTTCAAAACCAGTTGCTCATTTAGGTGGTCTAAAGCTTCTAAAAACGACATGTCCTCAGAAAGGCCATCTACCTCATAGTCTCTAAAAGCCCCCTTGGCTTGCGAGCTGTCTTGTCGCCAAATTTGGAAAATCACTTTCATATACTTAATTTTTTAATTCGATATCGATCTACTAGTAGCTGATTATGTGTTATTTATAGCTTCTTACTGTCGGTTTAATAAACTCAAACTCCAGCGCCTCTTTGTGCAGCTTAAAATCGCCATCGGCATATTCCCATGCTGAAACAAAGCTGTATTTTTCATCTACGCGCACAGCCTCCCCTTCTTTTGTTTGATATTCTTCTCTAAAATGCGCTCCGCACGACTCTTGGCGCTCCAACGCATCAGTACACATGAGTTGGGCTAGTTCTATAAAATCTGCTATTCTCAAGGCCTTTTCCAGCTCGGTATTTAGCTCTTCGGCGCTTCCTGTCACCTTCACATCCTTCCAAAAAGCAGTTTTTATTTCTTTAATTTCATGCAGTGCCTTCTCTAAACCAAGTTTGTTTCTACTCATGGCACATTCCTTCCACATGATCATACCTAATGCACGGTGAAAATGATCCACAGTCTTGCTACCTTGCACAGCCAATACTTTGTCTACGCTTGCAATGGTTTCTTTTTCCACTCGATCAAATTCAGGATGATCGATAGTGATATGTTCTTCCTTAATCCTGGATACTAGGTAGTTATTAATTGTATTGGGTAGGATGAAGTAGCCATCGACACTTGCTTGGAGCAATGAGTTTGCTCCAAGGCGGTTTGCTCCATGATCCGAGAAATTACATTCCCCGATGGCATATAAGCCAGGTATGGTAGTCATTAATTCATAATCAACCCATAAGCCTCCCATGGAGAAATGTGCTGCCGGAGATATCAGCATCGGTGTTTTGTAGGCATCTATCCCAGTTATCTTTTTATACATCTTAAAAAGATTACCATAGCGCTCTATTATAGTGTCTAGCCCTAGCCGCTCGATAGCGTGCTTAAAGTCAAGGTAAACGGCATTTTTAAGCCTCCCTATGCCATAACCGGCATCGATTCGTTCTTTAGCAGCTCTTGAAGCAATGTCTCTAGGCGCCAGATTGCCGAAGCTCGGATAACGTCGTTCTAGATAGTAGTTGCGCTCATCCTCTGGTATTTCGTTCGCCGCTCTTTGGTCATCCTCAGCTGTAGGTACCCAAATTCTACCGTCGTTACGTAGCGATTCTGACATTAATGTAAGCTTCGACTGAGATTGACTTGATTGAGGCAGGGCTGTAGGATGTATTTGTGTAAAGCTAGGGGCAGCAAAGTAGGCTCCTTTTTTATGCGCTTTCCATATTGCACTACCATTGCAGCCTATGGCCAATGTTGAGAGTCTAAATACCCTTGAGTAGCCACCGGTGGCCAATACCACCGCATCGGCGGCAAATCTTTTAATTTCACCGCTCACCAAATCCCGCGCTATAATACCTCTAGCAGCACCATTTATCACCACTAAGTCCATCATTTCATGACGGGTGTGCATCTTTACTTTACCAGCTCTGACCATCTTTGAAAGTTGGGAATAGGCTGCCAAAAGCAATTGTTGACCTGTTTGACCTCTAGCATAAAAGGTACGTTCTACCTGAACGCCACCAAAGCTACGATTGACCAATACGCCGCCATATTCCCTGGCAAAAGGCACTCCCTGCTGTGTAAAATGATCGATTAAAGGAGCGGAAAGCTCAGCTAAGCGATAGGTATTGGCTTCTCTAGAACGAAAATCACCCCCTTTTATGGTATCATAAAACATGCGCCACACACTATCGCCATCATGCTGGTAGTTCTTTGCTGCATTAATGCCACCTTGCGCAGCTACGGAATGCGCCCTGCGCGCTGAATCCTGATAACAGAAGCATTCTACCTCATAACCCAACTCTGCCAATGTAGCCGCTGCGCCAGCGCCAGCAAGGCCAGATCCTACCACTATAATGTTGCGCTTCTTTTTGTTTGCAGGATTCACCAATTGACTAAAAGCTTGATAGTTACGCCACTTATCCTCTAGTTTACCTTTGGGTATTTTTGCATCTAATTTCATGACTGATCTATTTTAGGAAGACGATGATGGGTATAATTCCAAAACCTACAGCAATAAGAATTGCATAGATTAAAGAAAGCTGGGCTACTATTTTCAGGCCTTTCTGATGATAAAAGCCTAATGACTTGAAGGCACTCTTAAAGCCATGATGTAGGTGAAAACCTAGTGGGATGGCTAAAATGGAATAAAAAAACACGTAAGAAGGGTTTTTAAACAGTTGCACTGTCAGCTTATAAACATCTAGATTTCCAAGAGTATCAGTGGCTACGATCTCTCCCAGCCCTAGTTTTATTCGTGCCCAGAAATTGGCCAGATGAACCACAATAAAAAGGAGAATTAGCATCCCTAAAAGTCCCATATTCTGCGATGACCAGGAGCTGTTCTCTTGACTCCTATTCATAGCGTAAGCTGTTGGCTTGGCCTTTTTGTTCCTATAGCTTACTATTGCAGCATAGACGATATGCAAGACAATGGAAAGGTATAAAACATAAGCTACTGCTTTAATCAGCGGACTTTCCCTCAGCACAGTGGAATAGGTGTTATACATATCCCTTGAAATAGCTTCAGGTAGTAGCAAGATACAATTTGCCGACAAGTGAACAAGCATGAAAACACATAAAAATAAGCCGCTGGCAGCTATAATACTTTTACGAAAGAAGTGATCCATAACGTATCTTTTTTTAGAGGTTAAACAGATGCAATGGCTTTCCTGATGACTGCTGCCGAAGCTAATAATTTTTCACGTTCTGCATCACTAATTTTTACTTCAATGACCTTTTCTACGCCATCTGCAGATATTAGGGTAGGAAGTGAAAGTGATACATCGGATAGACCATATGGCCCTTGAATCAAACTAGAGAGATTAACTACTCTACGTTCACCTCTAAAAATCCATTTCAACAGCGTAGCAGTCACCAGCCCTATAGCATGGTTTGTTGCACCTTTCCGCTTAATGATTTCTTGAGCAGCTACCTTTACTTGATGCGTGATCTCCGGCTCGAAATCGCTATGCCAGCCATCCCAGTCAGACAGTTTTATACCGCCAACCTGAGCCCCAGACCAGAGCACCACTTCGGAGTCGCCATGCTCGCCGATGATGTTGGCATGAATACTTTTTGAGTCAATATTTAGTCGGCTGCCAACCATCTCACGTAGTCTTGCTGTATCTAGCATAGTGCCTGTTCCAATGACTTTTGAGGGGTGCAAGCCTGTCGCCTTTTGGTACAGTTGCGTAAGTACATCTACGGGATTGGCCACAATGATCAGTAAGCCTGAAAAACCTTGCAGCTCTTTTGATATTTGTGCGACAATAGCCGCATTTTCACGTAGCAAGTCTAGTCTGCTCTCGTCCGCTTTGCCGTTTCGACCCGCAGTAATGACGATGGCTCTGCAGTTAACCATTTCAGCTATAGTAGCCGCTCTCACTTTTGCAGACGGATAAAATGAAGATCCATGGTTTAAGTCCATGGCTTCGCCCTCAGCAATATTGGTATCAATATCGTTGAGCAGCAATTCCTCGCATATTCCATCATAAAGTATAGAAATAGCTACACTGGAGCCAACCCAACCCATTCCGATAATTCCGATCGAATTTTTCATGTTTTCGCTGTTTTTGTTATTTTTATTTTATAAAACGGTTGTATTAATTTATAATATACCGCGGATGAGAAATAATGATGCGAAAGCGATAATAGCATAAAGCTCGGGGAAAACTGCTAAAATCAAAGCGCGCCCAAAAACATCATTTCCAGAACCAATGCTATCAATGCTATTGGCGCAGACTTTTCCTTGATACATTCCAGAGAGTAGTCCTGCTAAACCTAAGGCCAATCCACCGCCAAGAATCCCTGCTCCTTGCATGAGTGTCATTTCTGGACTGATCAAGTCCTGAAGAATGAAGAAGCCTGCAAATCCATATAGGCCTTGGGTTCCTGGCAGCGCACTTAAGACGATATAGGAACCAAAGGCGTCTGGGCGCTTTTTTAATGCACCAACTGTCGACATTGCACCAATTGCGGTGCCCATGGCACTACCGCAGCCAGAAAGACCAACCAATAAGCCAATTCCAATAAATGCGAGTGTTAAGGGTAAAGCTTCCATATTTATTTATTTTGAGTGTTCAATTTTTATTTTCTTAAGAGGTTTGTAAGCGACTCCACCACCTTCAAACTGTGCATTATTATAAAATTCTACAAATGTAAGTCTTAGCGGATGTACAAAGGCACCCAGCGCAGCCAACGCGAGGTTAAGGCTGTGACCAAAAATTAGAAATACAACTCCAATCACGATGCCCCACCAGCTATCTCCCATGATTTGGATTCCTATCTGATTAACTACCAAGCCTAGTACTGAGGAAGCAACACCGAGTGCAAATAAGCGCACATAAGAGAGTATGTCTCCTAACATTCCAGTTAAAATAAAGAATATGGGCAGTAGGCCGCTAGCAGTTCTTTTTAGCAAAGGAGACTGCATATCGTGAAAAAAGAGCACTAGTAATACGCCTATGATGAGTGTCAATCTTCTTAATGCTGGAAAAGCTTGTAGGGCCAGCACCTCTTGCATATCGGCCAAGAAAAGCCATATTAGACTTACCACCATCAAGAACTTACCAATTTGTGAGATGCTTGCTATAAAGCCTTTGTATCTGATTTTTTTAACGATACTTAGCAAAATCCCTATCAGTATCTGTACTACCCCAATCATCAAAGCAACATTAAAGGCATTGAAGACCACACCACGCTCGTCAGGGATTATGACATATTGCGCGAGGTATTCAAATAAAGGATTGGGCGTTTCAGAGACAATGGGCATTCCAAATACACTACCGGATTTTATCACTCCCATCAGGGTAGTGAAAATACCAAGAATGACCCCCAAAGCAGCCAGGTTCCTTGATCCTTTCAAGAAAGTGAACCAGCCAGTCACAGCTGCAAATAGTAAAATCAACCCATAGCCAGCATCACCAAGGCAATAAGCAAAAAGAATGGGATAAAATACCGCAATAAAAGGTGTGAGGTCCATCTCATGGTATCTAGGCAATTGGAATATTTGTGTTATGGGTTCAAATAGCTTTGGGTAGCGTGCATTTCTCAATAAAACTGGAACTCTGTCATCAGCAGTGGGCTTAGAAATCAGAAAGGACCAGTCTTCCTGCCTAAGTTGATGGACAAGTTGCGCTTCAGCCTTGGCAGGAAACCAACCCTTTAGATGCAAAATAGCGCCCTCACCATATTCGCTATAGCTGCCATTAACTAGATGAAGCTTTACTTGGTCTTCCAATGAAATCAACTCCTCAGAAAATACAGCTAAATAGGGTGAGTAAGTATGCATGGCTTCAGCACGATCCACTTTGTTAGTTTTTAGCTTCTTTCGTCTCGACCGGATTTCCAATTTAGTCATTTGTGGGAGCTGAACCCTCTCAAAAGGTAGAGATGGGTGCACTTGATGAGATAAGACCACAAAATAGATTTGACTCGACTTTTGATTAATAACCTCATGAATCAAATTGCTAAAGTCATACGCTTTAAATTCCTTTTTTTCTGCAATATAGAAGCTTATCTGAAGTCCAAATTGAGCTAATTCAGAAATTTTGTCAGCATCAAAGTCTCCCCAATATTTGAGTTTCTTTTTCTTCTTTGCGAGTGTTTCTTCTTCTTGGCCGTCTACCTCCTTCTGCTGTTTTAATTCCAGAATTTGTTCCGCTACTTCATTCACAGAGTTTTCTGCAAAAGGCAGAGCTTTGTCAATGTTTGTCTGCACCGCTCCAAAACTCTTCATAAAATCAATCGCTTTGATGAGGCGTGATTTTCGGTGTTCTAGCACTTCGATCTCTTTGTTACTGAAATTAGCATCCACCTCTAGGTGAATTACGCCAAGCTCTTGAAGTTTTGTCGTTACGAGCGTCCGGTCGGAGCGATGAGCAAGTATTTCGATTTTTCTGAAGGTCTCTTTCACACTGCTTCCCTCCTTTCCTTCCGTTTCTTTACAATCTTTTGACCTGCCTTGGATATGTTTTCCTTATCCTCTAAGAAACGTTTTACTTTTAGTATACCGCTCTCATAAGCAGGTATTTGCACCTTCTCGTAAAGGTTGACTTTTTGGGTGGTCTTCTTTCTAGCTGTTTTGAGTAGATCAATTTGCAGTTTTTTAACCTTTATCTCCATGTCTAGGGTTATAACTTGTTGCAAAATGTCAACGCCTGCAGGAAGCCAAGCGGGATAGTGCCACCAGGCTAATTCTACCACCTGAAAGGATATGCTTTTAATTTCAGGTACTTTCACCCCCACTATTGTTTTATAATAAAGAGCTGAGTCTTTCAAGGAAATAATATTTGGAAACTCCATCCAAAAGCGCTCATATTGCACTAGTCGCTCTTCTAGCTGAAGTTTTGTTTCTAATAAATCTGTAAGCACGTTGACGCTTCTCTTTTCTTCCTGGCGTAGAGCTGTTTCTTTATTTTTAAGAATAGGCAGCGCCTTTTGACGAATGGCCAATTGCTTACGAAATTGCTGTATGGTGGTCTTATTATAGTGAAATTTGATCTCCATCTATTTTATGCTTGAAGTTCCAGTTCTTCTTTCGTTTTATGCTCCTTCCAGTATTTCGCTATCAGCTCTTCTTTGATGCCCAACTCGTATTTCTCAAAATATTTCTGGAACAAAGACCAGCCAGTATCGAGCATTTCATCGATGGAAATGTTGATATCAACGGCTAAAAGTTGCAGAGCATATTCCTTTGAGTAGGCCAAGCATCTCTTATCATAGTCGTTAAGATCAAATCCATTCTCTCTTTTTGTCTTAGCATCAGCCGCATCGGCATACAATCGAATTAATGCGTTCATTACCTGCGGATGATCTTCGCGCGTTTTTTTACCAATTACATTTTGTTTCAGTCTGGAAAGACTACGAAATGGATCAACAATGACCTTACCTATGTCTGTATCATGTTTCAAAAACAGTTGTCCTTCTGTGATATAGCCAGTATTATCTGGTATAGCATGGGTGATATCTCCCTCATTTAGTGTGGTAACTGCTATTATAGTGATTGAGCCCCCATGGACGAATTGCACAGACTTTTCATAAATACTAGCGAGTTCACTATACAGCGATCCGGGCATAGAATCCTTCGAAGGAATCTGATCCATCTTATTGGCTACAATAGCCAAAGCATCGGCAAATAGCGTCATATCTGTTAATAGTACTAATACCATTTCTTTCTTGTCATTGGCGAAATACTCGGCAGCTGTACAGGCCATATCGGGTATTAGCAGCCTTTCTAAAGGTGGGTTTTCAGCGGTATTGATAAAAGACACAATCTTATCCAATACACCTGCCTTCTTGAAGGTTTCTTTAAAAAAGAGATAATCATCATTGGAAAGCCCCATGCCACCAAGGATAATTCTATCTGCTTTGGCACGCAATGCCACTTCAGCGAGAATTTGATTATAGGGTTGGTCAGGGTCAGCAAAGAAAGGAATTTTCTGACCTGTGACAAGGGTGTTGTTGAGGTCAATTCCTGCGATTCCTGTTGCTAATAAGGTAGAAGGTTGTGCTCTCTTCACGGGGTTTACTGCATTACCATTTATCAACCTCTTTTCACCTAGCAATGAGGAACCGCCGTCTATAGGATCGCCATAGGCATTGAGAAAACGTCCTGCCAGCAATTCGCTGACCTGAAGTGTCGGAGGCATACCAGAAAAAACAATCTCCGAGTCAGAAGAGATACCTTCAGTCCCTGCAAAAATCTGTAGAGTGACTTCGTCTCCACTTATACTAATCACCTGAGCAGGTCGTTCGTTTACCCAAGCAAGCTCACCATAGCGTGCACCTGTTGCCTTAACTGCGCATGTTGCTTTGGTGATTTTTAATATTTTTGTATACACCCTTTGTAATGCTTTGATCTTCATATGTGATTAATTTCTGCCGTTACTATCCTTTCGCTTTCTTTCTTTAATATTCTATCTAATTCTGCCTCATGTTTCTTGAAACTAGCCGAAGGGAATGCAGAATAGTTCATCTGTTTTAAAATGTTAATCAGTTTCTTAAAATAGGTTGATACTTCTTCAAAATCTGAAAAGATGAATTCTTTGTCACCTATGTCCATGACTTTGTTAAGCATATATTGCTGCCTTTTCATCGATGAATTCATATCCACCTCATCGAATGAATCTTGCTGAATGAGCGTAAAGTCTATCAATTCACTTTTCCAGAAGCTAGTGTGATAGCTTAGGGGAACAGCATCGTCTCCGAGGATATTGATTTGATCTTTGGCCTCTATTCCATTTCGAACTAAATCCTTCGCCCTCGATATTAACTTCACCCATCCTGCTTGAATGTTTACATTTGTACTTGCTATAAATTCGGGGTACTCTAGATACTTTGAATATGATGCAAGGGAGTCGATGGCAGGATAACGCTTAGCATCGGCTCGTTTTTGTGAGAGTGCATAAAAGCACCTGGCCACCTTACTGGTAGACTCGGTTACAGGTTCTTTGAAATTACCACCTGCTGGTGAAACTGTTCCGATGAATGTCACTGAGCCTTGACTTCCGTTATTTAAAGTCACTAGTCCGGCTCTACTATAAAAGTTGGCTATGGTGGCAGGCAGCTCGACAGGATAAGCATCTGGTCCAGGTAGCTCTTCCATCCTATTAGACATCTCACGAAGAGCCTGCGCCCA
>JBKEFO010000111.1:0-9684 GCA_046709585.1 Marivirga sp.
GGATACTTTCACCTTTATTAACAGCGGTGGTTGTAGCATTAAACTCCGCCTTTAGCGGCAAAATTTCCTCATAGCTAAATGACCAACCAGCAAATGTTGTTTCTTCATTTGCAGTAAATTCAAGGTATAAATTTGCGCCGCTAGACTCGAGGTCTAATTCAACTAATGATCCGCTTAATGCATTTATCAACGGAGCGCCATCGTTAATACCATCATAAATACGAAGGATGTCTACATCTTGCTCTGTCTCAAAATTATTCAAGCTGATCCTAATCTTTGAATTTGTACCAGCAGTTAAACGCCAGCTACAATTAAGATTGTTGTCATAATTTTCTCCGCCACTCCCATCCTCAAAAGATCCATTGCTATTAGTAATAGTGATGTTGCCGTCACACGTTTTAATGTCCTTTACAGTGATTAAGCTGAGCACCTCCTTTGTATCCGTTGAACTACTACTGTTTACAGTAAGGCTAACTCCATATATCCCCGGTATAGCATAGGCGACGATTGGGTTTTTAGTGTTGGAAGTGGCTGGCGTGCCTCCCTCAAAAACCCATACATAATCGACTACGTCACCAAAAGAATTGTCTTGAAAGAAGATGGACTCCTTTTCATTAATCACATCCTTGTCGTAAGTAAAATCGGCCACCACTGTACCATTTGCAAGAACCTCAATAAAACCAGCTTTCGTTTCAGTGGAAGAAAAAACATCCTTGGTAGTAGTCAGACTTACGTCATAAATGCCGGGAGTAGCATAGTTAATAACAGGATTTCTTTCGCTAGCAGAGGAAGGGGTTCCACCAGGGAATGACCAGCTCCAACTATCTGGGTTTCCACTAGAATTATCAGAAAAAGAAATGCTTGTCCCTTCAAAGATGCTATTGGTTGACGCACTAAAATCAGACTGCACGCTATTATCCGTAATTTTGTAGATAAGCGTTTCTGATCCCGAGGCAAATTGGTCTGTCACTATATAATCACCATAGCGTCTCAGGAAATTATCGCTGCCATTGTGTTTACTGATGATCTTTGGGTCCAGCCTATTAGAAACATCTACCATGACAAAGCTTATTTCGCCGCCTACAAAAACGAGATTTTTTGCTTCATCGGTTATGAGAATAGCCGTAAAGCCAGCCGCAATAGAATCTCCAACGTCATAAAGGTTGAGTTCTTGTATGTCATTTGGCCCATTCAGGTCTACAGATACTAAATATAAGGGACCCGATGTCCAGGTAACAGCAAAGGCAGTTGTGCCATTTTCAAATATTTCGAAATCGTAAAGCTCTCCTGTAAGGTTATTTCTTGTGGTTGTCTGACGGGTCATACTTCCGTCTCCATTAACTATTGCATAGTTAAAGTCATCTCTATCAAACCATCCCGCATTATCATTTATGAGTTGGAAATTATCCATGGCGCTAATAGAACTGCTGCTAAAAGCGTCGCCAGAGCCACCTATGATAAAAATGTTGGAAGGATTCTGCGTATTGAACCTGGCGATGTCGAATGTGCCAATTTTAGCATACATCTCGTTAGTGGAGACTTCAACAATATTACTTATTCGTTTTTCTCCGCCGTTCCATGTAAAACTTGCATATGATCTTACAAAAGTGGGGTTTGTTATGTCGGTAATATTCCATACATCTAAGGTTACATCACGAGCGGAACTTCCACTTCCGTCTAGAAATATTGTGTTTCCTTGACGCACCATATTATTTGGTTGCAAGTCGTTAATTTGTTCGACTCTTTTGACCAAAGAGGGGACTTGAATGTTACTTATATCCCATACTTCAAAGTAGTATGGCTCCGTATCCGTGACCCCTAGCAGGTAGTTGTCGACTATTATTACGCTGCTTAGCTCTTTTTCAGCAGGAATTTCGCCCGCTAGTTGAAGAGAAAATTGTGCGATTGATTGAAAAGAGAAAAATAGTAATAGTGCAATACCACAAAAAAGTAACCTCATAATTTTTATTTTAAATATAACAAAAGAATTTAAAAATAGCACATTTATTAGTTTCGCATAATAGCCGTGAATCTAAAATATCAGACCAAGTTTAAGATTAGGGGGATAAAAGCACTTAATTGAGTTTGAAATTATTTATTTTTACGCCCATGATTAAAGAGCTTAAAATACAGAATTCCTTAACACGCAAGAAAGAGTTGTTCAAGCCCATAAATGAGCCTTTTGTAGGCATGTATGTATGTGGCCCTACCGTTTACAGCGATGTGCATATGGGTAATGTCCGTACTTTTATGAGCTTTGATGTAATTAACAGGTACTTGAGGCATTTGGGTTATAAGGTGAGGTATGTTCGAAATATTACGGATGTAGGTCATTTGGTTGGTGATGCAGATGAGGGGGAGGATAAAATTGGTAAAAAGGCAAAGCTTGAGAACCTGGAGCCAATGCAGATCGTGCAGCGTTACGCTAATGGATTTCATCAAGTGATGGATTTATTCAACACCCTGGCGCCGGATATTGAGCCTACTGCTACGGGACACATTGTGGAGCAAATTGAGAATGTAAAGGTACTCGTAGAGAAAGGCTGGGCATATGAGAAAAATGGATCAGTATATTTTAATGTAAACAAATACAATGAAGCCCATGAATATGGAATCTTAAGCGGCAGAAAAATTGAAGACCTGTTAACGAATACAAGAACATTAGATGGTCAGTCTGATAAAGAAAGCCCACTGGATTTTGCGATCTGGAAAAAAGCGTCTGAAGAGCATATCATGAGGTGGCCATCACCATGGGGAGAGGGTTTCCCTGGTTGGCACCTAGAATGTACAGTGATGAGCCGCAAGTATCTTGGAGAATCATTTGATATTCATGGTGGGGGCATGGACTTGAAATTTCCTCACCACGAATGCGAAATAGCGCAGGCAGTTGGCACTACAGGAAAGTCTCCAGTGAACTATTGGATTCATACCAATATGTTAACTGTTAACGGTCAAAAAATGAGTAAGTCTTTAGGTAATTCATTTTTACCTACTGAGTTGATTACTGGCAACCATGAAATGCTTGACCAAGGATACTCGCCTATGACGGTTCGTTTTTTTATGCTGCAAACACATTACAGCAGTACCTTGGACTTTAGTAACGAGGCCTTAAAAGCTTCTCAAAAAGGCTATAAAAAATTGGCCAATGGGCAAAAGGTTTTAAATTCCTTAGTCTATAGGCAAGATGGGGGCATTAAAGATGAAAAACAGATAGAGCAAATTAACCAGATTTGTGACAACTGTTATCATGCCATGAATGACGACTTTAATACCGCGAAAGCAATTGCAGAGTTATTTAACCTTGTCAAGAAAATAAACTCCTTGCAAACGGAACAATTAAAGTTCTCTGAGATAGGAGAGCCTCTTTTCGAGAAAATGAAAGTAACCTTTAGCGCCTTTATGGAGGAGGTTTTAGGTCTTAAAGAAGAAATGCCTACCACCGCCAGTCCAATTATTGATGCCTTACTAGGCATTTATAAAAAGGCGAAAGCAGAGAAAAACTACGACCAAGTAGATGAAATCAGAGAGATTTTAAAAAGCAATAAATTGATAATCAAGGATATGAAAAGTGGTATAGAATGGGGCTATGAAGAGTAGTTTGTGGGGGCATTTACATAAAAAAGCGTGGAGGTTTCTTCATCGCTTTTTTTATGTCGTTAGAAAGGGTATCCTATTGCAAAATTCCAAATTATGTTATTTGCACGCCAGTTGTTATTCCCAAGGTCGAAGCTGTTTTGCCAGCTAAAATCGCTTGTATTCGTAGGTTTGCGTATTGGCGTGGCAACATCCAAACGGATAACAATAAATTCAACATCTAACCTTATCCCGACCCCAGCACCTAGTGCCATTTCTTGATACCAGCTGTCACTAAACTCACCTCTAAAACTATTCTGCTCATCACCATTTTTGATCCATACATTACCAGCATCAGCGAAAACAGCCCCCTTGAAGTAATCGTATATAGGGAATCTGTATTCTAAGTTAGCCTCAATTTTTATGTCTCCTGTCTGATCAAAAAAGGAGTCAGACGCATTGGTGGCATTACTCACAAAGTTGCCGGGGCCAACAGATCGGATCCTGAAAGCACGCAGACTGCTTGGGCCACCGGAGAAATATTGTTTTGAGTAGGGTAAGCTTTCAGAGTTCCCGTAGGGGAGGCCGTAACCAAAAAATAACCTGCTGACCAAGCGAGTGTCCTGTGTGAGGTCGAAGTAATTTCTCACATCGACATCTAATTTTGCATACTGCGCATATTCCACGCCAAAAAGGGTTTTACGATCTGTCGAATTGTCTGTCTGCTGTAATAGTCCAAACAGATTGCCTGCAAAGTCAGCATTAAATAGGATTAGAAATTTACTTCGTTGGTCGTTTAACATCAATTTGTTGTATTGGTAATTGTAGGAAAGACCTGGAATAAACTGTTGCTGGAAGCTTCTGAGCAAATAGCTATTTTGATCTAAAAGCGCTAGAAAATCGGGTGTTCTGTTGCGTATATTAATAAAGTTGACTGAAATGGGGTTTAGACTATGTGTGACATAGGCATTTACATCCCACTGGTAACCGTAAAGTGCTAAGAAGGAGTTGAGTGAAAAATACTGGACACGTCGTATAAGCTCATAAGACAGCCTGAACTTAGTTTTGGGTAAAGAGTAGCGGAAGCTTTCTTGAAAATTAAAGGGGGCCACTAAGCGGGGGACACGATACTCTGCCGAAAGACCTGTTTCAAAAGTGTTTAGGTTAGAGAGCTCTCCACCAGAAAACTGTGCTTCATACCCTATCTTACCTTTTAAGCTAAAGCTCTCGGCCCCTCTAAAAATATTTCTGTTTAAGTATTCCAAGCTAAATACAGAGCCTACAAAATTATTAGACTTGGAGTTGGCCTCAATTTCAGCTCTGAAGGAGCGCTTCTTAAGCGGGGCCAAATAAATGTTGCTTTTTAAGGTGCCCAGACCGTCAGTAAATAAGGAGTCTTTTGAAAAACGGATACTGACATAGCGGTAGGTACGCAGGGAGTTTAGCCTTCTACTCGTATAAAGCGCTTCTTTTTTATTGTAAAGACCTCCTTCTTTAATGAGCAGGTATGGATACATTTTTTCCGGATAGAAAAAATTATCATCCTGAATAAACCGGACTCCTTTATAAGTACTAGTATCTAACTCATTTCCAGTACTATCACTAAGTAAGGTATAGTGAGGATAAACGGTTAAGTCACTAATGCGGTATTGTGCTAAAGCCGATTGCGGCGTTTTTTCTTTTACTCTTAGGTTTAAAATGGCGGTATTTGGCTTGTTCGAGGCCAAAGTATCCGCAATAAATAATAAGTAATCTGGGTTGAAATAATAGTAGCCGGCATCTTTGAGTTTATTAGCCAAAATTGACCTACTTTCCTTTAAAGTGTAGAGGTTGAAAGCTTCTCTGGGGTTAATAATTACTCGTTGCTCCACAAAACTATTGATGATACTGTCTAACAAAGGAATGCCTACCGCGTCATATTTATACGAGGTAATCATCAACCTCTTTTTTGGTGTAACTGTAAAGTTGATAGCGCCAGTATGCTTTCCAGGTCTTTTTGTAGACGTGATTTCGGGATAAAAATATCCCAAGTTATTTAGCCTATTATCTATAAGCATCTCAATGGAGCCAAGCTTTACACTGGTCATATAAACAGGGGCTTCCCCTATTTTTTTATTAATCCATTCCGCATAAAATTTAGCATCACCTCTATCAACCCTTTGCCTTGCCCATAAGCCTAACCTAATCCCCATTATTTTTTTATTTGGCGCTGGCTGAATCACAGATGAAAGCGCTTCTTTGATGGCACCTTTGTCATAGGTGCTTAGCTTGCCTTTTACCTGAATGCTATAACTTGTATAAAGGGTTTCATCCTCAGGAATGTATTTTAGCGTATTACATGCTTGCAATGCAGCGATGAGCAATAGGCTGAAAACGATATGTGTCCTTTGCTTAGTCCTCATTTAAATTGTTTTTTGTTGCATTCAGTAAATCACTAAAATTTTCAAACTCCTTATTAAACTGAACGGAAATGCCTGTTAGTGTTACTTGTCCATCAATAAGGCCTTCGTATTCATTTTTACGATAACCCGTAAGCTTGTACCTGCCATCTTCTGTTAGCAAGTATTCTATTAAAATGTTACCCAGAATATCACTGGCACTTTGTTTTGAACGCTGCTCTCCTTCCAACTCAAATTGACTCCCCACTTGTACTTTAAACCTATCGTCGAATAAACTTTTGCTTAAACTTAAGCCTAGCTGCGTTCTTTGTGCTGCTGCACCATTTTCTGTTGCCTTATAGCTATCTAGGTCTAGATTTAAGTCCACTCCTTTTATATATTGATCACTTAGCTTATTCAATTGATGGGTTAAAATCTGGCTAGCACTATTTCTAGCAAGCACCTCTGAGTCTGGTCCATCACCAGTAGAGCCAGCAGGAAAAAACTGGTTTAGTACTAAAAGTGAAAATACTTGCTTGTTTAATTCAGTTTCATTGTTGTTGATTGCTTGCACCTGCTGATACACCCTGCCACCTAGCGCGCCCTTCGCTTCCTCTGGCATATTTAAACCGAAGGAGATTTCTGGCGCAGACAATGATCCGTTTATAAAGAGGGCTACAACAAAGGCCAACTTGCGCGAGCTCACATTTTGACCAGCCATTAAACTATTCGGAGAGGTTTCTAAATTATAGTTAGCAGTAATAGATAAACCAGCCTCTAAAGGGTCTCCGTACCACTTTACTTGACTGCCGGAGCTAATTTCAAACTTTCTTTTAACTAAATCATAGAGGCTCAGTTGGTAATAGCCATTGTTCACTAAATAATTCCCTGTAAGACTTACATCACCATTTTTATCTAACGCTAAATTCAAATCACTTTCACCAGAAACAATTAAATAGTCACCACGGTTTTGATCTATCACCACTTTAAACTGCGCCTTTTTGTCGGTTTTTATCAAGGCGCTTAAATCAATTCCACTGACATCGATAGACTTAAAACTGCTGTCGTTTGTATTTTGAAGGCTGTCTAAGGCCTCATAAGGACTCTTAAACTGTACTATTCCCTCCATTTGCACAATGTCTATTGTGGAAGGCGGAACAACAAAGGTAAAATCCGTCGCTTTATTGACTTTAAGGTTTGCCCTAATAATAGGTTCAAGCAGCCGGCCTTTTATGGACGTTTCGGCATCGATAAATACGGTTCCATAGTATTGTGCATCTTTTATATTTTCTTTGTTCATCAATTGAAAATCGTCAGCCTTTAGCTGAAGGTCTAATTGAGGGTTAAAAATTTCATCCGTTTTAATGGAACCATTTAATAACATCTTATGCGACTGTCCATCTAAAATGGTGAAATTTTGAAGCTTGATAGTTTGTTGATTGAGCAATATTAACTCGTCAGGAAGGCTGAAACTGGTATTTAATTCTGTGATAAATAATTTTGCCTCCTTGAATCTTAACTCACCTGTATAAGAAAAATCATCAGGATTGCCCTTTACAGAAAACTCACCGGAGAGAACACCTTCAGCATCTTGTATTATACCCTCAGTAAACACGGTAACAAAGGGTAATGATAATTCTTCAAGAATTAATTTAACGTCAAAGCTAGGAGTCTCTAACCCTAGGTCTACCTGTGCTTTGCCATTGAGCTTAACGGGGCCATCAGTGCGTAAATCTATTGCATAGCTGTCTAGGGCTACTTGACTCGTAGACAAAGATAGGTTACCAGCAGGTTCATTTAAAACCACCATGTCTTGGAGTGCAATCTCCGCCCTAAAGTCAAGAGGGTTGTTAAGGTCAGCTAAAGTGAAGTCGCCATTAAGAATACCATCTAATAAGCGTTCCTCAGGGTTTAAAATTGCGAGGAGATTGGCCAAATTAAAATCCGTGAAATTTACATGAAGACCATGAAGCCTGTCCTCTTCTGTTGTCTCAATAAATATTCGTTCAGTATTGCTCTGAAAGGCCATACCTCGAATTAAAACATGATCTTTAGCCACAAAGAGATAGTTTTTTTCGTCTAAAGCCCATTGCTCTCCATTGAGAAGGAGCTTCTCGGCATCAATTTTCCATAGTAATGAATCAGATTTATTAGTAGCATCTGCATGAACTACAAACAGGTCGTCGCCTAACTCATCCTTTATGTTAAGATTCAGCGAGGCTGTTTCAGGCGCAACGGTTACATTTATTTCAGTTGAAAAGATATTTAAGAAACCAGATTCAATTTTTTTAATGTGGTTGGTTAGCTGTAGGTGGTTAGTGTCGGCTTGAGCAAATATTGTTAAGCTATCAATAAATAACTGCTCATATCGAAGCCTTGGCACTTGAAAATCGAGGGCCAATTTTTTGTCAAGACCTGTGTAGCTAGCCTCCAAGTTAAGAGGGTCAAAGTCAAGGGTACCCTTAAGCAGGGCACCTAGGTCGTTGCTTAAAGAGGCATTTACCATGAAGTCTAAATTCACCGGACCATAGGCCGTATCAATTTTAAACAAATCAAGTGCCAGCAGGCGCTCTTGGCTTAATTGTGCATTTACGAGGGAAGTTAATGGCTGATTTAAGTGAAGTTTCACAGCTATTTCGTCCCATGAAAAATTGATTCTGCTGGAGTCTACACCATTAACCAGCTCGAGTTTCACGGGAGCAAGGTCAAAATAGTTGTGCTGGTCTGCATAAGACAACTGATCTAACTCGATAGAAAGATATTGAGCAAGACTGTCAATAACAGCATTTGCGCTAAGACCAGTTCTTAGGTAGGCAAGGGAATCAGTTATGTTAAAAGCGAGTAGGTCAAGTTGTTCTAACTGCAAGTTAAGGTTGATTTTTTGAGTAGTAGAATCAAGCGAACCACCAGCATTTAGCGCATATTTTAGTTTAGGGTCGGAGTACTTACTATCGAGCGTAAAAAGACCATTTTTTATTTCCGCATTTACAGAGAGTGTGTCGAAAGACTGTCCTTGGTATGTGAAATTAGCTATTTTAATAGCAGCATTGGAATAAAGAGAGGGTAGTTCAACGCCCTTTCCGTCTGCCTCAATACTTAAGTCAATGGCAGAAAAGAGCACACTATCTTGTAGCCACTTATCCAAGACCAGCTGATTACCAATGAATTTGATGCGGTAATCATTGGGCGTATTCAAGGAATAGGAAGCGTCTAATTTCAAAGTACTCAATTGATCAAGCATGCCTGAAATTTTCAGCTGAACCATATTTTTCGCATAGCTTGCAGCGCCGGCGAGTTTAATTTGCTGTGGATAGCTATCTAAATAACTAGTGGGTTTTAAATAGTTGAAATCTGCAAGAACGAGCTTTAAATTAAATGATTTAAGCGCTAGGGCTAGCTTGTCAGGATCGAGCCAATTATTGACTACTCCCTTAGCGTGGATACTTGATTGCCCTCCATATAACAAGTATAAGTCCTGAAAAGTAATCTGGGTAGCATTTCCTGAGAGCAGGCAATAGAGCTTTATTTTTTCTTGGGCGATGGAATCGAATAAGCTTTCACTTTTTAGGTAGGGTGCAAAAAAGTACGCTTCTGTTAAGTCGAGGGTGGTACCAGCCTTTACCTCTAATTTAGTACGGAAGCCTGAAAAATCCTCTGCTAACAACCTCTTTAAAGAAGGGTAGTAGAGCTCTTGCGCGCATTCAAAAAAGGACTTTCTTGTCTGAATGAGTAA
>JBKEFO010000112.1:0-9668 GCA_046709585.1 Marivirga sp.
GCTTCTTATTCATCATACAATAAAACTTTTTTACGTTGTAAATTCAATACGATCTCAGAACATAAGAGTTCAACTAAAAATTCTATCGGAGCCTAAAAAACACATATTTTCTACTTCCTATTTACATAAGCATTCAATTATTTGATTTGAGTGGCGATATCAAATTCATTCTTTTCACTTTTAGGAATGATACCCCTCAAGATTCCGGAGGCGTCAGGCGATTCAATTCCATCAGTATGAATTTTCTTTGGAGAAAGAAATATTTACTAGAGAGACCAATTGATCATTTTTTTTCTTTCGGCCATGCTCAAATTAGTGCGATTTGGCATCAAGCCCTAAAAGTCAAACATTAAAAAATCCGATTATCATATTTGAAAAACCTCAGTCTTTGATATTTATTAAACGGCGGCTCCATTTTTTAATATGGACAATACTCAATATCAAATCTCAACTTTTTCTAGATGCCTAGCATACAGATTATCGCAAATGCATAAATTAGGATCCGCCGCAAGATAACTGTGCCATTATGTCTCTTTTCAGAAAGAAGGAACAGAATTGATATTCCGTTATGTCGTTTTTAATATCTAAAATGTCATTATTATCAGGTATTGCTGTCCTTTTGAAAAAAAAGTAAATAATTTCCTGATAGTATTTGCAAATTAAGTGATCTCCTACTATGTTTGCAATCCCAAACGGGAAAATTCCTCTTTAGCTCAGCTGGTTAGAGCATCTGACTGTTAATCAGAGGGTCCTTGGTTCGAGTCCAAGAAGAGGAGCCAAAAGCCACTTACAATTGTAAGTGGCTTTTTTTTTACACTATACATTCATCACTGTTGCTTGATCTGGTCGCTATGAGTTTTAAAGCATAAAAAAAGCTTCTAGATAATACTAGAAGCTTTCTATTTTAGGTCAAATTACCTTAAGTTACCTTAAGCCGAGGTCTTAATTAACGTATCGTACTCAATTAATTGAAAATACTTTTTAAACATCCCCTGATTAATCAATTTGCTTTCATGGTTAGAGCCCCATTTAGTACTCACCTCAAAAAAGCCATTATAAGATCTACCCTCGTACTGCTTCCCTACTTTAAATCCATTTAGACCTTCTTTGTGATCGGGCATTTCTTTACACACAAAAAGTATTTTAAATCTATCCATACCACATCATTTTTATATTCAAATCTACTCTATAAGACTTACGAATTAGCAATAAGGTTGGGATATATCTAAAATATATCGACCACCATACCAATATGCAGGATAAAACCATGAAATTCGCAGTATTGAAAAAAAGTGTGTTTTCAACACATGGGCTATAAAAACAAACTCAAAAGAGTAGCAAAACTTTCATAAAGAGAATCAATAATAATTACCTTTGCCCAATGCGATTTAATGAGCTACTACTTAAGTTTTTAATATGGCGAGTAAAACATATTAGCACCAAGAACTTCACGATAATTATCAGCGGGATTATTGGTGTCGTCGCTGGTTTGGCAGCTGTAACATTAAAAGAATCTGTTCATTTGTTACAAAGCCTGCTAACATATAGTTTCCAAGATCAATTCATCAACTACCTCTACCTCAGTTACCCTATACTAGGCATCTTATTAACTGTTATTTTAAGTAAATATATTTTAAAAGAAAAGCTAGGTCATGGCATAACTGATATATTGTACAGTATATCAAAAAAATCAAGTATCGTCAAGCGAACAAAGACGTTCTCACGGATGCTAACTAGTGCCATAACGGTTGGCTTTGGTGGGTCTGTAGGTTTAGAGGCTCCTATCGTTGTAACAGGTTCGGCGATCGGCTCAAATATTGGACGCTTAGTGCACCTAAACTATAAACAGCGAACGCTTCTTATAGGATGTGGCTCAGCAGGCGCCATCTCAGCTATTTTCAACTCTCCTATAGCCGGTGTTATTTTTAGTATTGAAGTAATCCTGTCAGAGATTTCCATCAACTCTTTCATTCCTTTGCTTATAGCGTCTGTTTGTGGCGCCTTGGTATCGCTTACCCTACTAGGGGATGATGTATTATTTAGCTTTACACTTACAGATGGATTTGAAGCAATAGATACGCCTTTTTATATTTTTCTCGGTATTTTCACTGGCCTAGTCTCTCTTTATTTTACAAGAATTACTAATCAAGTAGAACACATAGTAGCCAACATTAAAGGTGATTTAAGTCGGGCTCTCCTAGGTGGACTTGCCTTAGGACTACTTATATTTATACTGCCACCACTGTACGGAGAAGGTTATGACTCTATTAAATTATTGTTAAATGGAAGGCACGAAGAAATTTTACATAACAGCCTTTTCTTTGGTGAGATAGATTCAGTAGCCTTTTTTATCATCTTCACCTTCGTTGTAATTTTGATTAAGCCCATCGCCACTGCATTAACTATCGGTTCAGGTGGTAGTGGTGGGATATTCGCCCCTTCGCTATTCATTGGAGGTATGACTGGCTATCTTTTTGCCTATTTAATAAACCAGACAGGTATAGTCGACCCTATTAGCACAAGTAACTTCACACTTGTAGGTATGAGTGGCGTATTAAGCGGTGTACTACATGCCCCACTAACAGCTATCTTTTTGATAGCAGAGATCACCAGTGGTTACACCTTATTTGTCCCATTAATGATAGTCTCCGCTATATCCTATAGTACAATTTCCTATTTCGAGAAGTACAGCATCTACACGAAGCCCCTTATTGAAAAGGGAGACCTCATATATCATGATAAGGATCGCCAAGTTTTAAGCCTGATAGATCTGAAGAAGATTATTGAAACCGACTTACTAACCATTCAGCCTAAGGCACAACTTGGTGAATTAGTTGACCTCGTGCGCTTTTCAAAACGAAACATCTTCCCAGTAGTGAATGAGGACAGAGAATTATTGGGGATTGTCACCCTCGACGACATTAGAGAAATTATGTTTGATTCTGAATCAAGGAAAAATATCATTATTGAAACATTAATGCACAAACCTCCCACTTTCGTAAGCCAGAAAGAAAGCATGCAATCAGTTATGATAAAATTTGAAAAAACTGGCGCATGGAACCTACCCGTTATCGATGAAGGGAAATATGTGGGTTTTGTAAGCAAGTCAAGAATCTTTAATGCCTACAGGAAGAAGTTGATTCGACAGCAAATAGATTAAGCAAAAAGTCTTACATGGAGAAGCTAAGTAAAACTACTGAATTTCACCTAGTTACAGCTAGGCTCAAAATAAAGTGCTATGAATTGTCCACAATATCTAAATCAACCTCAAGCACTTAAGAACCTATTTATCAGATACTTAAGATAAATCAGAAATTGAATGTGGATAACTATCTGATTTTGTGGATAAATATTCCTTGACTTTGTTGCATCTTCTTTTTGTTCAAAAACTAAGGTTTTACTACATCATAAAATGCGCAATTGTTCGAAGATCTGGACTTCACTTTTTTTGTATTAGCAGATAAATAAGGGCAAATTATCAACATATTTCCTTAATGTTAAGCCTTTATTATCCCTAAGGATTAATCTAATACTTTAAGTATGCCAAATTATTGAAGTGAACAGACAAACATACATTTCAGCACTCATCCATTAAGTGAAAAAGCAATAGTGGAATAATGCAATTTCCAAAGAGGCTTACTTACTGTTGAGCATGGATAAAATCGATTGCTGATTCTATTATTGTGTCCTTACCTCTTAAAATATCCGCAGTGTCCAGGTCTATTTTAATATCAGGGGCCACACCAAATTCAATATTTCGACCTTGTGCATCGATTGTACGCGTCGCAGAAAACCTCACACGCCAGCCATTCAATAATTCACTATTGATAGGCAATCCACCACCACCACCTGTATTGTCGCCCATGATGGTTACATTCGGGAGAAAGCTCATCATGCTGGCGAAAAAATTTGACGAAGAAAAACTACTCCTGTTGGTTAATACAACGATGGGTTTGTTAAATACATAGTCTTCATTCCCCTCAAATTCTATGTATTTAGTTTCTACTTCATCAAAAGCATCATGCCCTGGGCCTGTTTTATAATACCAATCCGCCACTTTTATTTTTTCATCAGCAAATCTATTGGTGATAGTAAAAGCATTCGAAATTGATCCTCCTCCATTATTTCTCACGTCGATTATTATACCCTTCACTGCACAGGTATCGGCACAAACAAAATCTCCTGTTTCGAATTTCTGAATAACGTAGTCCATAAGATTAGTACTAACGTTATTTGAAAAGCTCTCATAATAAATGTACCCTACATCATCAATTATTGTATTATGCAGGGAGCCTGATATCTGATAGGCCTCGCTAGGAATCAGGTAATTTCTTTCAACAATATCCCAATTAAAATTAGCAGGATAATCTAAGTACCACTGCCAATTTCGGGAAAGGTCGATTCCGGCGGATAGATTTACGTGGCCATCCTCTAGCAAGAAAAGCATTGCTGCTAAAGCATCGAATAACTCCAGCGAATTTTTTGCACTCCTGGCCTCATTTCTATACCGGGATTTTGCTGCGTCCCAATCAATATTCTTATCTATAAAGAAGGAATACTTTTGATCAACTGTCTCCCATAAATGGTCAAAAACTGCCACATTATCTGGCTCAGGATTATTTTTGATAAACGCCTGCTCACAAGAGCAAAGCATAGACAAAAGCGAAAGAAAAATTAATATCGTATACCTTTTCATAGTTTTAGCATGGTACTTATTAAAAACGTATGCCCTGCATTCTTAATAGGATTGTCAGCATTCAGATTAGCGAAAGACCAATAGTAATCGAACCTAAGCCCATTATTATTTTTGAAACGATATACTAAATAGCTCTGCATATTTATCTTCCTATTCTTGCCAAGTGAATAGAATGAACCCTCTGCTATATAATCAAACCATTTAGGCTCTTCCTTATTCACGGTTGCGGGGAATTGAGTGGAAGCGAATAGTGGCCTGCTAACATAGGAAATAACGGGTATACTCCAGGTACCCCCTATTTCAAATTGCCTTTTCCACAGCTTGAATTCGCGGTTTACATTTATGGCTGGAGAAAAGGCGATTCTCGTGTCAATATGAAGGCTATTATTAGTGTACGTAGTATGGTCCCTTAATGCCCAGTTAAAATCTAAAAAAAGACCCGGTGACCAATTAATCTTGGCGGTACTAAAGTCGAATTTATTATTAAAATACTGATAGGATCCAGTTGTTTGATAACTATAAATGGTGCCACCACTGACTTCAGATAGTAAGCTGTTAAAATCAAACCTTATGTAGGCATGGTGAACAGCTTTAGCGGTATAACTGGAATAACCAATCTGAGCAGCTCCGCCAGCTCCGGAATAGAGCAAAGGAGAAATCCCTTGATCCTGTAAGCTAGCATGGCCGCCTCCGACTCCAACGGTAATGAATTTACCCTGCAAGTAAATATCTTTAAGCGAGTCAATAACTTGCCCTTCGCTGCCATTTACTAAAATGAAGTAAAAAAAGACAAGCGCTATTTTACTGAATCTATTCAAGGTCCACTAATATTTGGTTCCTTAATAAATCATCCTTATCCTCTCTTTTTCTTATTAGATAATCTTGCTCTCCTCTCACGATGACCTCTGCCGGTCTAAACCGTGAATTATAATTTGATGCCATGGAGAAACCATATGCCCCTGCATTCTTAATAGCGATTATATCACCTTCTCTGACCTCATTTAATTTGCGATCTGTACCAAAGGTGTCTGTCTCACAGATATAGCCAACGATCGTGTAGACACGAGGGGTTGCCCCATCATTAGAGATATTTTCTATTGTGTGGTATGAATCATACATCATAGGCCTTATGAGATGATTTAAGCCAGTATCTACACCCACAAATACCGTTGCAGGAGTAGTTTTTATTACGTTGACTTTTGACAAGAAATAGCCAGCCTCACTAACAAGAAATTTTCCAGGCTCGAACCACAGCTCTAGTGCCTTTCCTCTTTGTTCACAAAATAATTTAAATCTTTTGCTCAATTCTTCTCCTAGGCTTTCAATATCTGTCGTTACATCACCCTCTCTATAGGCCACTTTAAATCCACTCCCGAAGTCAATGAAATCCAAATTTGGAAAATCCTCGGACGCTTCAAAAATAATTTCCGTACCTCTTAAAAAAGCTTCATAATTTAAAATATCCGAGCCTGTGTGGATGTGTAAACCCACAACTTGAATGTCATACGTTTGTATAACTCGAAGCAAGTGGCGCATCTGCAATATTGAAATACCGAATTTGGAATCAATATGCCCAGTAGATATTTTACTATTGCCTCCCGCCATAATATGCGGGTTTAGGCGCACACAGCAAGACACGGTGTCTTTGTACTTATGACCAAATTGTTCCAGAATAGAAATGTTATCAATATTTATAATTAAACCCATTTCAACAGCTTCAACTATTTCATCCATAGATACACAATTGGGCGTATACAGTATCTCCTCTGGAGAAAAACCAGCTTCAATTCCCATATATGCTTCCTGAATAGACACAACATCTAATCCTGCTCCTTGCTTTTTCATCCACTTTAGGACAGAAATATTACTTAATGCTTTTACAGCATATTTAATCCTCAAATCTACTCCCTCAAATGCACTATTCAATCTTTGGTACTGCGAGGCCATTTTATCTGCATCATATACATATAATGGGGTACCATACTTCTCGGCTAAGGCTACTAACTTTTTATTTTCCACTCAAAATTAATTTTATATTCTGTTTAGCTAATGCTAATTTTTTCATAAAAATGCTCTAAATCTTCGGGTTTCCCAAAAACAAATACAGTGTCTCCTAGCTGAGGAATAGTTTCAGGGCCTATCTGCGTATCAATGTCATCTCCCCTCTTAATCCCAATTAACGTTACGCCGAAACGCTTTCTTATATTCGCTGTAGCAATCGTTTTTCCCGTTATTTCGTCACTTTCTTTGTCAATAACATAAGAAGCCGTCGTTAGGTTAGGAAATTGTTCGGTTAATTTTTGGAGAGGACTTCTTTTGACCACACCACGAAACATTTCATAGTTATCCGCTCTTAGACCGCGAACAAATTGTTTGATAATCTTTTGAGGTATAAAGTACTGATTTAATACCCTCGTAAATATCTCAACAGAGGTTTCAAACTCTTCAGGGATCACTTCATCTGCTCCCAATCGTAGATTTTCCTCCACCTCGGTTATAAACCTCGTTCTGACAATAATGTGCACCGTATTACTAAAACTTCTTATGTTAGATACAATACTTTGCGTTGCATCTTTATCAGAAATGGCCACCACCACCACCTTAGCCTTTTGCACCTGCAGACTTCTTAAAATCTCCCCCTGTACGGCATCACCATATATTATAGGCTCTCCTAACTTCTTATAGGTTCGTACAGTATCTGTATTAAGTTCAGAAATAACATAGGATATGCCAGCGTGCTTAGCTGCTTTGGCTACATTCTTTCCATTTAACCCAAAACCTACTATTATAATATGGTTACTCAGGTCTAAATGTGTTGTTGACTCCTCGATCTCCCTTTCAGAAAAACTGAAAAACACTTTTTGTGTCGTATTACTGATTCTCGTGGCTAATGAATTAGCGGCTAACTTATCGGCTATCTTATCAGAAATTTTCATAAACAATGGAGTGAGACCCATTGAGAAAAGTGATACTGATAAGAAATATTGATTCGTAATTTCTGACAAGAGGCCGTAATTGAGGCCAACAGTGGCAAGAATAAAAGCAAATTCACCTACTTGAAACAGTGAGAAACCAATCTTACTCGCTGTTCTGATAGGGTAGCCTAGCACAAAGCCAGCAAACATCGCGATCAGGCCTTTTACAACTACTGCTAAAAGTGTGAGCCCTACTATAAAAATCAGATGGTCTGCTACAAAGAATATATCTAACAGCATGCCAATTGAGACAAAGAAAAAAGCAGTAAATAACTCGTGAAAGGGAATAATATTACTTGCTGCCTGATGACTGTATTCCGATTCAGAAATAATTAAGCCTGCTAAAAAAGCTCCCAAGGCTAAAGAAAGCCCTAGCTCAGCACTAAGCCAAGCGACAGAAAAACATAGTAACACCGTTACTATGATAAAAAGTTCTTTACTCTTTGTACGGGCAATTTGATAAAATAGCCAAGGCACCAGATAACGTGCGCTTATAAGAACAAAAACTATCAAAAAGGCTGCCTTCACCAACATCATCAATATCTCCATCCAGATGTTTTCAGATTCTCCCGCCAGCAATGGAGTGAACAGCATCATGGGAACGACAATGATATCTTGAAATATCAATATGGCCAAGATGGTCTTTCCATGTGGCGTGCTCATCTCTCCTTTATCTTGTAATATTTTCAACACAATAGCTGTGCTACTTAGCGAAAATATAAAGCCTAAAAATATAGCTGCATTCCATTCTAAGCCTATCAATATACCCAACACTGCTATAACTGCAATTGAGCCGAACACTTGAATGCTACCTCCTAAAAAAACCGATTTTTTGATTGCCGATAAACTCTTAATAGAGAATTCAATACCAATAACAAATAACAATAAAATGACGCCAATTTCGGCAAATACTTTTACCCCTTCAGTAGAACCAATTAGTTGAAAAGCATAAGGGCCAGCGATAATACCTGTTATTAAATAACCAATGATGGAAGGGATACCCAACTTCCTAAAGAGTAAGATTACAGCTATAGAGAGTCCTAAGATGACGACTATATCAGTTAAAATGGGAATCTGCATGCTACCGGCGAGAACCATACTTTTTTCTTATAAATTTAGCTTAATTTTAACTAAATGGTAAAAGTAATTGTTAATAAATACTAATAATTAGCATGTATAACTCAAAAGAAATTAACCTCATATAGCATATGTATACAGCTGGCATCGATTGGATTGTCCCTATTGACAAAATTCCTCCACTTCAAATACCATTTTCATTGTTTACTATCACCTTAAAACTTAATTTTGAGCAAAATGTATGCTCATGACTGACAGGTATAATCAAAGAGGCGTCTCTGCCTCTAAGGAAGATGTTCACAACGCTATCAAAAATTTAGACAAGGGATTGTTTCCTAAGGCATTTTGTAAAATTGTTCCTGACCTTCTTGCTGGCGACCCAGCCTATTGTACGATCATGCATGCCGATGGGGCTGGCACAAAATCTTCACTAGCCTATTTGTATTGGAAGGAGACAGGTGATATTTCCGTGTGGAAAGGCATTGCTCAAGACGCTATTATCATGAATATTGACGATCTTTTGTGTGTTGGCTGCACGGATAAAATACTACTGTCCTCTACTATTGGCAGAAACAAAAATCTTGTTCCAGGAGAGGTGATCTCTGCTATTATAAATGGTACAGAAGAAGTTTTAGAGATGCTTCGAAATCATGGCATAGAAATTATAAGTACTGGCGGAGAAACTGCTGATGTTGGCGACTTGGTTCGCACCATTATTGTTGATAGCACTGTTACGGCGCGGATGAGAAGGGACGAAGTAATTTCTAATGACAATATAAAAGCTGGGCATGTAATTGTCGGGTTGGCAAGCTTTGGCCAGGCGACCTACGAAAATGAATACAATGGCGGAATGGGAAGCAACGGACTTACTTCGGCGCGTCATGATGTTTTTGATAATTATTTAGCAAACAAATATCCTG
>JBKEFO010000113.1:0-9640 GCA_046709585.1 Marivirga sp.
TGTTCTAACATGGCAATTATATGTGCTGGCGAACTGCTGATGCAAGGCAAGCCTAAAGAAGGTATTGCTGCTATCGAAGGAAAAATCTATAAAAAGGCAATTGAAAAAGAAGCCCTTCAGAAATACAAAGCAGAACATCAAGTTGTTTCCACTAAACTGATAGAAGGTAAACTTAGTTTAAGGGTTGAAGCAGATTATGCTCCCTGTAACGGTTTTGAGCCTACCAAAGCAGATTTAGAAGATGTCTATTTCAGTCATATTGCCAAGAAAGTTGATCCTATCACCCTATAACCTACCACTATGTTTTGGAATATATTTATCTTCGAGCTGAAATATAGGTTTAGCCGGCCAGCAACCTATATTTATTTTGGACTTTTAACCTTTGTAGCATTATTATTGATCGCTTCTGGTAGCACACCTGCATCAGAAAAGGTTTTTCATAATGCGCCTGTCGTAATTGCAGAATTACAATTGCTAATCTCCCTATTGGCCATCATGCCTTCTTCCGCCGTCATGGGAGTACCCCCTTTACAGAGATTTAGAGCATAAGACAGCGACATTTTTGTTTAGTTACCCAATCAGTAAGACTGCCTATTTTATGGGTAGATTTTGGGGATCTTTTGCCACCCTTGTATTTATTTCTTTAGGAGTAGTTTTGGGTATCTTTCTAGGTAGCATTATTGGTCCTGCCACAGGGTGGACTGAAGCTCTTCGGTTTAGACCCAATACTTTCGCCAACTATTTTCAACCATGGTTGACACTAATGCTACCGAACCTCTGGCTCTCTGCAGCGCTATTCTTTGCTCTTATCGTCTTTACCAGAAATATAAAATCAATCTATTCAGGTGGCATCATTGTGTTCATTGGTTATCTAATAGCCAATTTTTTGGCTCAGGATGTCGAAAATCAGAAGCTAGTGCAGATAATTGATCCATTTGGATTGAACTCCTTCAGCTATCAAACACGCTACCTTACTCCCTTCGAACAGAATAATTTTCTACTTGCTGTAGATGGTAATTAATTAACCGCCTATTGTGGATGAGCGTGGGCCTACTATTTTTTATTGCGGCTTATTTCCGCTTTAGCTTCGAATACTTTTGTAGGAACGATCAGAAAAAAGAGAAGAAAGAAAAAAAAGCTAGCATTTTTTCAGCCCTTAAAGAACGAACTATTGCCATCAACTTTAAAGGTAGCTATCAATGGAGCAGATTAAAAACCTTAAGTAAAATCGAAATTAGCAATGTAATTAAAGATGTTTACTTCCGCTCTATTCTTTTAGGTGGGCTGGTTTTTCTGGTTCTTGATTTTTGGATTGGAAACACCATTTATAGTGTCGCTTCACAGCCTGTCACATCCATTTTAATGGAATATAAAGGCTTTGATTATAATATTTTCGTATTTATAATTTTGGTATTCTTCACTGGCGAAACCCTCCATAGAGATAAATCCACAGGTTATGCTACCATCAACGATACATTTCCCGTAAAATATGATGTAATAATCGGTTCTAAGTTCTTGGGAATGGCTTTTATATGTTTGATATTAACCACTTTACCTATTCTTATTGGATTAGTAATTCAAACCTTGAAAGGCTATTTCGATTATAATTTATCTACCTATTTAATTGATAGCTATCTCATTACCCTACCAGACTACCTACAGATGGTGATGCTGGTATTCGCTGTTCACTTAGTTGTAAACAATAAATTCGCTGGTCATGCTGCTAGTATAGGTTTATGGCTTGTGCTTATAGTATTAAGAAATTTTGCTGGACTTAATTTTAACCTTTTCTTTTTCTCTTACAAGCCTGACTTTACATGGTCAGAAATGAATGGACTTGGCCACTTTGGAGAGCCTTTATTCTGGTTTAATATCTACTGGACTTTCTTTGGCATATTCCTTATTCTATTTTTCGCCATCTTCTTCAGCAGAGGCACCGAAAACGGCTTTAAAAATAGGCTGAAAGCTGCCAAGAAGAAACTATTAAGTCCATCGACCGTAGTATGATATTTCTTTTTTATTGCCGCCATATTTGTCGGTGCCAACATTTACAATAATGTAGTTTATATTAACAATTACCTTACTAATGATGAGCAAACAGCTAGGCAAGCAGCTTACGAGAAGCAACTCAAACAATATGAGTTTATGCCTCAGCCAAAAATTTCAAAGGTAAGTATAAAAGCTGTTTTGTTCCCCTTCGAACGCGATGCGTATTTTGACGCAAGAATAGAAATGGTAAATAAAACAGACCAACCGATCGATTCTATGCATCTTGTCAGCACACAGCTTAGCAGCTTCTCGCTACTGTACCAAGGAGATTCGCTTTCCTACCGCTTTCCGCTTACATATGATTCACCGAAATTTCAAATCTTCGGCACTAAGAAGGAGACCGAGTGGTACAAAATCTATAAGATGCCTTATACCCTCATGCCCGGCGATACAATCGTGATGCAAGTGAAGAGTAGCATTGAAAATAAGGGCTTTGCCAATGGTGGTTTAAGTCGCGAAGTTGTATATAACGGCACCTTTATTGGCGGAGGACTACCTGAAATCGGCTATAGCACACAAAGTGAGATAAGTAGTGATGAGAAGCGCAGAGAGTACGATTTACCTAAAAAAAGACTATGAGTTACCTGCTCATGATGACCCCTATGGTACGCACACGCTACTCTTCTCCGATGAGGCAGACTTAATTAGTTTTGAGACTATAATTAGCACATTTCCAGATCAAATTGCAATTGCACCGGGCTACCTACAAAAAGAATGGACTGAGGGTGGCAGAAAGTATTATCATTACATACAAGATACGCCTATTCAAGCATTCTTTAATATCGTATCTGCCAATTGTGATGTGTATACTGATGAAGCTACTTTTCCTAATGGAAAAAAAGTAGCTATCGAGATATTTTACCATCCCGGTCATAATTATAACCTCGACCGATTTACGGCCGCCTATAAAGATGGTTTGGAGTACTTCTCAGAGACCTATGGTAATTTTCAATTTAGGTAAATGCGTCTTCTTGAATTTCCTCGATATGCAGGTTTTGCACAATCATTTCCCAATACTGTGCCTTTCTCTGAAAGTTTCGGCTGGTTAGCTGATTTGAGTGATCCTAATAGCTTTGACTACACATATTATGTGAAGGCACACGAACTAGCGCATCAGTGCTGGGGACACCAAATTATACCTAATTACACAAGAGGCTCGAATTTGATATCTGAAGCCTTAGCTGAATATTCTGCTTTAGTGCTAACAGAGCGCAAGCATGGTAAAGATAATATGCAGCGATTCCTTAAAGATGAATTGGATGATTACCTCCGAGGCCGATCCAATGAAAGCAAAAAAGAGAATACCTTTATTAATTGTAACCGACCTTATCAGTGGTACAACAAAGGTAGCTTAATACTGTACGCACTACGGGACTGCATTGGAAAAGAAGCCATCGACAGTGCTTTACTTGAGTTCAGGAATGAGTTTGCCTTAAGGGAGACCCCTCCTTACCCAGGAAGTACAGATTTATACCGATATCTAAAAATGCATACCCCAGACAGTTTACACTATTACCTAGACGACACATGGGGAAAAATTGCACTTTATGAAAACAAGACAGAAAGTGTAGCAGCTAAGATGCAGGCAGACAGTGTTGTATTGTAACACTCAATTTCAAGTCTGCCAAGCTGTATGCTGATAGCTTAGGTATGGAGACAGCGGCCAATTATGATGGTGACTATATAGATATAGGGATTTTTGGTGCCGATAGCGAGGATGAAAACGGCAGAACTAAAACTAACCCACTTTATATGAGAAAGCATAAAATGACTGCAGGTGCACATACGCTTGAAATTAGAGTGACTAAGATGCCTGTTAAGGCAGGTATTGACCCTTATAACAAGTTAATTGACAGAATACCGGATGACGATCTAATAAGTGTAGATATAGACTGACAAGTCATTGTCACCCTATAGAAATTAAAAATTGAGAGGCTGATATTTTCCCTCATTTTTTTTTCTATCATACAGATATAGAAATGGACACAGCAATTCTTCAACTTAATTCTATGAAAAATAATACGCTTCGCCTATGCTATATTGGCAACATTCAATGGCTTTGCTACTCAACTTCTCTGCTGTTTCAGCATGCTCTTCCATAGCATTCATTCTTCTTGGGGACATTGGCCTATTTGCTTATCCTTCCCTCCTTAAATCTAACTTTTCAAACATCCTTGTAACAAAAAAACTACCTCATATTGCGATATACGGGCACCTCACGTACTTTCTACACTCACCATAGACTAAATATACACCTTAACGAGGTCTCGCTCTCAGCTAGTCCTTTGGTTGTTGCAGGGCAAATACCTATTTCGCTTCTCCTATACCACTTTCTTTTGTTATGATTACTTATAAAAGAGCTAAGCTAGCAAGGAACCATTGGAGTAATGTTGCTACCTACAGACCTGTTCTTGATAAGGCTGCAATAATTCGCTTAAATCCTGGTGGCACAAAAAAAGCCTATTCGTTATTGACGAATAGGCCTGTTTATTTTATAAGTGTCTGATCTTACGAGTCAGATGGTAATACATTTGTCTTGATAGAAATTTTTCTGTCATCTCCAATATTAGACTTAATAGTCACTACCTTATTGATAGCTCCCATTTTACCTCTACTGTTAAACTTCACTTTAATTTGACTTGTTTCCCCTGGACCAATTGGCTCACCTTTTTTATATTCAGATGCTGTACAACCGCACGTAGTGGTCGCGTTTGAAATGATTAATGGCTGATTACCTGTATTTTCAAATTCAAAAATATGTTCAACTACATCGCCTTGTTTAATATCACCGAAATCAAAAGTGGTCGCCTCGAAGGTAATTTCAGGACCATCTTTCTTTACTGTGTTTTGACCAAATGCCGCGGAAGCTCCAACAACCATTATAAGTAGGAATGCTAACTTTTTCATATTATTTTTATTTTTGGTTAATGTCTTAAACAAATTTACGAAAATCGAGACTAATTAGTTCAATCAAAAGAACCTATTATTAAAATTGACCAAAAAAAGTTGGTCTGAAGCTCTAGTAATAGCCGTGTATAGCCACCTAAGGTACTCAGTGTTGACCATCTCGTCTGTTAAATAGCCTTGATCGACAAAAACCGCCTGCCATTGACCTCCCTGTGATTTGTGACAAGTTAATGCATAAGCGAATTTCACCTGTAGCGCATTCAAAAAAGGATCTTTTTTTAGTGCCTCTTTAAGTTCCTTTTTACTAGATAGATCTTGATAATCTTCCCTTACTTGTTCATACAGTTCCCTGTATGCCTGGTTAGATAAAGAAGGAGTCTCAGAATGTAATGTGTCTAGCATAACTTTCACTTGTAGATTAGGGTGATCATCGTAATCGGTCATACGCACCTCTAAATCAGCAAATCTACAACCATACATTTCTTCAAAATTAATTACCTTCAAGACCTCCATAAAATCACCGTTAGCTAAAAAGCCACCTGGGGTGTCATCGTTTTGAAATACGTAGTTATTACGAACTATCATTAACATATCACCAACTTCTAATTCACTATCCATAAAATGGATCTGGCGTCTTATGTATTCATTGTATTGCACTGCCATTTTGTTTGACCTGCAAATAATAATACTGTTTTCTATGCCATATTTATCATATGCATAACGCAGTCCATCCTCTAAACGCTCCCCCGTCATCCTAAAGATATCATTAAAAGGCTGCGTTGAAAACTTGATTTCAACAGTTTTTTCCGCTAGTTGCTGACGTAGATTAGTAGCATTTATCAAAATACCAGATCCCTCAACTTGGCGCATCACCTCGGTAAGTTCTGTTTCAACGACCGTTGCTCCAAATACAGATTGCAAGAAGCGAGCATCCAATGCTGGACTTTCAAGCTTTCCTACAGGCGGTAACTGCGCATTATCACCTACAAAAATTACCTTATTGCCATCATTTTGAAAAACATATTGATATATATCATTCAGTAGCCCACCATGGCCTCCTCCAGGGTCATTTGTTAGCATACTTGCCTCATCTATAATAAATAAGGTCTTATGGTGATAATTCTTCTGCAGTTTAAATTCAAAGTCTTCACTGCCTTGCTCCGCTGTTTGCTTATAAATCTTTTTATGAACGGTGAGTGCTATTTTCTTGGCATAATTACTCATGACCTTAGCAGCCCTACCAGTGGGCGCGATAAGGACATATTTATAGTTGAAGAGCGGTAATGTATTTACCAAAGCACTGATAATAGTAGTCTTCCCAGTACCGGCATAGCCTTTTAATAAAAGTGTCGGCTTATCAATGTCTTTAAGTTCAAAAAAATGATCAAGGGCATTAAAGAACCGTATTTGACTTGGGGTAGGGTCAAATGGGAATTTCGACTTTATAATTGACGATGCCTTAGGCATTCAAGTTCATTTTATGATTTAAATCACTTGGCCAAATCACAGCCATGGTCGTAGAGGCTTTAGCTATTAAGTTTCGTTCCTCTCCATTAATAGCCCAAACCTCCGCCTCACAAAAGCTCAGCTTTCTCCCTTTCTTTATTACGTAACCAATTGCATGGAGCTTATCCCCTACCCCTGCCTTAAAATAAGATATTTTTATTTCAGCTGTCACTACATGGCAATCTGATGGAACAGTGGTATAGGCAGCAAAACCAGCAACTATATCTGCTATGGTTGCCGTTACCCCACCATGCACCAAACCCTTTTGTTGCTGGTGTATCTTTTTGAGCTCTAGCGTTCCCTCTGTCCTACCCTCCTCAATCACATTTAATTTAAAGCCAATATGTTTCATAAACTCTTGCCTTTCCAAAAATTTACTTACTCTTTCTTTATAGTCCATTGAACTCAGTTTATCCATATAAATTAATTAAATTGTCGACAATAATGTGTAAATATAAGCAATAGGATGAGTGATAAGGCAAAGAATCTAATCAATAAGGAATTTGGCGGAAAAGTAAGGGTACGCGTCGGTGGTATCTTAATTCAAAATGAAAAAGTACTATTGCTTAAGCATGAAGGTGTTGGCCCTGACAAATATTTGTGGTCTCCACCAGGAGGTGGTCTGCAATTTGGACAAGATGCCAAAGAAAATTTGAAAAGAGAATTCCTCGAGGAGACCAACTTAAAGGTTACAGTTGATGATTTATTGTTTACAAATGAATACATAGACGAAAGACTTCATGCAATAGAATTGTTTTTTGGTGTTCGTTTAGTCTCCGGAGAGCTAAAATTAGGTAGAGACCCCGAAATGGGAAAAGAACAAATTCTAACAGAAATTGCCTATTTTGGTGTTGAAGATCTCAAAAAAGAGAAAAAAAATAGACTTCATACCATGTTTCATGGAATAAATAAACCCGAAGAAGTTTTAAATCTTACAGGATATTTTAAATTTGTGGTTAATTCCTGTAAATAGCATATTAATAAACAAAAGGATAGACTTAATAAAGATACAATGAGCAAAACAAAGATTTTTTCGATCGTTCTTTTTATAGCAGCAATAGTAATCGCTTACTTCTTTGCAAGAAGCATTTCTGATGATATTCAAAAAGAAAAGAGAATAGCAAAAGAAGAAGGTAGAGTGATTGAAAAATTAAAATTAATTAGATCTGGTTTAATAGCCTACCAAAGATCAAATGGTCAATATACGAGTGACTGGGAAAAACTAATAAACTTCATCGATTCAGGTAACTTCTATGTTACGGAAAGATCAGAAATTATTATACCAAGAGACTATGGCGGCGACAGTGTAATTATTAATATCGACACATTAGGTACTATTGGAGTGTATGATTCATTGTATGCAAGTATTCCCAATTTTATATTACAGGAGCTTCCTTTTAAAACAGGTACTACCACCAAATTCAACATATTTGCTGATAAGGTGATAAAAGGTTCTGTAAAGGTTGACGTTTTCGAGGTAAGTGACCCTAATCCAATTAATCCTAAAAGGCGAAAAGACCAAAACGAAAAAGCACTAAGAGTAGGCTCCAAAACAGAAGTAACAAACGCTGGTAACTGGGAATAATATTTTGACAATAGTAAAAGAAAAAAGTTTCAAGCAATTAAAATCAGTTAAAGACGATAAGTTTTCAATTGATAAAATCGAGCATTATTGTCTTATAATTCAAATAGGCAATAGTGACTTGCAGGCAACAATCGTAGACACCTCACAAAACAGGGTTCTATTGCTTGAAGACTATATTTTACACAATGTGAGCTCAACTGAAGAAAAAATTGAGCAACTAAAATCTTTGTTTGAAAGCCACCATCTACTGATGGTGGGTTTCTGGAAAGAGGTAATAGTGTGTTTCAAAAGCGATAAATTCGCGCTAGTACCTCTTTCTTTATTTTCAAAAGATAATGCACGCGCACTGTTGAAAATGAATTGTAAGGTGTCTCAAGAAGATTCTGTTGGCTATTATAAAGTCAATGCCAACAATTCCGTTAATATTTTTACTTACGATAAAGCTGTTCTCAACTGGTTTAGATCAGTTTATACCAATAGCAAAATAAAGGTTACGCAGCAAAGCGGTGCTTTGGTCAACAGTGCATTAAAAGCTAACAAAAAGACGAAAATGCCATTGGTCGTCGACCTATACATCGACCGCTTTTATTTACATGCATCTGTTTCTAGTGAAAATAAAATAGTCTTCTTTAATAGTTTCCAGATTAGTAAATTTAATGAGTACATTAAGTACATAGCTTTAGTGCTGCATGAATTCAGCCTAACAAAATCTTCTGAAGCTATCGTAGTCTGGGGACATATCAAAGAGCATTCAAGTCATTTTGCAGCACTAAAGGAGAAGTTCACGGGTATTAAGCTGGGTACGCGTACTACCGACCTTAACTTCGGTTATAAATTTGACGAAATCCCTGAACATCAGTACTTTGATGTCTTCGGTAACTACTTTAACCTTTAAAGAATGAAAAAGCGAGTAGCGATATTCCCAGGATCATTTGATCCTTTTACAAAAGGGCATTATGACATTGTCTTGAGAGGTCTTAAACTATTTGATGAAGTGATTATTGCTATTGGTTATAATGCCAACAAGCATAATAGATACTTCCAAGTAGACTTTATGGTTCAAAAATTAGATGAAACTTTCCAAAATGAACCTCGCGTTTCTGTTGTTGTTTATAACAAATTAACCTCCGTTTTAGCAAAGGAATTGAATGCAGGATTTCTATTAAGAGGGTTGCGCAATACCACCGACTTCGAATATGAGAATAGTATCGCTCAGGTAAATAGTTTCCTTAATAAGGACCTAGAATCTGTTTTCTTGATAACTGCTCCACAATATGCCGCAATTAGCTCGACCATCATCAGAGAAGTACATAGGTTTAAGGGAGAGGTAAATGAGTTTTTACCATATAAATTATAGCGCTACGCTGCTTTAAGGTTTTTTTAACCTCTCGGGTGAAAAGAGGTGATTGTTTCTTTTAGAAAATCCCTGTCTAAGTGTGTATAGATTTCAGTTGTTGTTATTGACTCGTGTCCAAGCATTTCTTGCACTGCTCTTAAATCTGCCCCCCCTTCAATTAAATGCGTAGCAAAGCTATGTCTGAAGGTATGAGGACTTACTTTCTTTTTTACTCCTGCTAATGCAGTACATTTTTT
>JBKEFO010000114.1:0-9598 GCA_046709585.1 Marivirga sp.
GCCAGTTGGAAACCATCGCTACTGAAACTGCAGCAGCATATACTTCATGGCCATCTAAGATAGCATTACCAGCCATATAGCCTCCATAGCTCCAGCCCCAGATACCCACTCTATCAGCATCTATATATTCCTGCTCAGCTAGATATTTTGCAGTAGAAATTAAATCCAAAGTTTCGTATTTACCGAGCTGACGGTACGTCATCTTCTTAAAATCCTCGCCTCTACCGCCAGTACCTCTGGTATCTACCACGGTAACGATATACCCTTTTTGCACCATCATCTGATGAAAATAATAATGACTGCCACCCCAAGCATGCTCTACATCTTGGCTGCCCGGGCCACTATACTGATAAACAATTACAGGATACTTTTTATTGGCATCAAAGTCTGCCGGCTTCAGCATGAATGCATTCAGCGCTGTGCCATCCTCTATTTTGAAAGTGAAAAACTCCTTATCAACCAAGCCATACTCTTTAGCTGTTTTAGCCAATTCAGCATTGTCTTTGAGCACCTTTACTTCCCTATTGCTCTTTGTTTTATGCAGACTAACTTTAAGTGGTTGTGTTTGATTGTTATAATACTTAAGGTAGTATTTAAAATCAGGACTCATGTTGATGCTTGTTGTTCCTGAAGTTTCAGCCAAAGCCTTTTTGCCCTTGCCATTCAGTCCTATCTCATAAAATGTTCTGTCAAGCGCAGAGACCTCAGTACTGATATAATACACCTTACTCGTTTTTTGGTCTATACCAATGATGTCTACCGCTTCCCAATCACCTTTAGTAATCTGACGTACCATCTCACCATTCATTTTATAGAGGTAAAGATGCTTAAAACCATTTTTCTCAGATGAGTAGACAAACTGCTTACCATCGTTGAGGTAAGTAAGGTCATCGCAATAGTTGAGCGCCAAATAGGTGTCTGACTCTTCTTTTAGTATAACTTCAGATTTACCCGTTGCAGCATTGGCATGCAAAATCTCTAATACATTCTGCCTTCTATTCATTCTGATGATGCTTAGTAGATTAGCATCTTTAGTCCATTTTACGCGCGGTAGGTATTGATCTTTCTCCTCACCAGTATCCATTTTGGTCGTTGCCTTACTAGCTAAGTCGTATACTGACACCCATACATAAGAATTCGCCTCTCCAGCCTTTGGGTATTTGTAGACATAGTTTTCTGGATATAATTCACCGTCATTCCACTTCTGTAACGTATATTCCTTCACATGGCTTTCATCCATGGTATGAAAGGCTAATTTTTTATTATCCGGTGACCAATAAAAAGTTTTAGTGATATAAAATTCTTCTTCATACACCCAATCTGATCCACCATTGATGATCTCGTTTATTTTTCCATCCGAAGTCACCTGCGTTTGAGTATCTGTTGCTAAGTCAACAATGTAAATATTATTTTCCAATACATACGCTACCTTTTTAGCATCAGGAGAGAAGGTAGCATACATCTGTACGCCTTCTGCGAGCGGTTTTACTGCTTTTGTAGCTACATCATACACATAGTATTTAGCTGTATAAGACCTTCGATAGATATAATTGATATCGGTAGCCAACAACAGCTTCGTTTCATCATCACTAAAAGAATAATTTCTAATAACTAGAGTTGGCGAAAGCGCATTGCCATCAACAATCACCTGAGCTGTTTCCCCTGTAGTGACATCAATCTTTTTCACCTGATTACTTTCCAACGCACTGTAATAGTTGCCGTCATTCATCCAATTTACATTGTAAACTGACTCTTGGCTGAAAGTACCCTTTTCATAAATGTCTTCAATCGAGATTTGCTTTTGCGCCAGGAGGCTACCGGAAAACAAGCAAAGCAATAAAAAATAAGCAATCTTTTTCATAAGGTCTTTTTAAAATTAAATGATAAATAGGATGATACGATTATCTCCAGAACATCAATATGTACAAAGTAATATGGGCTATCGTTAAAAAAGTTAGCCTAAGGTAATCAACATTAGTACGATCCTCTACTGGCGTTTTGCTTACTAAGTAAAAAGTGAGCGCGAAATAGGGCACAATGAGCAATAAGAATACGTAATGAGGTATCAGTACTTCAAAAAATATAATGAGTATTGCCGGTATATAGTATAAAAATGGGGCGAGTCTTTTTGCTTTCTGTACTTCCATATTCATTTAAAGTTTTTCAAATATTACTGCTGCTCCTTGTCCTACCCCTACACACATGGTGGCTAAGCCATACTTAGCTTGCGCTCTTTTTTGCATTTCATGTAGCAAGGTAGCTGTGATACGTGCACCGCTGGCGCCTAGTGGGTGTCCAATGGCGATAGAACCGCCATTTACATTAACAATGTCAGGATTTAAGTCTAAATCGCGCATACAAGCGATAGACTGAGCTGCAAAAGCTTCATTCAATTCTATCAAATCAAGGTCATTAATGGTTAAGCCAGCTCTTTTTAGTGCCTTCATGGTAGCAGGCACAGGCCCAATACCCATACAGTCGGGAGTAACACCAGCAATAGCCATTGAGACCACTCTCGCCATCGGCTTGAGGTTATATTTTTTCAATGTGGCCTCAGACACAATCAGACTAGCTGCCGATCCATCATTCACTCCGCTAGAGTTCCCTGCTGTTACCGACCCTCCTTTTTTGAATGCTGCGTTGAGGCTGGATAATTTCTCTACTGAGCTCAACCGAGGGTGCTCATCTTTACCAAAGATAATGTCATCAGCCTTTCGCTGCGGAATAGTTACGGGGACTATTTCATTATTAAATTTTCCAGCTTTATGGGCTGCATCATACTTCTGTTGTGAGCCATGTGCGAAAGTATCTTGCTCTTCACGGCTAATCTTCCATTTTTCCGCTACATTTTCAGCTGTCTCCCCCATAGCAAAAGGATGGTACATCGCTGATAGCTTGGGGTTAGGAAACCTCCACCCAATCGTGGTATCATATATCTCTGCTTGTCTTGAATAGGCCGAGTCAGCTTTTGCCATCACAAATGGAGCTCGTGTCATACTTTCTACTCCACCAGCAATGTAGGCCATGCCCTCGTTTAGCATGGTGGCCCGGCTAGCATCCATAATAGCTTGCAGCCCAGAGGCACACAACCTATTGACAGTCACGCCTCCTACTTCTATCGGTAAACCTGCCATCAAACCAGCCATACGGGCTACATCTCTATTGTCTTCTCCCGCCTGATTCGCTGCACCAAAAATCACATCCTCCAAAATGGCTGGGTCTACATTTGACTGTCGTGCCATCAAGGCTTTGATAATATGTGCCGCCAAGTCATCTGGACGTACACCACTTAAGGCACCTCCAAATTTTCCTACTGGTGTTCTAACGATATCTACTATATATGCTGCTTGTGACATAACTCTCTTTTATATGATGGAGCGAAAATACATCTTTTAGTAGCAAGAGTAAAATTATCTCGCATTATCTCTCTCAACAAGAGTGATAAATTACTTTACGTGATACTATCTGAAAATAAAAGAACCCTACGGTTTGGCCAAAGCTTCCATAATGCCAAAAGTTAGTTTTTAAAGCTGCTGAGTTAGTTTTCCATCACGCATTTCATATCGATGATCAGCCATGGTAGACAATTCTTTGTTGTGGGTAACGATGACGAAGGCTTGCCCCAGTTCATCTCGTAATTGTAAGAAGAGCTTATGCAAATCTTCTGCGTTCTTAGAATCCAGGTTACCACTAGGCTCATCGGCGAAGACTATTCCTGGCGAGTTGACTAATGCCCTGGCAACCGCCACACGCTGTTGCTCACCCCCACTAAGCTGTGAAGGCTTGTGGTCTGCTCTTTTATCTATACCCAGTAGTTTAAGGAGCTCTTGGGTACGCTTATCTATATCTGTCTGCGCTCTTTTAGCAACATAGGCTGGAATGGCAATATTTTCTGCCGCAGTAAATTCTGGAAGGAGGTTATGAAACTGAAAGACAAAACCTATGTGCTTATTTCTAAAGGCAGCAATTTCCTTTGCTTTAAGATTTTTTATCTGCTGGTCCATGATCACCAAATCACCTTGATCGGTGTCATCCAAAGTACCTAAAATATGTAATAGCGTACTTTTGCCTGCTCCACTTGGCCCAACAATAGCCTTTATCTCTGCGCTATCCACCTGAAAATCAACCCCATTGAGGACAGTGAGGTTCTCGTATTGTTTAATAATGTTGGTAGCAGATAAAATACTCATGGGGTAAAGATAATTAAGGAAATCTACTTTGGAAGCACGAATAAGAATTTATCACGATTCTAAAGCAAGGAGGTTGAATAATACTGATTAATGCCGTACATTCGCACAAAAATTTATCCAAGAATGAACATACACGAATATCAAGCGAAAGAAATACTTGAAAGACACGGAGTAACCATTCAGAAAGGAATAGTTGCTGAAACAGGAGCTGAAGCGAAGGCCGCTGCTCAGAAACTTAACCAAGAAACTGGCACAGAGTGGTTTGTGATTAAAGCCCAAATCCATGCCGGTGGTAGAGGTAAAGGAAAAGTAAACGAAACTGGGTCTAATGGTGTGGTTTTAGCTAAAAGCTTGGATGACGTAGCTCCAAAAGCAGAAGGCATTTTAGGTGGCACTTTGGTAACGCACCAAACAGGCCCTGAAGGTAAAAAAGTGAGCAAGGTGTTAGTTGCACAAGATGTTTATTACCCTGGTGCTAACGAGCCAAAAGAATATTATGTAGGTATCTTATTAGACAGAGCGAAAGGCTGTAACGTAATCATGGCTTCTACCGAAGGTGGAATGGACATTGAAGAAGTAGCAGAAAATACGCCTGACAAAATATTTAAAGAGTGGATTGACCCAGCTGTTGGCCTACAAGGTTTCCAAGCTAGAAAAGTAGCTTTCAAATTAGGTTTAGAAGGTGATGCTTTTAAAGGTATGGTGAAATTCATCTTTTCTTTATACAGTGCATACGAAGCTACTGATGCTTCTATGTTCGAAATTAATCCTGTTTTAAAAACATCTGACAATAAAATTTTAGCGGTTGATGCTAAAGTGAATATCGACGATTCTGCACTTTACAGACAAAAGGAGATCGCTGGAATGCGTGACTTATCTGAAGAAGATCCTGCAGAAGTTGAAGCGGGCGAATCTGGCTTAAACTATGTGAAACTAGACGGCAATGTTGGCTGTATGGTAAATGGTGCTGGTTTAGCAATGGCGACCATGGATATCATCAAACTTTCTGGCGGTGAGCCTGCTAACTTCCTAGATGTTGGTGGTAGTGCAAACGCAGAAACAGTGGAAGCTGGCTTCAGAATTATTACAAAAGACCCCAACGTAAAAGTAATCTTAATCAACATCTTCGGTGGTATCGTAAGATGTGATAGAGTAGCAAAGGGTGTAGTTGAAGCATACAACAATATCGAAGGATTTAGTTTACCTATCATCGTAAGATTGCAAGGTACTAATGCCGAAGAGGGTGCTCAAATAATTAAAGATTCAGGCTTAAAAGTCACTTCAGCTATTGTATTGAAAGATGCAGCAGAAAGAGTAAAAGAAGCAATAGGATGATATGAGTAAGGATGTATGATTGAAGATTTATGAATTTTTGATTGTGCATTAAAATCAATATAGTAAGAAGCTAGAAAACAGACCAATGGGTACAATTCTAGCTTCTTGTTCTTAGCCTGCACAAAAACATGCACCTGTAGCTCAATTGGATAGAGTATCGGATTTCGGCTCCGACGGTTAGGGGTTCGACTCCCTTCAGGTGCACAAGTGGAAAGCCATCAGAAAAATGATGGCTTTTTTTGTTGTACATAATGTTTAAAAACGCTCTGCTTTTTCTCTTATAGGTTACTTAGGTACCCTAACCACTAAACTCAAGGTGGATAAAGCCTCTTGAGGTAAAAAAAGCTGAACAGCACGAGGAATCAACCTGCACCATCCAGCTTCTGAACGGAAACTAAATTATCACTTAGTTTCTTCTTAAAGCAAAACAATTCTATACGCCTAAGCACTTGTCAATTCCCTAAAGTTCTAAATTTTGCTATTCTCTCTACTTTATCTATTTTTGGGCGTTTCAACTAAAATCACCGTTTGGATAAGCTTAGCACATTAGATTTTATCACTGTAGGCATCATTGCCTTGGCATTTATAGGTATTCCTTTTCTTGCTAAGAACAGTGAGAAGGGACTGTTTACCATGTCGCATAAGCTACCATGGATTTTTAGTGCAGCCTCTATCTTTGTGATTTATTGGAACCCTACGATGGATATGGTCAATACCCGATTGGTGGTAGAAAATGGGTACAGTGGATTGTGGTTCTTAAAAGACATATTGCTTACCATAGGCATTGGCCCAGTGCTTTTTGTGCCTATGTGGGCACGTTTAAACATCACCACCGACAACCAAATTATTCCTTTACGCTTCAGCGGCATTGGTGCAACTCTATTGCAGAAGTTCAGGGCCATCTATGTAGGTATCTTTGTGGCAGCCATACTTTGTAGCTTCTACACCCTAGGAATTTACAAGCTAGTGAAAGCCTTTTTCCCTATTACAGACACATTATTTTTCACGCTATTTGGGCTCACCTCACTGCTGCTTATTCTTAAGAACTCTTTATCCATAAAAGTAAAGTCCGATCTTATTGTGAGTATTTTATTCTTGGTAGTGATCCCTCTTGGCTTATACTTTTTGATAGATTCTCTTGGCGGGTGGCTTACAATGAAAGGCGAATTAATGACCAATCATGCCGATAAAATTGCCTTATTTCCTACTGACGGAGGAAATGGCGAAAGCTGGGCCAACGTAATTGTATTCTTATCAATCCAATGGTGGTCAGCTCGAATTCAAGACCAGTCAAGTGTCAACACCCAACGGTATTTCGCTATTAAAGATCCATGGAAGGCCTTCAAGTCGATTTTCATTCCTGTTGTTGTCATATCAATCACCTTTGCGTTTTCTAGCTTCATTTGGGATGCCGCACTTATTAGCCATGTTCAAATGGAAGAAGCCGAAACCTCCTATGTCCTTTTGTTGACCAACGCCTTGCCTGCTGGAATAAAGGGAGCACTACTAATCACTTTTGTGTTGGGTTTTGTCACCAGCTTTGAAGCCATTATGAGCTGGGGTGCAGGCATGGTAACCTATGACCTATTTGGAAATAGTAGCTTTGCCAAAAAAGTTAACATCAACTTTATCGGCTATTTGAGCATGGGCTTAATTGCTCTTTCATCGCTATTAATAGCCATCTTCTCATCGGAAATTTACTTCCTTATCACCTTACTTCTTTCCATTAGCATAGGGGTAGGTCCCGTTTATATCTTGCGCTGGTTTTGGTGGCGGATCAATGCATGGTCGCAGCTATCTGCTATGATCGCGTCCTTTATATTTGCGGTAAGTGCCGACTGGCTATATGCACATTACCCGCTTGAATATATTCGGGATTTGCTACTAACATATGACATGAGCTGGTATGTACTGAAATTGCTATTGATTACCCCCATAGTAAGTGTCATTTGGCTAGCTGTCACCTTCCTCACCAAGCATGACGACATCAACCATTTAAAAAGTTTTGTAGCGCAATCTCAAACTTCAGGTATTTGGCCGTTTGCCACAGCGCCATTTCATTGGAGAAAGAAATTAATTGCCATTATCCTGATAGGCTTGGCTGCCATTATGCCTATATGGATCATCTGGCTATTTAAATTCCAGTCAGTACCAATCGGCCTACTCCTATCCTTCATATGGGGCTTTATTTTATACATCGCTTATAAACTCATGAGGTCCGTTTTAATGAAATCCTAAAATTGACAACTTTGACAATTGCCTAATTAATCGATTATCTTCTCCTTGTGATTACCATGGGATTTATAAAACATATTGCTGGAGAAGACAGGGGAATTATTTACCTAAAAGTACTTGAATGGATTATCCAACGGCCAAACTTCATATTGAGCATCAATGACAAAAACGAACTACTAACAAAATTATTTAATACGAAATTCCCAACTACTCAAAATATCTCCACTACCTTCAATACGGAAAAAGGCTACTTATTAATTAAGACCGAAAGCCAGGATTTTCTGCTACTAGGACTCAAGGATTATATTTCATCAACTCAGTATTATAGCGAGTTCATAGATAATGGAGGTAAACTGGGCATTCTCTATGATTACTTTGCTTATGAGCGCATGGATTTTACTGCTACTTATCAAATTTCCTATAAAAAGGTCGCGAACGTTTTAAGTCAAGTTTCAATAAAGGATAGCAAGTCTCAATATTTTATCGATGATTTTATAGAAGCGATAGAAAATCGTTAGCAAAAAGAAATAACAATCAACCTTTTTAATTAGTTTAACTGTATGCAATTAAGTAAAGAGGTAGAAAAAGCTTTTAAGCGTGAAATCAAATATGCTAAAGATTGTGATGAGCTTTCTTATGAGATATATGCCTTTACCAATAAGAACATTTCCTCTTCCACACTGAGGCGGGTATTTGGCCTATTAAAATCGACAAGCAATTTATCTAAGTATAATGAAAATACACTTTTAGATTATATAGAAGAAAAGAAAAAAATTGTAAAGCAAAGTAAAAACAATGATCTATCTCTCCAATCTGATAGAATTCAGCACGATTTCAGTAAACTAAAATTGCTTCATAATGGCTTAAATGAGCATCTTTTGGTGGATATAATAGAGTCTAATATTCATCCAAACAAAACCTTTAAATTACTGCAGTTTGCTGTATTAGAAGCATTGGAAAAAGAAGATATCGACTTCTTCATCGTATTGTATCGTCAAAATAAAATTATTATTAGCAATGTATTATTTTTCAGATTTTTTGGTACTCAACTAAAAAACAAACCCGATTTCGCTAAAGAACTACTGCCTCATCTCGCTAAAGAAAAAAATGTGCGAAGGTATTTTTTTGAACTATTCGTTGATTTCAGCAATTTTAAGTCCTACGAATTCTGGCTTGACACTTATTATCATAATGAACCAAATTACACTAATAAATTATGGGCACTAAGTTTAAAGATTTATGGAAATGTGCTATCTGAGGTGCAACATAATTTATGGAATGACTACTTTGAGTTATTAAAGCTTTGTAAGAATGAATTAGAGGTAGCACATCCCTATTTAAAAGCAAGAGTTTATGGGGTTGCCTTATTTCACGAAGAAACAGCAACGGATTTCTCAAAAATAATTTTTCAAGAGCTTAAAAATAATTATACTGAAATGATGGAAGATGAAAGTTATAACCCACATTTCCCTGATATTCTTTGTCAATATGCGCTCTTAAACAATTCGGATTTAGACACCATTTCTTTATTATTTAAAATATTCAAAACACATTTAGAGAATAATTCTTGGCTAGAAAGTCATTCCGCTCCTTTTTATCTTAAACTATGTGAGTGTAAATTAAATAATAGTAAGATAAGTTTAGATCAAATCAAAAACTTTAGATCTGACCATACTAATGAAGACACACCAATTAAGCTTTGTGCCTTACAATATGTAAAACCAAATGAAAGAATAAATGAAGCTAAAAAATACAAAGAAGCACTAATTCAAGCATCTGGTTTCACTTATTTTAATCAAGAGAAAATGGCCCTTCCCAAAATTGACGAAGTAAATGAG
>JBKEFO010000115.1:0-9592 GCA_046709585.1 Marivirga sp.
TGCGCTAATTTTTTCATCAAGCTCATCTCCAGCCACTTCCTTATTTTGATGTCTCAGAAAGTCCATGGCAAAATGAATGCCTTCGAGGTTTCTGCCTTCAATTAGTAAGTCTCTTGGCACAGTAGATCCTGTGCATAAAACCACTGCATCAAAATCATCTTTTAAACTTTCAGGATTAATATTTTTACCTAATTCAGAATTAGTTTTAAACAGCACTCCTTCAGAATTCATGAGGTCTAAACGTCGATCCAGAACCGTTTTCTCTAACTTAAAATCAGGAATTCCATAGCGGAGTAAACCACCAATTCTATCATCTCTTTCATAAACAGTGACCCAATGCCCTGCCTTATTCAGCTGATCGGCGGTCGCCAAGCCTGCAGGTCCGGAGCCTATTATTGCAACCTTCTTACCCGTCCTTTCCTTTGGTGGGTTTGGTGTTATCAGCCCAAGTTCAAACGCTTTTTCCACTATGGTTTTCTCAATATGCTCAATAGCCACCGGTGGTTTGTTGATTCCTAAAACACAGCTTGCTTCACAAGGTGCAGGACATATTCTGCCCGTAAATTCAGGAAAATTATTCGTGCTTTGTAGTAGGGAAATGGCTTCTTTCCAATCTTCTTCGTACACAGCGTCATTGAATTCTGGAATAATATTTCCCAGCGGACAGCCAGAATGACAAAAGGGGGTTCCACAGTCCATGCATCTGGCCGCTTGTTGTTTTGTTTTAACTTCAGGAAAAGGCTGATAAATTTCTTTATAATCATCTACCCGCTTAAAGGGAGGCCTACTGTCTGGAAGCTCTCTGTCATATTTTAAAAATCCGTCTAAATGTCCCATTATGCTATAATTTTACTGTTCTCTTCCTTCATGACTGCTCTTTCTTGTAACACTCTTTTGTATTCAAAGGGTATTACTTTAATTAGTTTAGCTAAATTATTTGCCCATTCCGCTAGTATTCGTCCTGCCTTAGCACTTCCTGTATACCTTAGGTGTTCTTCAATTAGCGTATAAACTTGGTCTATATCATTTTGCTCTGTTAACACTTCCAAGCTTACCATACTTTTATTACAGTTATCGGCAAAGCTTCCGTCTTCATCCAATATGTAGGCTATACCGCCACTCATTCCAGCTGCAAAATTCTGTCCTGTTTTTCCTAAAACAATTACGGTACCGCCAGTCATGTATTCACAGGCATGATCACCCACCCCCTCAACAACGGCCGTCACTCCTGAGTTTCTTACACAAAAGCGCTCCCCTGCCATTCCATTAATAAAGCTCCTGCCTGAGGTAGCACCATAAAATGCCACATTACCAATAATAATATTCTCCTCAGCTTTTAGCGGTGATTCCTTTGGTGGATAAATGGTTAACTGCCCTCCAGACAGCCCTTTACCAAAGTAATCGTTCGACTCCCCGGCCACTTCAAGGTGTATTCCTTTTGCTAAAAATACACCAAAGCTTTGACCTGCAGATCCATTAAAGGTGAAGTGTATAAGTCCGTCTGCTAAACCCTTTGCCTTGTACAATTTACTGACCTCATGAGACAAAATAGCCCCTACAGCTCTGTCTGTATTTTTAATGGAAAGCGTACAACTGACTTTCACTCCACTTAGTAAAGCTGGTTGAGATAAGGTAACCAGCTGACGGTCTAAAACTGCTTCTAGTTTGTGGTCTTGGTCTATTTGTTTATAAATACCTATATGCTCTGGAACATGCTCTTGATACAAGATGGCATTTAAGTCAATGTCTTTTAGTTTCCAATGTTTTATTCCACTTCGCATTCTAAGTATTTCCGAGTGGCCAACCATTTCATTGATAGACTTAAAGCCCAGTGAGGCCATTATTTGACGTAAGTCTTCTGCTAGAAATTCAAAAAACGTTACAACATGTTCCGGTTTGCCCGTAAACAGTTTTCTTAATTCCGGGTTCTGCGTGGCCACGCCTACTGGGCAAGTATTTGTATGACATTTGCGCATCATAATACACCCTTCAACCACCAATGCAGCAGTAGATATTCCCCACTCTTCTGCGCCTAGCAGCGTCGCAATAGCTAAATCCCTAGCTGTTCTCATCTGACCATCTGCCTGAAGCGTAATTCTGCTTCTTAAATCATTTTTTACCAACGTCTGATGCGCCTCTGCCAAACCAAGTTCCCAAGGTAAGCCCGCATGCCTAATCGAGCTAAGCGGCGATGCACCAGTACCTCCATCGGCTCCAGAAATAAGCACAACGTCGGCATTTGCTTTTGAAACACCGGCTGCCACTGTACCTACTCCCGCTTGGGACACGAGCTTAACATTGATTCTGGCCTGCTGGTTAGCATTTTTTAAATCATAAATTAGCTGTGCTAAGTCTTCAATAGAATAGATGTCATGATGCGGTGGGGGAGATATAAGGCCAACTCCTGGTGTTGAATGTCTTACCCTTCCAATCCAAGCGTCTACTTTATGTCCTGGCAATTGTCCTCCCTCACCGGGTTTTGCCCCTTGTGCCATCTTAATTTGTAACTCATCAGCATTCGCTAAATAATAGCTGGTAACACCAAACCTACCTGAAGCCACTTGCTTAATAGAAGATCTTTCAGAGTCTCCGTTTGGTTTCATCTCAAACCTTATCTCGTCCTCACCTCCCTCACCACTATTACTTTTCGCTCCTATTCTGTTCATAGCGATAGCTAAAGTACTATGCGCTTCATGAGATATAGATCCGAATGACATGGCCCCCGTGGCAAAGCGCTTTATGATGTTTTCTACAGGCTCAACTTCAGCGAGAGGGATAGCTGTTCTCTTCTTGAACTCAAAAAGAGAACGCAATGTGATGGCCTCCTTTTGCTGATTATTTATTTTCTCACTGTACGTTTGAAAAAGCTCAAAATTGGCCGTTTGTGTAGACTGCTGTAACAAATGTATCGTTTCTGGATTAAAAAGATGTTTTTCACCCCTTTGCTTCCATTGGTACAAACCGCCTACCTCCAATCTATCGTCGATACTATGCTCATTGAAGGCTTTATTATGTCGCACCATTACCTCCTTTGCCAAACCATCAAAGTCAAGCCCCTCAATTCTGCTGATTGTTCCAGTGAAGCAACGGTCCACCACTTTGCTACATAGCCCTAACGCCTCAAATATTTGAGCTGACTGATAAGATTGTAGGGTACTGATACCCATCTTAGATAAGATTTTTAAAAGGCCGTAACCAATTGCTTGTTTATAATTGTCAAAAGCATCCTTTAGCAAAAGTCCTGCCTGTAACTTGTTTGCCACAAATAGCTTTTCAATACTTTCTAATGCTAAGTACGGGTTTATTGCACTCGCACCATACCCTATAATTGTTGCAAAGTGGTGTGTTTCTCTAACGTCACCTGCTTCAACAACAATGCCCGTCTCTGTCCTTAAGTTTTTAGCAACGAGGTGCTGATGTACTGCCCCTGTCGACAAGAGTGAAGGAATTGGTGCGGCCGTGCCGTCAATGTTTCTATCCGATAAAATCAACACTACTTTCCCTGCAATCGCTGCCTGTTCCGCTTCTAGACAAATTTTATCTAAAGCCTCCTCTAAGCGCCCAGCCATGCCGTCTGCTTTAAAGGTGCACTCTATGGTGGTATAATCATAACCGATATCCTTCAGATACTTGAATTTTGCTAGATCGCTATTGAACAATAGGGGATGAGAAATATGTATTTGCCTAGCATGATCTGGTGATTCATCGAGAATATTTTCGCTTTTACCTACTCGGGTAAATAAAGACATCACCATGCGTTCTCTTATAGGATCAATAGGAGGGTTACTTACTTGCGCAAAAAGTTGTTTGAAGTAATTAGCTATATGCTGGCTCTGTTTACTGAGAATAGCCAATGGAGTATCAGCCCCCATTGATCCGAGTGGCTCAGTTGCTTTCTCAGCCATGTCTTGTATTATTACCTTCAATTCCTCCGTAGTATAACCAAAACATTTTTGATATATCAATATCTCTGCAGCAGTGAGGCTTTCTATTTTGTGTGGAGGGTCTGGTAAAGATCTTAATTTTATTCTATGGGCATTAATCCATTGGGAATAAGGCTTTGCGTTAGCGACTTTCCGCTTAATCTCCTCATCAAACATTATTTTGTTTGTAGCAAGATCTACCATTAACATCTTTCCTGGTTGTAGCCGTCCTTTTTGTACAATATCTGCCTCGTCCAACTTCAGGGCTCCCGCTTCAGAGGCAATTATTAATCGGTTCGAAGCAGTAATCGCAAAACGCGCTGGCCTTAGACCATTCCTATCAAGCGTCGCACCAATTTTATGACCATCAGTAAATATTAATGCCGCTGGACCATCCCAAGGCTCCATCATGGAGGCAAAATATTTATAGAAGGCCTTCCTGTCCTTGTCCATAAAGCTGTTGTTCTGCCATGCTTCAGGCACCATCATCATCATCACTTGCTCTAATGGACGCCCATCTAGCACTAACATTTCTACTAGAGAATCCAAGTTTGCAGAGTCAGAGTGCTCTGGATTCGTTACTGGTAAAAGCATTTCTAGCTCCTCCGCGCTAAACACTTTAGACTTAAAACGTGCCTCCTTCGACTTCATTTTGGTCACATTGCCGCGAATTGTATTAATCTCGCCATTATGAGAAATAAACCGAAAAGGTTGTGCTAATTTCCAATTTGGAAAAGTGTTCGTTGAGAAACGAGAATGCACTATTGCAAAAGCACTTTTTAACCGTTTATCCTGTAAATCTTTAAAATACGGTCTTAACTGGTTTGTCCTTAACTGACCCTTATAAACTATACTTTTAGTAGAAAGACTGCAGACGTAAAAAGCCTTGTTATTTCCTTCCACATGGTGTCCCATATAATGCGTGGCTGCATTACGCATTACAAATAATTTTCTCTCGAAAACCTCTGGAGACATTGCCTCTAGCGGTTGAATAAATATTTGTTCAATTAAAGGCTCTACCTTTTTAGCACCCGCACCAGCGATCGTTTTATCTATAGGTACCTTACGATAGCCTAGCACTTTTAAATTTAATTTCTTCGCCGTGTCTTCAATAACTTGCTTACATGCTTCGATAACCGTCGGAATTGTTGGGAAAAAAAACATCCCTACTCCAGCGGGTAAGCTGTTATTTAATAGAATCTTCGCCTCCTCGGCAAAATTCTTAACCATCTGATCCGTTAACTGCAACATAATACCCGCGCCATCACCGGTAGATTCATCCGCCCCTGTACCTCCTCTATGCTCCATGTTTTCAAGCATATCGAGCGCATCTTGAATCAAGCTAAACTCAACGTTTCCATCCACATTAATTATGGTTCCTATACCACACGCATCGTGCTCAAATTCAGGATTATATAGTCCTTTTGTCTTCATCTATTTTAACTTATTTTAGTAAATAAAAACCAACATAGTGTACAATATACACTAAGTTTAAAAAACAATCAAGCATGTATGGCTATTAATCTTTTCTGGAAAAAGAAAAAATGTGTGCAGTAATTGCGGGTAATTAGTCTACTCTTATAATTGTTTTGTACTTTAGATGTAGTCCAAAAATATTATCTATGCGTTCATTAACAATTGTTCTATTATTTCATCTTTCCGTTTCCGTTTACTCACAGCAGAATTTACAAACAAAGTTTGAAAAGTCCGGGGGTTCCGAAACTGTTACCTACAAAGAAGGTATTGAATACTGGACAAAGTTAGCCAATCAATTTGAGCAGGTAAGCCTACTTAAAATGGGTTTAACAGATAGTGGTGAACCTTTACATCTCATAATTTATAATACGGACAAAGTGTTTGACATATCAAATATACACGAAAGTAATAAACCAGTTATTTTGATTAACAATGCCATACACGCTGGCGAGCCTGATGGGGTAGATGCTTCCATGATGCTTATTAGAAACTTTGCCCAAAACAAGAGTCTTTATCCATATTTAAAGGACATTATTATTGCCATAGTTCCATTCTACAATATTGGAGGTGTGCTAAATAGAAACAATAGTTCACGAGTAAACCAGAATGGCCCTGAAGCCTACGGTTTTAGAGGAAATGCGAGAAACTATGACTTAAACAGAGATTTCATCAAAATGGACTCCAAAAACGCCTTCTCTTTAGTTGAAATAATTAAACAATTAGACCCTGAAGTTTTCGTAGATACCCACGTCACCAATGGTTCGGATCATCAACATGTGCTTACATTAATTAGCACGCAGCACAATAAGTTAGGAGGGCAGCTAGGTGTTTATTTAGAGGATACCTTTGAAGCTGAAGTGTTCGGCTCACTGCGAGAGAAAGACAGAAGTCCGGTCGTTTACGTGAATGTTCATGGACGTTCTCCTAATGAAGGATGGGTTCAGTTTTGGGATGCTGCGCGCTATTCCAGTGGATATGCTGCCTTAAAACAGACAATTGGATTTATAAGTGAAAGTCATATGTGGAAGCCTTACAAGAAAAGAGTTGAAAACACCTATGATTATCTAGAGGTAATGGTGAGTCTAACAGCTAAAAATTCTGCCCTAATACAGGAAAAACGCCTAATTGACAGAGAGCAACTACTGAAAGCAGACTCCTTGCCCATTGCTTGGGAGAATAATAGAGCACAATTTAGAATGGTAACACTCAAAGGATTCGAAACGAGCAATCCAGTGAATGACTTGACAGGTAACCCTCTTCTATATTATAACAGAGAAGAACCTATAGAAAAAGAGGTTCCTTTTTATAACGAATATGACGTAAGTGCTAAGGTTAAGGTACCCGACTACTATATTATTCCAAAAGTTTGGGCTAAAGTCATTGAAAGACTCTCGGCAAACGGGGTAAATATGATCGCTTTACAAAAGGATAGCACAATAGAAGTTGAAACATATACAATTAGTGATTACCAAACAGTAAGCGCAGCCTATGAGGGTCATTACCTACATTATTCTACTAAAACGACTGTTGAACTTAAGCAAATCACCTTTCGAAAGGGTGATTTAATAGTACCCACGAAACAATTAGCAAAACGCTACCTGGTGGAAGTATTGGAACCCTCTTCACAAGACTCATTTTTTAATTGGAATTTCTTCGACACTATACTTCAACAAAAGGAGGGCTTCTCGGACTATGTGTTTGCCGAAAAAGCTCCCGCTATCTTAAAAAGTTTAAGTATAGAGCAGCGGGAGGAATTTAAAGCAATGAAGCATAGTGACTCTGAATTTGCAAAAAGTAACTTTCGTCAATTGGATTGGATATATAAAAAATCTACTCATTACGAAGCTACTCATTTAAGTTATCCTATTTATAGATACTCTTCCAATGAATAGCCTATTGGTAAAAGTAGTCTTTCCAACAATATTAGGGGGGTTAATTGGTTGGTTTTTAGGGGTTATAGAAATAGGTTTAGGTATAGGTTTTATTTTAGGCCTAGGTAAATATTATAAGATTTTTGATGGTCAATAATTATTATGAGGCAATTGCTTCCTTAGGCACTAGAGAAGGCGCTACACAGATAGAAATAAAGGAGGCATTTTGGAAATTATCGAAACAATACCACCCTGACATTTATAAAGGTGATAATGGTGAGGCATTTCAAAGAATCAACCAAGCATACCAGTACCTTAAGCGATACCCCGATACTCCTTCCAAGCAAACTTTCGATTCTACTCATCAACAGAGCTACTCAGCATCACAAGAGCATCATCAAACAGCGCGTGAGCATAGAACAGAGAGAAATAAAGCTAGGGCGAGGAAAGAAGTGCACGAAAGAGCAGCCTATTATGCGACGCTCTTTAGAAAAGCAAGGGTGTTTGTACTCTTTGTATTAGTCTTGAACAGTCTTTTGATAATAGACTACTTATTGCCAAACATAGAAAGAACCTCCACTATAGCCTTCGCAGCAAACCCTGATGAACATTCCCAAAAACCGGAAAGTAATTATTTACGCGTTGTGTTTAAAGATGGGCAACAGTTCAATTTTTATGAGTTTGAAGCACTCTCAGAGGTAATCAAGGATAATTACTTTACTTATGAGAAATCCATTATTTTTCACCAGCAAATGTCACTATATGACGAGACAAGAAGTACACCCATGACTTCTGGTTACAACGTCTTCAAGATATTTGGATTCGTCATCTTGATACAAGCATTAGCCTTATGGCGCTATTGGCGGTACAATAATATCAACGCCAAAATGAATGACTTAGTGGCAATGGCCTTCTTTACTGTCATTCAGCTGGCCTTACTCGTCCTGCGGTAATTAAAATGACCTAATTGTTCAGGTTTCTTTTAATCGTGGCATAATCCAAATAAAAGATCAATCTAACACTTACGCTTTGGTTATGCGTTGTAGAAAATACATCTCTAATGTTTTCCGAATAGTTCAGGTCAACAAAACTATTACTTTCTTGAAGATTATCTTTGTAGACCACATTTAAAAAACTTCCTGGTGCTATTTGCCAACTATAAACGGCATCAATACTAAATGCATTATAATTCACATCGTGCGTTTCATAAGCATCTCCTTCTTCTTTTCCATCAAAGGCAATATCCACAATATCTCCATCACTTAGCAATTCAAAGTAATTGAAATAATCCACCTTACTCCAGTAATGTCTAAACCTGAAGTTCAGACCAGATCGGTTATTTATAATATAATTAACTTGTAGAAAATTGTTTATCGTTTGTATATCTCTCTCACCAAAAACAATCTGCTGTAGCTGATCTTGCTCATCGTATTGTTTTTCTGCAAAGCCTATTGAACTGAGTTGCATATTATAGTCAATCGAATAATCAAGTGATAATCGGTTATTTACCCTAAAACGAGGAGAAAGACCTACCCAATAGTCTAGCTGGTCCCTTTCTTTGGCACTTCTTATACCAGTATTCATATTAAGCATTAGCTTCTTCCGGCTATCTGTTGCAAAGCCTATTCTGGTGCTAATATTTCTGGGCCTAAAAAATTTGTAACCCTCTTCTCGAGGTTCGAAAAAATCAAAGTTCCTTAACGGTCGATAATTAACACTCATAGACAGCTCTTGGAAATTTCTGAGCCTGCCCCAGAACCTAGTACCCATCCCAAATTGTTGATAAGTTCGTGGTTTGTACAGCTGACTGTAATCAGTAGCCAGCCTTACATTAAATTGGTTAAATATCCATGTCGGTTGAAATTGATTGTAACTGCCAGAAGCATAATAGATAACCCTGTTTGGTCTTCTCAAAAAACCAAAATCATTAGGGTTATAAGTGTCCGACTCTACGTTTCTTCCCACATCAAATTGATACTTTCCACTAATCTTAGCAACGTTTACACGATAAGTGTAACCGTCCGATATTTTTACAGTAGCATCAGAAATTAAATTATAGGCGCCGAATCCGCCTAACCTATAAGTGTTCGTTTTATCCTGAAAGTTAAAATCCGCACCCATCACGTTAGCATCGTCGCCTCCATCAAGACGCTGCACATTCGTATTTATAAAGCTTACGCTGCTATTGTTCTTAAGGTTTTGATCGATTACAACAGCATTATAATTTGTTAAATCATCGACCTGAACCTCCCTTATTTGTCCTGTCAACGTATCCCTCACTTTTGCATAAGTTCTATTCGTTACCGCATTAAATATCCCCAA
>JBKEFO010000116.1:0-9564 GCA_046709585.1 Marivirga sp.
GAAAAATAAACTGCATCACTTGAGACAGTAATATCATTCAAAAATTCTGCTTTCTCTGGCTTAAACTCCTTTACTACTTCACCAGTAGTCAAATCTATTGCTACTACTTTATCAATGTCCGTCACATATAAGTGGCCTTCAAAAATGCCCATGCCCTTAGGAGCATCTAAACCTGTCGCCCATTCGAGCTTATCTATAGAGCCATCAAGGTTAAGTGTAGAAATAAATCCATTACCATCTTTTGCTAAAGGCTGCCCATTAATATTAGACACATACAGCTTCATACCTTTGGCGTCAAATAGCACAGACTCATTCGTAGTTAATACTGTGTCAGTTTCCCATAACTTAACAAGTTTAGGTGCCGCGGAAGCTTCAATAACTACTTCAGCTACCTCTCCATTCTCTTCTTTTGTTGGTGAGCATGACGCTACTATTAGCGCAATACTCAATACAAATAATACATTCTTCATAGTCTTTCTTTTTAATTAGGTTATTCACTCTTAACTCATGAGCTCACGAAGGGTTTCATTTAGTTAAAGAAATATTTTTGTGTTACTTCCCTTCATAGTTAAGCACATTCCGCAGCGCTATTCTTCTAAGATCTTTTTCTCTCACACTAGATTGTTTGTGCAAAATGAATTGAAATTTCAAAGCACTAAAATTTTCATTGATCTTAATAATTTTTAAGCTGTAACTATCCTCTTTAATATATTGCTGGTATGCTGTTAATGATGTGGTGATATACTTCTCTAATTCAACTATATTTTTCAGTCTCTCGTTTTTCATATCGAAATCAAAGCTCACCTTACGAACGCTCCTTTTTGTGAAATTCATGATCTGAGAACTGAAAATGATACTATTGGGGATGTAAATTAAATCCTCATCGTCATTTACTATATGCACATTGATCAAGGTGATGTCTACTATCTTTCCTTTTATGTCACCAATCTTTATTTCATCGCCAATGGTGAGCTCATCAGCAAACATAATGATCATACCATTAATCATATTGGAGATATAATCTTTTGATAGTATGGCAATGGCTGCCGCCACTATACTTAGGGAAGTTATAAGGTTGATAGGGTCAATCTCGAACAACAGTAAGACCGAGGCTATAAGTATAATACTGTGTAGTATGTTCGCAATATGGTTGATACCCAGCTCAAAATTATTTTTTACTCCTCTCTTTAACACATGTTTTCTCACATAGAAAAAAACCATGAGCAAGCGAACTAAAGAAATCAGTAAATCTGCATAAAGATAGAGCGAAATAGCCTTGATAAAATGTAGCGGTATACCTTCTCCTACTAGCTTAGTATGGAAGTAATGCATACAAAATAAGATGGCGCCAAAAGAAAGCAACTTTAAAACGAATTTGATCTGTCTTATTTTTTCCGTTGAAAGCTTATTTGCGGTTGTTCGTTGAATCATACTACAAATTAATAGAATTGTAATGGAAGTTATAGGTACTAAAGCTAAGATGGACTATTTTTGTTAAAAATTTTTTATTATGCAAGATTCGAAAAGAAACCCATGGCATGATGTATACTACGGAGATGAATCTCCAGCGTATGTAAATGCTGTTATAGAAATATCAAAAGGAAGTAAAGGCAAATTTGAGTTAGATAAAGAAACTGGTTACTTGATGTTAGACAGGGTTTTATTCAGCTCCGTTCATTACCCTGCCAATTATGGTTTTATTCCTCAAACCTATTGCGATGACAAAGATCCATTAGATATTATGGTAATATCTACTATTGAGCTCCCCCCATTATGTATGGTAAAAGCCAAAGTATTGGGTGTTATGAAAATGATGGACCAAGGGGAAGCCGATGATAAGATCATTGCTGTTGCGGCCAATGACATGGCTGTAAACCACATGAATGACATCAGTGATTTACCTCCTCATACTGTAAAAGAAATGCAACGCTTTTTCGAAGACTACAAGAAGTTAGAAAATAAAGAGGTAGTGGTTGAAGATTTCTTTGACAAAGCAGAAGCCATGAATGTAATTAACGAAAGCATCGACTTATACAACAAGACTTTCAAGAAAGCTTAAACATAAAAAAATCCGCCAATGAGCGGGTTTTTTTTATGTTTAATGAGTAACACTTTATTACTCTGCAGACTTTACTTTACCGCCTGAGCTAGCGTTCATTTCCTTAACCCTAGGGTTTCCATTATATACCACTCTGCCTGAAGAACTGGCAGATGCCTTCAATTCATCTTTTACAGCGACGGAAATACTTCCTGAAGAGCTAGCCGCTAAATCGGCTTTATTGCAAGAAAATTCGTTGCCTCTTACTTTGCCAGAACTACTTGCTGCCGCCTCTAACACGGTAGCATTACCAATTAGGTCAATTTTTCCTGAGCTACTTACTTTAATCATCGCCTCTTCCGCTTGAATATCAGCAGACACATTCCCGGAACTCGAAGCCGCAATAGTAATCGCATCGGCAGTAGCCTTAAAACTGATGTATGCCGAACTACTTGCCTTCACTTCTATATTACTGCTTGCCATGGTGCCTTCAACTTCCAATTGCGCAGAGCTTGACGCTTTTAGTTCGTTTAAGTTATCTGTATAGGTTACCCTAACTTCTACTTTATCATTTCCACTACTCCATCCGTACTTTGAAGCCTTCTTAACGGATAGCGTATTCCCTGACACCTCTGTTAACACATCTTCTAATTCTCCCTCCGTGGACACTACTGCTTTATTTTCACTTCCCTTAACCAAGACCAGTTTTATACTTTGAGATACACTTACTTCACTAAATGATTGTAATGAGCGGGTCTCCTCATTTTGAGCCAGAACGAGCATCGGTACTAGTACAGCTATTAGGATGATTAACTTTTTCATGTGTGATTATAGTTTTTGTTTCTATCTGTAAGATGCTAAAAAAATAGAATGGTTGCATTTACGGCAAAAAAAGGTTGAGAACGATGAAAAAAAACAGCTGCCAAGCAAGAAGCATGGGGGCCATTTTGTTTTTAACGGTTATATTAATCGCTTGGTAAATGCTAAAAATGAGCAATGATATAACAAACCATCCTAGGTAATTTTGAAGCGGCACCTCTACGGTATCCCAAGTCCAGAACTTTAGCGCGATGGCCACTGGCTCGATGAGCACATCTACAAGCGTAGTTATGCTTGCTGCCAAGAACACCCTTAACCATGCTATAGATACTATTCGACTTAACACGGACCAAACAGTAAAAGTGATCAGGTACCAATTTACCCCTATAACAAACGGTACACCAAAGAGCTGGGGCCCAAGTGTTGAAGGATAATAATAATCACCAAATATTAAGCCGTATTGCACCCCTAAAAACTCGGCTGTAAACCCAATTAGATAACAAGAGGCCAAAGCTACTATCAATTTATAATTGATGGTTTGCTGATATACTAACAACACAATAAATGATAATAATAAATTGAATGCTGTTTTAGGTATAAACCAATCTCCGTAGCCTATAAGGATCCCAAAGGTGCCAAAAAAATAGAATGCAGCTATAGTGACGGCACCAATCCAAGGTCTATTCAGCAGATACTTGCGTAGGGTTTTCAGTTTATCCATGAGATGTAAGATCATCAATTATTTTAGCCGATAATAAACATAGCGGTATTCCACCTCCTGGGTGTACACTTCCTCCAGAAAAATACAGACCTTGGATTTGCTGATGAAAGTTAGGGTGTCGTAAGAACGCGGCATAACGGTTATTTGAGCTACTACCATATAAAGCACCGCCAAAAGAAGAAGTCTTGCTTTCAATACTTCTTGGTTCTAGTATACTTTCTGAAATGATATGCGCTGACAAATCAACATTTAAACGCTTACTAAGCTTTTTGATCACATCAGCTTTTACTTTTGGAATAATCTCATCCCAATCTTGCCCAGTATTAGCTGGCACATTCACCATTACAAACCAGTTTTCCATACCTTCTGGCGCGTCTGAAGCACTGTGCTTTGAGGTAATATTTACATAAACTGTTGGGTCTTCGTTTACAGTGCCATGCTTGAATATATGCTCAAACTCCTCATGATAATCATTACTGAAAAATATATTGTGCAACCCTAACTTTTCAAATTGCTTATCTATGCCCCAATAAAAAATAAGCGCAGAACTGCTGCGCTCTTGATTCAGAATATGTTCCGGCTGTTTTTGCTCCTTCAATAACCGTTTGTAGGTAGGATGGATATCCATATTACTCACTACTAAATCAGCAAATAATGTTTCACTATCTATCATCACCCCTTTTGCACTATTGCCCTCTACCAATATGCGATCTACTCCTTTGTTATAATTAAACGCAACACCTAACGATTCAGCCGTCTTAACAAGTTGCTCGGTAATTTGATGCATCCCGTTTTCAGGATAGAAAGTACCCTTATTCAGTTCCAAATTAGCAATAGAAGTGAGTATGCCCGGTGCCTGATAAGGGTTAGAACCATTGTATGTTGCAAACCGGTTGAACAATTGCACCAGTTTATCATTTTTTAGTTTTCTTGTATTTAAAGCATCCATGCTTTCGAACAAACCAAATTTATAGATATTAAGGATAGCAGGAATAATATCTTTAGAAAGGTAGGTACTCGTTTTGTGTAATGACTTCTCTAAAAATATGCGGGCAGATTTCTCATACTTGAACGCAGCAGATTCTAGGTAATCCAAAATAATCTGTGCTGGTACACCGAAAACATTTTCTACCTCTTGTCCGAATTTTTCCGGATCACTGTAGGCAGTAAGGGCCGTGTTATCATCCCAAAAATACCGGCAAGACTCTGACAATTTTTTATACGGAAAGGTAATGTTTGCCTCTTCAGCTTGTAAGGCTACTAGGTCATCCACAAGTTCAGGAAGCGTAAATAAAGAGGGCCCGGCATCGAAGCGAAATCCATCCTGCTCAAAAGCGGTCAATTTACCACCTGGATAGCTATTCTGCTCATAAACAGCTACACTATAACCTTTCTTTGCTAACCTAATGGAGGTAGCTATTCCCCCTACTCCTGCACCTATAATTATTGCTCGCATCAAAGTACTTTATTTTGTGAAGATAATCATCTAAGCACTAACACCTAAAACCATATAAGTTGTTTTAAAATAATTGATTTTCTGTCGCCGATGAACATAGTGAGCGGTGTATTTTGGTTTAGCATCTTAACAGTTGAAAGGGTGTCATCATCCAGTCCATACTTATATCATGGCCCTCGGTAAAAATCTCTCCCTCTAATAATGGGCCGAGGTTCAAACCAACAAACACTGTCTTTTCGGTACACCGCATTAAGAATTGATCGTAATACCCCTTCCCATAGCCAATCCTATGCCCTGTTTTACTACCTATAACCATGGGTACCAGGACGCAATCCAGCTCCTTTATATCAAATTCTTTTGCCCCTATTGGTTCCGGTATTCCCCATTCATTTATCCCAAAATTAGTCCTCTGATTTACAATGTAGTGCTGCATCTGAGCATTGACTAAATCGGAGACACTTGTAATAATTTGAATGTTTTTCTGCGCATACGCCCATGCTAGAAATGAATGAAGATCCACTTCTTTAAATTTACTGATCGGGAAAAATAAATGGATTTTTTGATATCCTTTTATCTGTACAAATGCTTTCAGACGGTCACATAAGAAAAGATTTCTTTTTTTGTACTCCGCATCAGTCAAAAGTCTTCTTTTTTCTAAATATACTTTCCTAAGCGTCTTTTTGTCCATTATTTATCCATTCCATCTCATAAGATGAAACTGCAAATTAAAAGGATCTAATGCCTTTATCAGTTTTTCAATAAACTTTTCGTCAGCTTGTATAAATGGGAGGAAATTTTCTTTGCGTTCTTGAGGGCCATTTGATGGATATAAGTATGCCTTTATCTCGTCAATCTGTCTCATTTTATTTGCATGCTTTCTCTTCTCAGCTGCAATCATTTTTTTTTCAATTTTATCGAGGGTATTCATCACCTTTTGAGTCTCAGCAGCGGCCATTTCGTTAAGGCTGTAGTCAATTTCTCCAGCATACTGCTTGATTTCGTCCAATAACTGGTTCAGGGACTGTCTTTCTTCATTTAGATTAAGTTTCTGTCCACTAATTTTCTTTGTGATATTTTTCTTTAAATTTTCTGTTTCAATGAAAATCTCTGCATCGGCCATTTTCAATTTTTTCAGCTTATGCTGCACTATATTTGGGATTACTAATCCGAAATTTCTTGGTAAGAGTATGGGGAAGACAGTATTGTAACGATCAAATACTGGTTTGAGCTGCATCCAATAGGCTACCTCTGCAGGACCACCTGTATAGGATAAATTTGGTAAGATCTGCTCTTGGTATAAAGGCCGAAGGATAACATTGGGGCTAAAGCGTTCTGGATGTGCTTCAATTTCTTGGAGTATTTCCATTTTGGTGAACTTAGTGTCTTTATCTAAAATAGCATAATGATCATCTTCCACCACTATCCTATTCCTCTCTCCTGTTGTAAGGTAAAAGAAATTAATTTCCCTTGGATAAGTTTGACTCTTATAACCTAGGTTATCAAGTTTAGCAGATTGTTCATTTACTAAAGCATTTGCCGTGTGGTTAAGGATATCATCTTTGATTACTGCCTTAAAATTCGCTTTCAGCATTGCGTCATCAGCATCCAAAATCACCAAACCTTCCTTTCTATAAAGCTGATGTACATAACTGCGTGTAGCGTCAGCTAGATTTTTAGCTTCCCCATACGCTTTTTGAAATATTTTTCCTTTGGAATCAATGGATTTGGCTAACTCCAACAACCCATCGGTGTGCATCCTGCCAACAGCTCCTGTTTGCTCCGTAGCCCATTTAAATTTCTGGCCTTCCATCTGGATACCTTTTATCTCATCCAAGTCATGGTCTTCTGAGGCCATCCAATAGACGGGCACAAAATTGTACTCCGGGTAAATTACTTTCAGCTTTTTGCACGCATTAATGACTGTAATAATTTTATAATGGAAATATAAAGGACCAGTAAAAATATTAAGTTGATGGCCAGTGGTAAGGGTAAACGTATTTTTCTTTTCTAAAGACTCTATTTGTAAATGGGTCAACTCATCGACAAGATCAATACTTTTGTATTGCTCTTTTAACACCTTTACCAAACTTTTCCTGTCGATTTCGGAATTTGATTTATCCTTGATTTGCCCCTCGAAAGAAGCAATTGTAGGCGGTCGGTGATAAAATGGCTTTAAGTGTTCTTTTTGTTGAATGAAATCAATAAAAATTGGGGCAAACTGCCCCGTTTCTAAAAAGTCGATACACGATACCTTCATAAAGCATTTATTTTCATATGACCAGCATAATCAAAATGATCATATGCATAAATATATAAAATCGTTTTTAAAACTAAAGTGTTTCAGTGAAGTGCTTATTTAATTTCACCGTACAAGTCAAACTCGGTAGCATCAATGATCTCAGCAGTGACAAAATCTCCTATTCTAGCATATTGAGTCTTAGCATCTATTAATACTTCATTGTCCACTTCAGGTGAGTCATGCTCTGTTCTACCAACAAAGTATCCACCTTCTTTTCTATCGATAAGCACTTTGAATGTTTTACCAATTTTCTCTTCATTCAGTTCTTGAGAAATTTGAGTCTGCAGTTCCATTATGGCATCAGTACGTTCTTGTTTAACCTCTTCAGGTACATCGTCCTCAAAGCTATAGGCATGTGTGTTCTCTTCATGAGAGTAAGGGAAAACCCCAAGTCTATCGAAACGCGTCTTTCTAACAAACTCCATCATCTCTTGAAAGTCTTCTTCTGTCTCTCCTGGGTGACCTGCTATTAAAGTAGTCCTTAGTGCTATACCAGGTACTTTTTCTCTAATTTTTTCAATTAAGGCTTCTTGTTTCTCCTTAGTTGTTCCTCTACGCATCATTTTCAACAACTTAGTAGAGCCATGTTGCAATGGCATATCTAAGTAATTGCAGATGTTATCTCGTTCGGCCATTACATCCAGAATATCTTCAGGGAAACCCGTAGGGAAAGCATAATGCAATCTAATCCATTCAATTCCTTCCACATCTGATAGCTGACGAAGTAGTTCTGCCAAGTTTCTTTTCTTGTAGATATCTAATCCATAATAGGTTGAGTCTTGTGCTATCAATAGCAACTCTTTAACCCCATTTCTAGCAAGATTCTTAGCTTCTTTCACCAATTCTTCAAGAGGCCTAGACACATGTTTTCCTCTCATTAAAGGAATGGCACAGAAAGAACAAGGCCTATCACACCCTTCGGCTATTTTCATATAAGCAAAATGGCTGGCAGTAGTAGTAATTCTTTCTCCGACAAGCTCATGCTTATAGTCTGCATTAAATTTCTTCAAAAGCAAAGGCAGCTCCATAGTACCGAAATAAGCATCTACTGAAGGAATCTCTCTTTCTAAGTCATCCTTATAGCGTTGCGATAAACAACCTGTTACATAAAGTTTATCTATCATACCCTCCTGCTTTGCATCGGCATAGCGCAGAATAGTATCTATTGACTCCTGTTTTGCATTATCGATGAAGCCACAAGTGTTGACAATAATGATATTAGAGTCATCTTTTTCAGACTCATGAGAGACATCAATGTCATTTCCTCTCAGTTGTGTCATCAGTACTTCTGAGTCTACTAGGTTTTTAGAACAACCCAGTGTTATTACATTTACTTTATCTTTTTTTAAACCTTTAGTTTTCATGCGTCAATCAAATCAAATCGTCTTATCCTTAAGCCTTTAACAGGTAAACCATTAGCATTGGTTATAAGGGGTGCAAATATAATCATTTTTATAGAGGAATTGTTCCCTGTTTTTTTAATTCCTATCAATTCTTTTGGTTCGGGTTTTGCTTATCAGATTAAGTAATATCTTTGCACCGAATGAAAACACTTAAATACTTACTTATTGTACTTAGCCTGTCAGTACTTTTTGCGTGCGCGGTGGATTCAAACTGCGACAGCTTAAACACTGACTTTGTCACTTTTGGCACCTATAAACTAGATGCCAATCTACAAGAAACCGCTTATGCTGTAAAATACGACTCTATCAGAAGCCCTCAGACAGAGATAGTATTTATAAGTCTAGATACCTTAACCAATATAGCCTTACCGCTTAGTCCCGTTGAAAATAGAACTGACTTCTACTTCTATTATGAAAACAAAACAGATACAATTAGTTTCAGCTATGAAAAAAGAGTGAACGTCGACTCGCCAGAATGCGGTATTGATAATCAGTTTATAGGCTTAGATACTAACTTCCAAACCTTTGATTCCCTAATAATTAACAACGACACACTTAAAATAACAACTAATGTCTCCAATATTAAAATATTTATTGAGTAGTCTGTTTTTGGTGTCCGTTTGTCAAGCGCAGGTGCGTAATCCCACGACAGCTCCTGCCAGCATAACTAGTAGCCAAGATACCGTTCGTTTAGCGAAGCCTGCTAAGAAAAAAGTTCCTAAATCATTTTATATCCCTACAGGTATTAGGATTGGTCCTGAATTAGTGAACATAGGTATTAATGTTTTTGGCAATACTAGACAGCGATATGAGTTTCAAGCCGATGTA
>JBKEFO010000117.1:0-9520 GCA_046709585.1 Marivirga sp.
AGCTGGCATAGAGGCGTCAATAATAACATCACTAGGGGCATGTAAATTTGTAATCCCTTTATCAGAATTCACCATGGCTAAGTCTGGACCATTCAAATAACATGCCTTTAAATCATCTTCGATGGGCCGTCTTTCCTCGGAGGATAAACTCTCTAAAGCTGTTAGCAAAGAAGCTATTCCATTGCTGGAATCGACACCTAATGCCTTTAGTTTATCCCCATGTTTTTCAAAAAGAGGCTTAAAATACGACGTCACTGCATGACCGAAAATGATCGGATCAGAAACCTTCATCATTGTAGCCTTCATGTGGATTGAAAACAAGACATTTTTATCTTTAGCATCTTGGATTTGCTCTTCTAAGAATTTTCTTAAAAGTCTCTTGCTCATCGAAGAGGCATCAACCACTTCGCCCGCCTGTAGCTTAATTGCAGTTTTTAATGCTTTGCTTTCTCCATTACTGCCAGTCCAAATGATATCTACGGAGGTTTCAGTACCAAGCGTTTTGGATTGCTCACTGCCATAAAAATCCCCAGAGGTCATGCTAGACACATGCGTCTGTGAGTCAACACTCCAAGGACCCATACTGTGCGGGTGTTTTTTGGCATACTCTTTCACAGCCTTTGGTGCTCTTCTATCTGAGTTACCTTCACGAAGAACCGGGTTTACAGCACTTCCTTTTACACTATCATAGAGTTTTTTAATCGATTCCTCCTCTACATTTTTGGGCTCATCAGGATAATCTGGAATGGCGTAGCCGTGACCTTGTAATTCTTTAATAGCCGCTTTCAATTGCGGAATAGACGCACTTATATTGGGTAATTTCACAATATTCGCCTCAGGAGTTTTTGCTATCGCTCCTAACTCCGATAGGTCATCATTAATTCTTAGCTCAGGACTTACTTTATCAGGAAATAAAGAAACAATTCTACTTGCTAGAGAAATATCTCTAGTTTCTACTGCTACGCCTGCCGAATCAGTAAAAGCCTTCACTATTGGTAAAAAAGAATAGGTAGCCAAAGCGGGGGCTTCATCTGTCAGCGTATATAGGATTTTCTCTTTGTTAGTAGCCATGTTTATGGATTAATTTTAGTATTTCAATTGTTCTTCGGTATGTATGTAACGGAAACGCCTTGCTATTGTTAACACAATAAGCAAGCTTTCTAGTTAGACTAATGTTTGGGTGATTAGCCTGTTTATAAAATTAAATTAAGGGATTGATCAGCTCAAAGCTTAATACATTTCACTCTCATTTGGGAAATCTACATTCTTTACATCTGCCACGTATTGACTTATAGCCTCTGTAATAATCGTATCTAGTTTAGCATAATGTCTCAAAAATCTAGGTTTAAACTCAGTGGTGATTCCTAATAGGTCATGCAACACAAGGACTTGCCCATCTACATCTGGACCTGCCCCTATGCCAATAACAGGTATATTTACCTCCTGCGCTACTTTCTTAGCTAAAGCAGCAGGGATTTTTTCCAATACAATAGAAAAGCAGCCACATTCTTCTAACAATTTTGCATCTTGAATTAGCTTTTCAGCCTCCTCCTCCTCTTTTGCCCTTACAGTATAGGTTCCGAATTTATATATTGATTGCGGCGTTAGGCCGAGATGTCCCATAACTGGTATTCCCGCACTTAATATTCTGACGATAGACTCTTTAATTTCAGCCCCTCCCTCCATCTTTACAGCATGGCCTCCAGATTCCTTCATTATCCTAATAGAAGAACGAAGCGCTTCAGAGGAGTTACCTTGATAAGAGCCGAATGGTATATCTACCACGACTAATGCCCTTTCAACTGCCTTTACCACAGAAGATGCATGGTAAATCATCTGGTCTAATGTTATTGGTAGCGTAGTTTCATGACCTGCCATTACATTGGAAGCTGAATCTCCAACTAAAATCACATCTATGCCAGAAGCATCCACTAATTTAGCCATTGAGAAATCATAGGCTGTTAACATGGATATCTTTTCACCACGCGATTTCATGGCTTGTAATTGATGGGTAGTAACTTTTTTAATACTCTTTTTATGTACTGACATATATTTCGTCTTATTACTGATCCTGCAGTCTATTCGGTATACTAATTACAAAGTTAGTACCTTTTTTCTCCTCAGACTTAACATCAATGGATGCATCTAATTTTTTAATTACATTTTTAACAATATACATCCCTAAACCACTGCCCTCACTATTTTCCGATGCACGATAAAACATATCAAAAATCTTATCTAGCTTATCAGCTGATATGCCTTCTCCATTGTCATTTATCGTTAAAATCCCCTCCTCCTTAGTAATTTCAACACTTATATGTATAAAGGAAACTAGTCCTTTTTCTATTCTTCGGTATTTAATAGCATTAGAAATAAGATTATTCAGAATAATGCGAACCTTGGTTAAATCAGAATAAAACGGAATAGCATGTGACACACTTGTTCTAATTTCTAACCCACGTGTATTGTATACGTGATGGAAGTTAGTAATGCTATTATTTAGCTCTACCATCAGATTGATCTTAACAGCCTCTGTCTGAACCCGATTATTTCTTGACATGGCCAACAAATCAACCACAAATGTATCTAACCGATTAATGCTCCCTGACATCATATCAACAATTTTGCGTACCTCAATAGGATTTGATTCTGTCTTAAGTATTTCTACTAAACCCATCATGGAACGCAAAGGAGATCTGATATCATGTGAAGCATGATAAACAAAGTTATCTAACTCAAAATTTAGTCGCTGTAGCTCAATTAAATTTTCCTTAAACTCAGATACATCCTTAAAAATAATATCATAAAACCCATCATTATTATCTTCATAAAACACAGCAGAAACTGATATCCAGGTGATAGATTCGTCCCATCGAATAATCTTTATCTCTTGCTCATCAAGGCCTTTATTTCGATGAAGAATACGCATAACCTCTTCCATTTGCTCTTTTTCAGCAAACAAATCATTTAAACACATAAATGGGCTTTGTTCTGGCATTGCTAGAATTTGTAATCCTCTATGATTTAATTCTGTCACCAGGAAGTCATCAGCCTTTACTCTCATCATGCCAATTAAGGCATGTTCAAAAAGATATTTATACTTCTTCTCACTTTTAGTAAGCTTCTCTGCTGCCTCTTTTTTAGAAGTTATATCGGTATGTGAACCTGAAATTCTAATAGCTTTTCCTTGCGTATTTCTAACAAGTTTTGCCTTAGATCTCACCCAAATATAATGACCTTTCTTATGTTTAAATCTAAAATCAATATCGTACCTAGCTATTTTACCATCAATGTAGTCTTCAAAATTCCGGATAGCTCTTTTCTTGTCATCTTCGTGGATCAAATTTTCCCACACCCCTTTTACCTCTTGAATTTCCTCAGGCTCATAACCTAGCATTGTAGCCCATGGCGGACTAATAAATACCTTATCGGTGATTAAATCCCTGTCCCATAAACCTTCGCTTGCGCCATCTGAAGCTAGTTCATACTGGCTCAACCTCAATTTTACTGCAGCCAATTCTTTCTCCAATTTTTCTTTATCGCTTAAAGTTTGATTCAATCTGCCTGATTAAAAACATTAATAAAAATTTCAATACGAAACGCTTACGCATAATACGCATTTTACTATTTAAAAATGTCCATTATTATCGAATAATACAATATGATTACAATAAAATGGACTATGGCACTTTATGTGTTTATTTTACTAGAAACTATGTTTTGAGTTTTGTGAACTCAATGCCGCTCAATAATTGTACAAAGTAGGATCTTAAGACGACAATTTAGAAGAACTTCGATTAGATTGAATTTAAACTCGAGCAATGCAATTAATTAATCGCTTGGTTGAAATGAATCATTCTTTCGCCTTGGTATTCTTAAAATACAAATTCATGATTACCCCTAGTATAATTAAAGTAATTCCACCGTAAACTTCTACAGGGAAAGTTTCATCAAAAAAGACGTACCCTAAGCCTAAGGCATAAACAATACTGAAATACTTGATGCTAGCTACCCTTGACAAATCCTCTGCTTGATACGACATCGTCATGAAGTACTGTGCAACTTGCGTGAAAATGCCAATTAGCAGTAAATAAAACCATTCTATTCCAGAAGGCATCACCCAATTAAAGGCACAATAAATAGCCGTCAAAGGCACGGTGATGAGAGGGAAGTAAAATACAATAACTAATGGGTGCTCATTTTTATTTATTTTTCTGATAAAATTATATGCTAAGCCAGCAAAAACAGATGCTGTGAGACCTATGATTAGCATAGTTGGGGACACCCTAGGATCGAAGCCTTGAATAATTACTAAGCCTATAAATGACAACAAATAAAAGAGCCATTGAACTGAATAAACTTTTTCTTTTATTATATAAACACCTAATATAGAAGTGAATACTGGGGAAAGAAATTGTATGGTAACCGCACTAGCAAGTGGTATTTTTTGCAGCGTATAAAAATACATGCTCAACGAAATGGCGCCTGTTAGCCCCCTTAATATTAACCACTTTTTATTATTGCCGAAAATTGGAATCTTAGCTGCTTTTAAATATGAAAAAGTTAAGACAAAAGAAATCAACGACCTGAAAAATACGATCTCAATAGCTGGTATATCTGGTACCAGTTTTACCACTACATTCATAAAGGCAAAAAACAAGCCTGCAATAAACATATACCCTACCCCTTTTGTCATATCTTAATGTAATTAATAGCCCTATGCTATTATGCTAAGCAGGTGATTGGAGCGACGATGGAGAAGATGTTCTACCAACATCACTAATTTGCAGACTTATAACGGCACTAAAACCTGCCTTTGCTTTGGTTTCAATCCGCATGTCTGCTTTTATGGCATTGACTCTCGCTTTCATACTACGCATCCCCATTCCCTTCGAATCAGTATCCATTTTATCAAAACCAATACCATCATCTTCATAAAAGATATTCACTTCCTCTTCTATTTGACTAATTTGAACCATTAGCTTCTTCGCTCCTGAGTGCTTAATCGTATTATTCAACAACTCTAATAGTACGTAAAAAATATTCCGCTCAATAGCTAAAGGCCATCTGCTATCCATACCATAGACCGCTAAATCGGCTTCTATTTGATTACTATTTTGTATGGTTCTAATGGTATCTTTCAGCGCCGTTTGAAGGCCAAATCTTGTCAGCATATCAGTAGACAAATTATGAGATATTTCCCTAGTTTCTGTAATGGCCTCATCGATGTAGGCCACTAGCTTTGAACTGCTAACTTGCAAGTCTACGTCATTCTGGAATAGCAGCTTAATAGAAGACAAGCGAGCTCCCAACCTATCATGCAAATCATTCGCTATTCTGTTGCGCTCTTCCTCTTGGCCATGCATCATGGCATTGAGCTCTTTAAGGTCTTGCTCTTTTTTCATATTAGCAATTTCCTCATTCTTCAATTTCTTTAGATACTTCTGCTTTTGAGTAAAGAACCAGGCAGCAACGACAATCAGTACCACTAACAGTATAGACAATCCTAAAAATATATTTTTCTGGAAGTTTTTCGTGTTAATTGTGCTCTGTTGTTCCAATATTTCTTGCTCTCTTAATTTGGTTTCATATTTAGTTTCCAGTTCGTTCACCTCTTGAATTTTTTCAGCATCATAAATAGAATCCCTAATTTGGTTAAATTTCCGAAATAGAATCGCCGCTTCATCTACTTGACCAAGTGCTATATTTGCATTCACCAAGTTGGCATAAATATTCACCTGATAGGCTGGATCATTCTCCACACTTGACAAAGCAAGGCTTTTGTTATACACTTCTAACGCCTTTTCAAAATCACCCTCTTCCATATATAAATTGCCCAGATTTCTATATGAATTAATTAAGTCTTTTGGTGCATTTAATGAGTCTGCTAAATGGATGGCTCTAAGGTAATTTTCCTTCGCAAAACCATTTTGATTCTTTAAAGTGTAATTTATCGCTATGTTATTATATGGGCCAGGCATCATATGATAGGCCTTATTATCCTTATATACTTGTAGCGCCCCGAGATAATAATTTGTAGAGGTGTCTATATTTAAAAATTTATCATCAATTTGATCATTGTAATAGCTCCCTAAGCTATTAAAAATGTAACCATTAAGTATATCCCCCTTATCCTCTATTAAGCCCCCCGCAAGGACTAAATAATTTTTAGATTTCTCATGTTGCCCCTCCTCTGAAAAATAATTGGCCAAATTAATGTAATTCTTCGCCAGGTTTCTATCAGAGCCAATTTCCTTATTAAGCTCTATTGCCCTATAGATATATGTTAAACTTAGCGCCTTCTCACCAATACTTCTGTAAACGATATTTAACAAATTGCATAGGTAAGCTGCATTTTCAGAGTCTCTAGGCACCTTAGCAAGAACATCTAAATAAATAACTATCGCTTCTTCAGCCTTTCCATTCGTACGTAATGTTTTAGATACTTTAATTAATGAATCAAACTCATGCTGTTGCAGCTGACAAAATGAGCGCTGCATAAAGAGGTTTAGAAATATTACTACTACGAAAAAAAATCTTTTCATTAGTTAAAAATACAAATGAAAAGACTTGACTCCCTAAGCTTTTTAAGAAAATTTCATCTATTCGGGATTGTCGACATCCTCAGTTACCCCTCCGGTGCTTTCTATTTCGTCAAAATTAGGCTCCTCTATTAACTCACAAGCCGATATACTGAAAAGTGCTACTAAAACTATCGCGAATTTTATTGTCTTAATTGTTTTCATAATTGTTAGCGTTTATATCTGATTTAAGTTCTAATTATATAATACAATTATAAACCAATACACTCCAACATAATACACCCAAAATGGGGTCATGTAAACTATAAAAGGGGCAACATAACTAGAAAATGCAAGAACTTAGCAGACAAAAGATGCATTAGAAAAGGTACTGTCATTTGCCCTAGAAGGATAAGCTGGACTTAAAACTATAGTTAAGGATACTATTGGGAAAAGAATTGCTATTTATATGTTTTAACAGTCACCCTACAAATAGTTTTATTTACACTATTTGTAGGGTTTCTTAAGAAGCATCAGCCTCTTACATTTGAGGTATAAGGATTTAACCAAAACCTATTTGTAATACATTTACCTGAAGAGCCGAGAGATAAAAAAAAGAATTGACTGCTTCCCCTATTGTTGTTCAAATCTTTTCTCTCGGTTCGAAAGGTAATACCATCAAAATCACAACATTTAAAAAAGCATACTGCTGCGTAGGATACGCAATAAGACCCTTTTAGCTTATGTAGCCCCTTTCAAAAGCCATTTTTATTAAGTGGGACACATTTTTAGCCTCAAACTTTTGCAACAACATTTTTCGGTAGCTCACAACGGTATGTGGACTTTGATCTAGCTTCACCGCTATTTCATCGGAGGTATCACCCTGCCCCAAAAAATTGAGAATTTTTCGTTCCGTTTCAGAAAGCTTGACACCCCCCTCAGTTTCGCCATAAATACGCATTTTATTTGCCATCTTTTCCATCACATCTTGAGAGAAATATGTCTTCCCCTGCATGATTCTTTTGATAGCTACTACCATCTCCTTTTCATCTACATTTTTAAGTAAGTAGCCATCAACTCCCGCATCTAATGCATTTTGAATATAGCCCTCCCTATCAAACATAGATAGTATGAGTACTTTTATGGACGGGAATTCTTTCTTTAGGATTTCGGTTGTTTCAATTCCGTTTAAAATGGGCATATTCATGTCCATTATCACAAAATCAATCCTAGTCGATTTGACGAACTTCAACAGTTCTTGACCATCTTTAGCAGTCCCTAGAATTTCAAATTCATCATATTTAGAAAGCATTGAAGCAATGCCACTGGCAAGAATTTCATGGTCATCGGCAATTGCAAGTCTAATCTTCTCTGAAACTATCCCCATTTTAATAGCACATTAATTCATAAATTAGGTCTATTGAACATTATTTTAGTTTTATTTTAAATTAAAACAGAAAATAACTCTTTAGCCTTTTCACTATAGTACAACAAAAATGAGACGAGATAACATTAAAAGTCAAAATAATTCAGTAACACAAAAAAGAGGCTAAATCTGTAAGTAACAAATAAAGCATAGGCTGCTTAAATTATAGAATCTACAACCCTAGAAACGTTACTATTTACAGTATCTGACTCTATCAATCCATCTCGCATTCTAATAATTCGATGCGCATATTGCGCTATATCATCTTCATGTGTTACCATAATAATGGTGTTTCCATCATCATGCAACCTTTGGAAGAGCTCCATTATTTCATAAGATGTCTTAGTATCTAAATTACCAGTAGGTTCATCCGCTAGAATAATACTAGGATTATTAACAAGCGCCCTTGCGATAGCTACCCTCTGACGTTGACCACCTGACAGTTCATTTGGCTTGTGACTAGCTCTATCACCAAGACCTACGCTAGTTAATACAGCCAAAGCACGTTCTTGTCGATCGGCTTTATTAAATCCCGCATATATTAATGGCAAGGCTACATTATCCATGGACGACTGTCTTGGAAGTAGATTAAATGTTTGAAAAACAAATCCGATCTCTTTATTTCTGATTTCAGCTAATTCATTTTCGGACATCGTGCTCACATTTTGTCCTGAAAGATTATAAAGGCCCTTTGTTGGAGTATCTAAACAACCAATAATATTCATTAATGTAGACTTTCCTGAACCTGAAGGGCCCATAAAGGCTACATATTCTCCTTTATTGATATTAATTGAAACTGACTTGAGTGCTTCAACAGTTTCAGTACCCATTTTGTATATTTTGGCAATACTTTCTGTGTGTATAACTGAATTCTTACTTTCCATATGATTTTAAATATTGAACACAATTTATGCTTTAATTGGTTTGCCACCAACTATTTTTTGATAAGCGGAAATCACCAGGGCCTTTGATTAATTTCATCTTTCAACTGATTGAAGTCCTCTAAAAAAAGTTGGTAGTCTTTCTCATTTTCCAAATTCGCCAGCTCCGCTAAGCTTGACATTGCATAAGACGTCATATTTAGCCGTAAAGATTGCAATATATATAGTTTTAAAACAAGCAGACTCGAAGGGTTTAGCCTCGCAGCCTCCACTAATATTGTATACGACTCCTTATACTTTTCCTTATTATTGAAGTAATTCACGGATTGTAATATTCCCTCTTCAAAAAACACATTTTGCATTCCTAGCGCATACATCATGGAGTCTGCTCGTTTGTCCTTATTTTGATTCGCTAAAAAACTACTATACAATAGTCGATAATTTTTTGGATAAATGGTTAATGAATCTTCACTCAACGAAATGTTTGATACCCGATCCTTTGACATCGTCAACGCTAAGGCTTTCAAATTATAATAATAGGGCAAAACAGAAGCATCTAGATTAGTAGCTTTAATATTCATCAGCTGATCCAAGTAATAGTCTATTTCAGATGACTTTATTCCTTTGTAGATGTTTTTCAAATAGATTAGATCTTCGTAGCGGGTTTCCCGAAACTCCTTTTCTAACGCTTC
>JBKEFO010000118.1:0-9469 GCA_046709585.1 Marivirga sp.
TATGGGGCATATATGAAGGAGTGGACGGAAAAGATTAAGAAGCTCTAACAATATATCGATTCTGGATATATCGTCTCTAAACACTTTTGATGCCTGTATTTCTGCTTATGACAGCCGTATATGCTTTTAATGGTTGTCCAATTAAGGAAGCTAGTGTTTTTCACTAGCTGCTAAAGCCTTATTCCTTGCTAGTGATGGGCAGCATAAAAGGCAAAGCATATCGAAAGGCCAATTAATCACATAGATTTCATTCAGTGAACTGATTTAATCAGTTTTCGTGTGTTTTGCTTGACTCACCAATTAATTTATTCATATGGGCCAGCTCTTCAGCTGAGAAATAACGCCATTTGCCAACGCCTACGTCCAAATTGATATTCATAATTCTAATGCGCTTTAACTTAGCAACTCTATAGTCTAGGTGTTCGCACATTCTTCTTATTTGTCTATTTAGACCTTGTGTTAATATAATTCGGAATTGGGTACTATCGATTTGTTCTACATAGCATTTTTTTGTCACCGTCTCTAAGATGGGGACACCATTTGCCATTAGTTCAATAAAGCCATTCTGAATTGGTTTACTTAAAGTAACTAGGTATTCTTTTTCATGATGATTTCTGGCTCTCAATATTTTATTAACTATATCTCCGTCGTCTGTTAAAAAAATCAAGCCTTCACTGTACTTGTCTAACCTTCCAACAGGGAATATTCTTTTTGGATAGTTAATATAGTCTATGATATTGTCTGCTTCCCTTTTTGTGTCAGTTGTACATACGATGCCACGGGGCTTATTAAAAGCGAGGTAAACAAACTCTTCTTGCTTCGGTGTTATCAATTGACCCTTTATACGTACCTCGTCAGTTGGATTAACCTTGGTACCCATTTCTGGTATGGCACCATTAATGGTGACTATCCCTTGCTCTATAAGTTTGTCAGCTTCTCTTCTCGAGCAGTAGCCTGCCTCACTTAGATATTTATTGATTCGTATTGCGGTCAATTTTTTTTTGTTTAAAAGATGGAGTGTTTAGTTTTGGTTGTAAATTTTTCTAGAAATTCTATTCCTCTGACAGAATTTCCAAACTTGTTTAGTCTTGGGCTCCAAACTACTATGCTATATTCGCCAGGAAGTATAGCAGCAATGCCACCTCCAACACCACTTTTACCAGGAAGACCAATTTTAAAAGAAAAGTCACCAGCTTGGTCGTAGAACCCACATAACTGCATGATAGCATTTATTCTTTTTGTTTTGCTACTGTTGAGTATTTCTTCACCACTATGGGTTAGTGTACCCTTATTTGCTAAGAATAGGAAGCTTTTAGAGAGCTCTTTTGCTGTCATTTCTATAGAACATAAATGAAAATAGAAATCCATCACTACATCAATTTCATTTTTAATGTTGTCATAGTATTTCATCACATTGATGAGTGCATTATTTACGTAAGATTTACTTTTTTCTGATGCGGCAATATTCTCATTGTATGCTATGTTGGGGTTATTAGCAACTTTTCTTACGAACGTTAAAAATGCTTCTTTGGGATTTTCAAAGTGTGACATAAGTATATCACAGATAACCATAGCACCTGCGTTTAGCATGGGGTTTCTCGGAATACCACTATCATGTTCAAGTTGAACAATTGAATTGAAAGAGGTTCCTGAGGGTTCTACACCCACTCTTTCCCATAAATTTTCGCCAACAATATCATACGCCATTACTAATGAGAAGACCTTAGCTATACTCTGAATGGAAAAGGGTACCTCTGAATTACCAAAAGAGAAACCTTTTTCTGTAATTGTTTGTAGATGTACACCGAAGTGTTCAGGGTTTACCTTTGCTAATTCAGGGATATAATCAGCCACCTCACCAAAGGGTGGCGTGTCTTTTATGTCTTCACATATTGCACTAAATATATCTTGATAATTCATAGCGTCTGTTAAAGGTGCAAATAAGTAAAGTATAGTCAAAAAAAAATCCTGTACATAGTACAGGATTTTTATAAAAGTCTATTTTAAGCTTATGCCTCAGCTCCTTCTTCAGTTGCGCCTTCGGCTCCTTCTTCACCCTCAACTCCTTCTTCATCTTCAGCTGTTTTCCCTCTAAGTGCTCTAGGAATCTCTACAACAGCAATTGAAGCTTGTGGAGTATCTAATATCTGAACGTTATCTAATGATACGGACTCTACTTTAACGGATCTACCAAAATCCAATTCCGTTATATCAACTTCAATATGCTCTGGCATGTTTTTAGGCAATGCTCTAACAAGAAGATTTCTTCTTTTGTGAATCAAGGTACCACCCTTGGCGACACCGATTGAATTTCCAACTAAATGGACAGGGATACTCATTTTAATATTTTTCCCTTTATGTAACTCTAAGAAATCAACATGTAAAATAACTTCACTTACTGGGTGAAAAGTAACATCTTGTAAAATTGCTTGGTACTCATCGCCTTCAATATTTAAGTTCACGAAGTGCGCTTCTGAAGTGTAAACCAATTCACGGAAAAGGATCATTGGCGTATAGAAGTGAACCTGTTGATCTCCACCATATAGTACACCAGGTACCATTGCTTCGGATCTTAACTTTTTCGCTTCTTTTTTGCCAAGATTTGCTCTCTTATACCCTATAATCTCAACTGTTTTCATAATATATGCATTTTATTTTGTTACTAATTTAAATAAACAGAGAACTGATAGATTCGTGATCGTGAATCTTTCTTATTGCTTTCGCAAACATGTCAGCAACTGTCAATACTTTTATTTTATCAGACTTCTCTTTTAAAGGTAAAGTGTCTGTCGTGATTAATTCATCCAGGGTCGAGTTGGCAATGTTTGCGTATGCGTTTCCTGATAGTACTGGGTGCGTAATTACGGCCCTCACAGACTTTGCTCCCTTTTCTTTTAGCACTTCTGCTGCTTTGCATAAAGTACCTGCTGTGTCTACTAAATCATCAAATAGGATGACATCTTTACCCTTCACTTCACCAATTACTTGCATTGAAGCAATTTCATTAGCCTTTTGTCGGTGCTTGTCGCAGACTACCATGTCCACTTGAAAGTGCTTGGCATATCTTCTAGCCCTTGCTGTACCCCCCACATCAGGAGACGCAAAAATTGTTTCTGGTGTAATACTTTCTTTTAAATAAGGAACGAAGATCGCTGAAGCATCTAGATGATCTAAGGGGATGTTGAAGAACCCCTGTATTTGTCCAGCATGTAAATCACATGTGACAATTCTATCAGCGCCAGCAGCCTCTAATATGTTAGCGACCATTTTGGCGCCAATAGCTACTCTAGGTTTATCCTTTCTATCTTGTCTAGCATAGCCAAAATATGGAACCACGACGGTTACATTTTGAGCACTTGCTCTTTTTGCTGCATCGATCATGAGCAACAGCTCCATCAAATTGTCAGCAGGAGGGAAAGTAGATTGTACTAAAAAGACATGATGCCCACGAATTGATTCAGTGTAATATGGAGATAATTCCCCATCGCTGAATTTCTGAAGTTCAATATCCCCTAAAGGAGTACCGTAGCTGGAGGCTATTTTCTCGGATAAGTATTGAGATGCTGATCCGGAGAATATCTTAACTGAGGACATGTTCTTTAGCTTTTAGCATGAAATAAATAATCCCACCAACGATTAACATTAGCGGGATTTAAGTTGCCCGACTAGGTCTCGAACCTAGACTCTTCTGTACCAAAAACAGACGTGTTGCCAATTACACCATCGGGCAATTTGTTTCCCCTTTTGCTTAAGGGAACACAAAGGTAAAAAAAAATAATTTATAGCAAATAGATGAGGTGAAAAAAATTCGTTTTTTTTTCAATTAATTTATATCTGGTAGGTAAACATAGTTTTTTAGTATGCTCAAAACAGCCAATCTAGTTTTTCTAGGATCAGTTTGTATGTCTTCTCTATACAAATCGGTCGTATAGCCCTGCCATATGGTTGCATAATTCTTCTGTTCGATAAATGAAATTATTAAAGTACCTGAATTAATCTTTAGCTTCTTAGCTTCATACTTTTCTTTATTCTTGTCTTCATCCTTACCGAATTTCACAAATTTGAAGAATTCAGGCTGTTCGTAGCCTTTATATGATAAAGAATCAGGAAGGTATAAATAATTAATATAAAAGGAAGGGACTGTTTCGTCATAAGTATAACCTAGCACTTCCATGTAATGCTTAATGGTTTCTTCAACAACCTCTTTCTTTAGCGGCGACTCGCCACTGTTGTTTATAAAACTATAGGTAGTGTAGTTCTCGAAATCTCCGACAAAGCTATAATCGTATTCAACAGGATATTCTTTCAGTGAAAAACAAGAGGAAAAGATCAAGGTCAAAAAAACCAAACTAAGAAAAGATATTTTTCGCATAACTGTTCACTTTTTACAAAGGCATTTTAATTTAGCTAATTACATGCTGTATTCCAACTAGTTGCAGTGACAAAAAGATATTTCCCTCTAAATTTTAAGTGGAAATGTATGGTAACTTACAATTAATAAGGTGCAGTTTCGTTTGCCATGGCTTAATTATTACCGTGACTTTTAACCCAATTAAACGCATTAATAAGGGCCTCAATCCATGGGCTAATTTCATCTTGTCTATGTTCATCAGGATAATGCGCCCAGTTCCAAGGAAAAATGCTGCGTTCTAAGTGTGGCATAATGGCTAAATGCCTACCATCTTTTGAGGCTATTGCTGCTGTGTTATAATCTGAACCATTTGGATTTGCTGGATATTCCTCATAACCGTATTTAGCAACAATATTATAATCAGCCTCATTCGCTGGCATTATGAATTTTCCTTCGCCGTGTGCTAACCATATACCCAATCTGCTATCGCTCAAAGATTGCAGCATAACAGCGTTGTTTTTTTGTACTTCTACATTTACGAAAGCGCATTCAAATTTGTGCGACTTATTGTGCTCCATAGTAATTTTTTCTTCTTGCTCAGGGTAAAGTAAGTCAAGTGCTACCATCAATTGGCATCCATTGCAAACACCTAAGCTTAAGGTATCTTTTCTAGCGTAGAAGTTGTCTAATGCTGCTTTCGCCTGCTCATTAAATTTAAATGCACCTGCCCATCCTTTTGCAGATCCTAAAACGTCGGAATTAGAAAAGCCACCAGTAAATACAATAAAATTGACATCAGATAAATCTTCTTCACCACTCATTAAATCAGTCATATGAATGTCCTTCACGTCAAAGCCGGCCATGTACATCATATAAGCCATCTCTCTGTCGCTATTAACACCCTTCTCTCTAATGATGGCCGCTTTTACTCCAGAAGCCTGCTTTCTGTTTGGATCTAGGCCCAGGGCTTTCCAAGTGCCTTTGTAGCCTTCTGGGAATCGGTAGTGCAGCTTTTGTTCTTTGTAATTGTTAAATCTTTCTGTCGCTAGTGCGGTACCACTTTGCTGCTGGTCCAGTAGGTAAGATGTCTCATACCATAGATCTCTGAATGAAGCCACATCAAAATGTAATTCGTTGTCACCGAATAATATTGCGAGCTTGGCGCTAGTATTGACTGTGCCGATGCGGTGAAACTGAATGTTATTTGCTTCGAGGCTATCTAAGGCTGCTTGATCTTTTACTTGTAATAAAATGCCGGGCTGTTCACTGAATAAGACTTTTACCAAATCCTTTTCCCCAATGCCGTCTAAATCGATGTCTAAACCTAGGTTTGTGGTAGGGAAACACATCTCTAATAGACTGGTAATCAGACCACCAGAACCTATATCATGACCTGCCATTACTTGCCCCTTTGTTATCAATTCTTGGACTGAATCAAAAGCTTTGGCAAAATGAGCCGTATCCTTTATGGTAGGAGCGGTGTCTCCCAGCTGATTTCTTGTTTGTGAGAAGGAAGAGCCACCTAACTCGAAGCTACCTTTACCAAAGTTGATGTAGACAAGCGTGCTATCAGATCCGTTTTTCAGCGTAGGCTCGACTATTTTCTTTAAATCTTTTACTTCACCTCCTGCAGAAATGATCACAGTGCCCGGTGCAAATACTTTTTCACCATCAGGGTACTTTTGTACCATAGAAAGCGAATCTTTGCCCGTAGGGATGTTGATCCCTAATGCAATAGCAAATTCACTCACTGCTTCAACTGCTTCGTATAAACGTGCATTTTCGCCTTCGTTCTTAGCGGGCCACATCCAGTTGGCACTTAAGGATATACCTTTGAGCCCTTGTTCTATTGGTGCCCAAATAATATTGGTTAAAGCTTCGGCAATGGCCATTTGTGAACCTGCAGTTGGGTTTACCAAGGCACTCACTGGTGAATGCCCTATGGCGGTAGCAATCCCTTTCTCGCCTTTATAATCAAGCGCCATCACACCAAGGTTATTCAATGGCAATTGTATTTCTCCTGTAGTTTGCTGCTTTGCTACTTTACCAGTTACACATCGGTCCACCTTATTGGTTAACCAATCTTTACATGCGACAGCTTCTAACTTTAATAGGTCTTTCAGATAGCCTTCAATCTCCAACGTTTTATATTGAATGGCATCAAATTTTAGCGCTTCTTTTTTATCGGTTAAGATAGTTTTTGGGGAATTGCCAAACATCGCTGATAGCGGCCAATCAATAGGATTTTGCTTTCCAGGTACATTCTGAAAACTGAAGTGGTCATCTCCAGTTATTTCACCCACCACGTAAAAAGGAGCTCTTTCTCTCTCACTTACCTTCTGTAGATAAGGAATGTCTTTTTCTTTAATTACCAAGCCCATACGTTCTTGTGACTCATTGCCAATAATTTCTTTGGCAGAAAGCGTGGCATCGCCCACGGGTAGTTTCTGTAAATCTATTTTTCCGCCTGATTCTTCCACTAATTCAGATAGACAGTTTAAATGCCCTCCGGCACCATGGTCATGAATAGAGATGATGGGGTTTTTGCCTGACTCTGCCATCGACCGGATTACGTTGGCCACACGCTTCTGCATCTCAGGGTTGGCGCGCTGTACAGCATTAAGCTCGATTTGACTGTTCATCTCACCTGTATCAACGGATGAGACAGCACTGCCACCCATGCCAATACGGTAATTTTCACCACCCATTACCACAATTTTATCTCCCTTTTGTGGAATGTCTTTGTGTGCTTCTTCTTTAATGCCATAGCCAATACCACCCGCCTGCATAATTACCTTGTCGAAACCATATTTCTTCGCTTTTGTCATGTGCTCAAAAGTAAGCACAGAGCCAGTAATGAGTGGTTGGCCAAATTTATTACCAAAGTCTGATGCCCCATTTGATGCCTTGATCAAAATATCCATCGGTGACTGGTATAACCAAGGACGAGCAGCTATCTGCTGTTCCCAGCTACGGTCATCTTTTAGGCGAGAATAACTAGTCATATAAACTGCTGTACCCGCTAAAGGCACGCCTGCTTTTCCACCAGCCATTCTATCCCTAATCTCTCCGCCAGCGCCGGTAGCGGCACCATAGAAAGGCTCTACTGTCGTAGGGAAGTTATGGGTTTCTGCTTTTAAGGATATGGTACTATTGAAATCACTTTTCTCAAAGAAAGAGGCTTTATCATGCTGACTTGGTGCAAATTGCTCCACTCTTGGTCCGTCTAAATAAGCTACATTATCTTTATAAGCAGAAATGATTCTATTAGGATGTGCTTTAGCTGTTTTTTTTATGAGCTGAAATAGGGTAGAAGCCATTTCTACACCGTCGATGACAAAGGTGCCATTAAAAATCTTGTGACGGCAATGCTCTGAATTGACCTGTGAGAAGCCAAATACTTCACCGTCAGTCAGCTTTCTGCCTAAATCTTCACTTATTTTTTCGAGATAAGCTACCTCATCTTCATTTAAAGCCAAACCCTCTTTCTTGTTGTAGACAGCAATGTCTTCAATATTTTGTACCTCTTCGGCTTGTTTATTTATGGTATAAATATGTTCATTCAAGCCTATGTACTTGGCTTGCAGCATCGGGTCAAAGAGCGTCTCCGCTGCTTTGGAAGGAAAAAACTCTTCTATGCGAATGATACCAGTTACACCCATTGTCTGTGTAATTTCTACCGCATTGGTACTCCAAGGACTCACTAATTCTTTTCTTGGGCCTATGTACGTAGCCTGCAACTGCAGTTCGCTGGCCAATTGTTTTGCATCGAACAACCAATACAATTTTTCTAGCGTCGCTTCTGAGAATTCGGCCTGATGTCCAACTGCATAAATTTGATCAGATTTACCAAGGAAAAAGGTGAGCATAATGAATGATTTGGTTTTGCTATGAATGAAGGTGCAAAGTTAGAAATTCTCTTAATTTAACATCAGTTATTTTCTAAAATCATTTGGGAATAATTGATCGTGACCAATAGCTCTTTATCATCAGGTAAATTTCAATGCACTCAAATCGCAAATTCGTAAACAATTCCGGACTTGATCCTGAATCTTACTAAGGCTAGCAGAAACGCCTCATCCTTGGTTCGCGTCTCCCCAAATCAAATAAGTCTTGTTGGCTAAGCATTAGATTCCTCCGGAATGACATGCTAATATTAATTTTAAGCCTCATCAGCTTAAAGCTAAATACTTAACACTTTATAATTCTACATCATAGATTCCTGACCTCCGCTGCATTAGGGATTCCGGTGGGTTAGTGGTTTAGCATGTAAAATGATATTTTAATAGAGTGTCATTTAATTAATTCGAATTGATGAGTTTATAATAATGGTAACTCAGGACCAAAATCCTAAATCAAACCTTAATCAAATCTTAATAGTATGCACCTAATACGCTACACTTAATACTATGTACTTTATACTCGCCACTCAATAGGCCATACTTACTTCTCACCCCTAAACTTCAATAAAGCTTTCTTATCTGCTAAATAATCAGCTGTCTCAGCGATGAGTTGGTTATGACCAGTAGGTAAAACTACCTCTTCAAAATTAGCTAAATATTGCAGCAATTGATGCATATTTTTAGAAGTAATAATTTTATCATAGCTGCCTGTTACCATGATGGTGGGAATAGCTTGCTGGTTAATGATATCAGAAATTTCTCTCATTGAGAATTTCAAATGACGAAATATTACCCAGGTAAAGTAAACTCTCTCCCTCTGCTCCTGTGTTTTCATCTGGCTTGTAGCAAATTTTAAGATGCTTTTGTCTACGATGCCTATTTTTTTGGCATAGGTCGTAATTTTATAAAATAGCTGTGGATTTTTGATGATCTGTTTAAAAATGTTTCTAAACCAATGCGGGTAGGTCGCTAAGCTATACCAAAAGGAAGTCTTAATACCGTCCGGTGCGATGAGCAAGCATTGATTGATTTGACTAGGGAAAAACTCCAAGCTTGCTAAAGCAAATTTACCTCCCATACTGTAACCGCATACAGCAAATTGTTCAATGGAATGTTTTGTAAGTACTTCTTGAAGCATCGCTTTCAAATCAGGTTTTTCTAAGGCTATTTCTGTATCTGACCAATAGCTGTCACCATGAAAGAATAAATCGAAAGC
>JBKEFO010000119.1:0-9462 GCA_046709585.1 Marivirga sp.
CGATTGGAATAAAGGTGGACATTGTTATTGGACTAGTAGAAGAAGATTCCGTTAAATACCCCGAAGCTCAATTTATAAAAATCACAAGTCTTGAGGAATTAACTTACTCAACGGTTCTACAAGTCCTGCAAGGTAAATCGTTCACTGGTGTTAACATTTTTTGTTCAGACAAAATTAAGAATAATCTAATTAGGCATATCAGTAAAAAACCTGATTTGGTATTGCCTTTATTATTATTTGTTGCAGATGTGAAGACTATTGTTAGTTCAAAAACTAAGCACAATAAATGGTACCCCTCTGGACAAAGGTTGCTGTATGACGATAAAAATATCTCAGTACTACCTCCAATAACAAAAAAGGATGGCTTCTATTTTGTAGACGTTGATGCTAAGTATAAATTTCTTATTCAAGATAGTCTATTGATTATGACAGAGTACTAACCGTAGATTTCATTTAAAATAGTGCTTAGTCGAATGCCCCCTTTTAGCAATTGATTTTTTACAGTATCCCAATTCTTATACGAGTATTCATAGCCTAGTTTACCATCATCAGGTATTTCATATACTTGGGATCTTAGGTTCATGGCTTCCATATACCAATCTGTTATAGTATCATTTTTATATACTTTTAGTTCTTCATCTTTTATGTTGTTGACGACCATGGCAAGTTCTGTGTAGCTATAAAGTTTGCCATCAATCATTTGACTGTCCCAAACTCGGTGCAGATTCGATTTGTTCCAGAACCACTTCACCTCCTGTTTATTGCCGCCCATGTCTTCGCCATTACCAACGTGCAATGGTTGATGGATGTCACCAACTAAGTGAATAAGCATTTTTAGGTATTCTGCTTCTTGTTTTGGAGAAAGATTTCCCTGTGTAAGTTCATCTACTAATCTATTTATTGTACCAATAATATCTCCTTGACCATTCTTCTGAGTCGCTTCATAAGTCATGCCTGTAGGTATGGTCACCCAATGCCATGTAGTCGCATAATCATAACTGTCATCTGATTTAATATCGTCCATCCAATTGCTTACTTCTGCTAGTGATTGGCCACTCAATATTTTATTGATACGCTTTGCAGCCTTTTTCGTAAGATAGAGACTTGCTACTTCTCCAACGACTCTATGGCCTATCTTTCCCCAAGAAAAGGCATGTGAGCTGCAAAAAATAATCAAAAGGAAAATGCTGAAAAATTTAACTTTCATATTATCGGAATTTTATTTGTTAGCGATTAATTTCTTTAATTCTTGCCATTCGTCACGCAATCTAGCAGCTTCAATAAAGTCCAAGTCTTTGGCTGCTTTTTCCATTTTCTTTTGCGTTGCCTTAACCATCTTTTCTAAAGCGGGCTTATCCATGTACTTCACCACAGGGTCCGCCGCGATATTTGTTTCTTCTGGGCCAGCATAATATTTATGTTGTGAACTCTTTTTGGAATCTACTGCTATGGTCTGTCCTAGAATACTTTCTCTAGACTTAAATACTGTTTTTGGAGTAATACCGTGTTCCTCGTTGTACGCCTTCTGTATAGCCCGACGTCTGTCTGTTTCATCTATGGCCTTTCTCATCGATTCGGTCATCTTATCAGCATACATGATTACTTTACCGCGTTCATTTCTTGCTGCACGGCCAATAGTCTGTACCAACGATCGTTGGTTTCTAAGAAATCCTTCTTTATCTGAATCTAAGATAGCAACTAGGGACACTTCTGGTAGGTCTAGCCCTTCACGTAGTAAGTTGACTCCTACTAATACATCAAATTCCCCGAGTCTTAAATCTCTCAGTATTTCAACCCTATCGAGCGTAACTACCTCTGAGTGAATGTAGCGTGATTTTACATTTGCTCGCCCTAAGAAGCTATTCAATTCTTCTGCCATTCTTTTCGTGAGCGTAGTTACAAGTACTCTTTCGTTCCGCTTAACTCTCTCGTCTATTTCTTCTAATAAATCATCTATTTGATTGGCACTAGGTCGCACATCAATTATTGGGTCTAATAATCCAGTAGGCCTAATCACCTGTTCTACCACCGTACCTTCTGATTTTATCAGTTCAAAATCGGCAGGAGTAGCACTAACATAGATAGTTTGACCAATTATATTTTCAAATTCATTGAAGGTTAATGGTCTGTTGTCCATTGCTGACGGTAGTCGGTAGCCATAGTCTACTAAATTTATTTTCCTAGCCCTGTCGCCACCAAACATGGCTCTAACTTGGGGTACTGTAACATGACTTTCATCAATTACCATCAAGTAGTCGTCAGGAAAATAGTCTAGCAAACAGAAAGGCCTAGAGCCTGGGGTACGTCTGTCAAAGTACCTTGAATAATTCTCAACTCCAGAGCAATACCCTAGCTCTCTCATCATTTCAATGTCAAATTCGGTACGCTCCTTAATTCGTTTTGCTTCAAGGAATCGGCCGTCGCGTTCAAAGAATTTTACCTGCTCCACCATGTCGTCTTGGATCTCATTGATGGCTTGGTGCAATACATCTTTACCTGTAACGAATAAGTTAGCTGGGAATATGCTGACAATTTTTTCATCTGATATTTTCTTTCCTGATTCAGGATCAATCCTTTGGATAGCTTCCACTTCATCCCCCCAAAAGAAAATCCGGTAAGCAAAGTCAGCATATGCAACAAATATATCTACAGTATCCCCTTTTACCCTAAAGGTGCCTCTTTTGAATTCAGCAGTTGTTCTATTGTATAAGATGTCAACGAAAGCAAACAGTAGTTGATTGCGAGGGATAACATCTCCTTCTTGGATTCGGATAATATTTTTCCCGAATTCGTCTGGGTTTCCTATACCGTAGATGCACGATACAGAAGCCACTACCACGACATCCCTTCTACCTGAGAGTAGCGACGAAGTAGCGCTTAGCCTTAATTTTTCAATTTCTTCATTAATGGATAGATCCTTTTCAATGTAGAGGTTACTGGATGGGATGAAAGCCTCTGGCTGGTAGTAATCGTAATAAGAGATGAAATATTCTACAGCATTCTCAGGGAAAAACTGTTTGAATTCGCCGTATAGCTGGGCTGCTAAAGTTTTATTATGACTTAAAATTAATGTGGGTTTTTGTACCTTCTCAATTAAGTTTGCTATGGTGAAAGTTTTACCCGAACCGGTTACACCAAGTAGAACTTGGTCTTTATCACCTGCTTCTACTCCACGTGTAAGCTCCTTTATAGCGCGAGGCTGGTCACCTGTGGGTTGATAATCACTTTTAATTTTAAATTCCATATCCTATAAAAACAATTCGTATCAAAAAGGTTTGTTGTGTTGCCAAATATCCCATGCAACTTCTGCTTGTTCTAGCAGCATATTATAGCCGTTCAGTGTGTTGGCCTCTTTTTCCATTCCAGCTTTCATAAAAGAGGTCACAGCTGGATTATATACAAGATCAAATAAATAATGAGAGGAAGTTAGTTCTTTATATGGGATTGGGGGCATTTGTTCCACTTGTGGGTAGGTACCTAGCGGTGTGCAATTAATGATAAGAGTATATTTTTTTATTAGTTTAGGATCTTTTTCTAAGTCGGAGTAGGTTAGGCCTTTATGGGCACTCCGTGAAATAAACTGATGCTTAATATTTAAGTCTTGTAGTACTGTTGCAATCGCTTTAGAGGCACCTCCTGTTCCTAATATCAATGCCCCTTTCACAGTAGTAATGTCGGGAATAAATGCTAATAAAGACTTTTTAAAGCCATCATAATCAGAGTTATAGCCGTATAGTTTCTTGTCTATTATCTTTATAACATTAACAGCACCAATTTTTTTTGCCTTATCATCCATGCCAGACAAAAAAGGAATTACCTGTTCTTTGTAGGGTATGGTAACATTCAGGCCCACTATCTGCGGCTCGTTTGCTAATAGTTTACCTAAGTCTTCTATCGACGCTAGTGGATAGTTGGCGTATTGATAGTGAGCAATGTTTTCTTCCTGAAATTTTTGAGCGAAGTAATCAGCAGAGAATGAATGTGACAATGGATAGCCGATTAACCCTAACCTCTTCATGCTGATTTAGCGTTGAATTTATTGGCGATTTTTTCAATTAATACCACTATTAGAATGCCAAAACTTGCTAACAATATGGCTTCCACGATATGTGGATTATTGGTGGTTTCTTGTAAGTATTGGTGCGGCAACACATTATGGTCTAAGTAAGGCACCTGCTCTCCATGACTATTTAGCCTGTAGCTATCGATTATTTTCCAGGGCCAGACCTTATTCAATGAACCGATCATGAAACCTGCTAACATAGCAATTGTTAGAGATTTGTAATGATCCAGTAGCCAAGAAATTACTCTTGAAAAAAGAAGGATTCCTATAATACAGCCTGCCATGAACAGGGCAATGATAGGGATATTTCTTTCGTCTAAAGCAGTAACTATGAATTTGTATTTACCTAAAATTAGTAAAATAAAGGCACCAGATATCCCGGGGAGAATCATGGCGCATATAGCTACTGAGCCAGCAATAACAATAAACCACCAGTTCTCGGGTGTTTGTGAAGGTGTTAATTCTGATATAGCATAGGCTATGATTATCCCTAATATACCAGATAGTACAGCTTTCCAACTTTTTTCTTTGATATCTCTAGCAACGATCAGTGCACTAATAATAATTAGCCCAAAAAAGAATGACCACACCATAATAGGATGATTCAGCAGCAGAAAGTTCATCAACTTAGCTAGACTGAGAACACTGATGGCAATACCAGACAATAAGGTGATTAAAAATGAACCATTAATATGTTGCCAAAATGCTTTTATCTGAAACTTAGTAAGTAATTTAAAAGCATCAAGATCGATTGACTTGATGCTTTTAAGCAACTCATCATAGATCCCAGTGATAAAGGCGATCGTTCCTCCTGACACCCCTGGAATAACATCTGCCGCACCCATAGCAAGGCCTTTCAATGCTAACAGAGAATAATCTTTTATAGACCTCATACTCATACCTTCTTATAACGCTTTATCTAAAAAATGATGGAAGGTGTCTCCTCTTAATCCCAAGCGAATTGTTTCAAGGGGGATTATTTCGTTAGGTGCAATATTTCCAAGGTTTACATTGGCCCCCATTAATTTAATGAAGTAAACCTGCTGTGCCTTTTGTGGAGCTTCCCATATGATTTTCTCATGTGGGATTTTAGTTAAAATTTCTTGGACTAATCCTGAACGAACTTCTCCAGAAGCTCTAAAAAGCCCAACATTGCCACTTTCTCTCGCTTCACCAATAACTTTCCATGCACCAGCATCTAATTCTGCCTGCATAAGTGTGATCCACTGGTACGGTGGAATAATTTTTTCTTCATCCTTGGAGCCAACTTCCGATAGTACGGTTACCTGATCAGATAATTTTCTAATGTATTCACATTTTAAATCATGGTCTAATTCGATGGACCCGTCAGAAACTTCTGCGAAAGTCAAATTGAACTTATCAAGTAGCTTTCTGAAGTCATCAAATTGATTTCGGATAATGAAGGCTTCGAATAAAGTTCCTCCAAAGTAAACGGGAATCCCAGCATCTTTGTAAATAGCTAATTTTTCTTCAAGCTTATTAGTCACAAAAGATGTAGCCCATCCTAACTTTACGATATCAACATATTGTGCACTGCTATCAATAAAGTCTTCTACTTGTCTAAGGCTTAATCCTTTGTCCATGGCCATGGTGTAACCAACTTCTCTCGGTTTAGCAGGTCTTTCAGGAATTTGTGTTAAGTCGTAATTCATATCATTATGGTTTTGTAGGCCTCATACAGTTTATTAACACGATCATAAGTGTAGTGTGTTACAATTAAAAAAATACTATAAACTGTTAGTGGTTGTCTTTTCTGAATTGATCAATAATTTTAAACAGTGCTTTTTGAGTTTCCACCTTTGGAAAAAATTCATAGAGCACGGTATGCATTTCAAAGTCCAAAACTAATGCATTTTCTAGAAAAATAAAGCCTTCTTTGTATTTACCTGTTTCAATTAAATAGGCCGTCATGCGGTAATAGAGTTCAGGGGCCTCAGGATTTTCCTCCATTCCTTCCTTAATGATGTTCATTGCAACATCGTACTCCCCAGACTCATAATAGATAAATGACCAATCAAGATAAATGCTAACCTCTTCTGGATCAAGGGATACAGCCTCCTCATATGCATCAATTGCTGCATTTTGATTGCCTAATTGGTACTCAGCAAAGGCGGCTGATTGCCAATACTTGGATTCATGTAAATTTATTTTTAATGCTTTTCTAGCATAATGAACTGCTTCAATCCATTTTTCGCTTTTTATCAGTCCTTGGGCTAGCCCATAAAAAGCTTCATCGTATAATGGGTCGAATTTTATGGCTTTTTGAAAATACTTTATTGAAAGTTCGAGTTGCTCCAAATGATCATAGGTTTCTGCCATCCTACAGAATACCTCTGCACTATGCCCCTCAATCCTCAATGTTTGAGAAAAAGCATCCAGTGCTTTCGTATACCCTTCCATTTCCAGCAAACTATTGCCCATATTGAAATAGGCGGATGCGAAGTTATCATCAATGGCAATTGCATACTCGTATGCCTCCACTGCTTTGGTGTATTTCTTAAGTTTATGGTATACAACTCCTAGGTTATACCAGGCGTGGTACGAATAAGGGTCTACATCGATAAATTTTTCATAGTATGATATACTACCCTCTAGCTGGTCAGTAACATCAAGGCAGTAGGCTAATTCATAAGTGGCACTATCATGGTCAATGTTTTCTTCAAGGACTTTCTTATAATGAATAATTGCACTGTTGAACTGCCCCATCTGCTGGTAACACATTCCTATTTGATATAAGATGTCATCAGTCTCATCAGCAAACTCCAACGCCTTCTCTAGACAAACAATTGCTTCTTTGTTCTTCTCACTTAAGGTAAGAATATTTGCTTTCGTTAATAAAAGGTCAGTATCATTTGGCTGAATATTTTCTGCTTTCTCTAGTGCGGCCAATGCTAATTCATGTTGATGCATTGTAGCTAATACATGGGCATGAAGCACTATAAGTTCAATTGAAAACGGAAATTGCTCATTGGCAAACTCTACAGCCGCTAGGGCTTTCTTGTTTTTATCTGAATCCAAGTAAAAATCCACAACTCGCTCTAATTCCTCCACGTCAAAGAAGTGGAAATCTTCACCTTTTATGTGATTTTCGAATTTCTTAACCAACTCCTTCTCCTCGTCTTTCCTGCTTTTATAAAATTCGCTCATATGTTCTATTTGCTACCTTATTCAATTTAATAAATACAAAGGTAAAAGCAATCAACGTTAAGAGAAAAGTTATGGTTTTAAATAACTATTTTTTTTCATTTCATGGATTGTAAACTCAACGGCATCTTTTAAGGAATGATATCTATATCCGGTGATTTTATTTAATTTATTGGCACTGTAGATGTATTTCTTACCGGCCATCTTCGCCGTCTCCACAGAGAGAAGTGCTTGTTTATCGAATATTTTGCAATATATATTTTCAAGAAGAGCACCAAAGAGCACTAAACTTGTTGGTATAGCTGTTTTCGGTTTTCTCTTATTCATGCCCTTAGCAATTAAGGAAAAGAATTTTTGGTAGGTGGTATGCCCTGCGTTAACAATATAGCAGGTGTTATTGGGTAGTTTGGTAATAGCAAGAATAATTAGGTCACAAATGTCTCTCACATCTACGTAGTTAATGAACCCTCTGGTGAAAAAGGGCTTCTCATCTTCTATGTACTTAAATAATTTCGCGCTACTTCTATTGAGAGGGCCAGGGCCTATTATAACGGAGGGATTTAGGATTATATATTTTAGTCCATATTTAGCCGCGCTCTTTATAGCTTTCTCTCCGGCTCGTTTACTAGCACCATAATTACTGGCAAACTGTTTGTCATTCCATTGCGTTTCCTCGCTAATTATATTTTTGATTGCTTTTTTTCCTAATGCCGCTATGCTACTGATATATACTAGCTTTTTCACCTTGTGATTTAGACACCACTCAATGACCGTATTAGTTAGCCCTTCATTTGTATCAAATAAGGCTTGTTTATCTCTGGATGCATAGGAAACGAGCCCTGCTAAATGTATTACAAATTCCACTTTAGCCTCAAGTTGTAACTTGTTTTGCAGAAGGTGCTCTATATTCACCCAAGTTAAAAGAGGATTAGAAAGCGATGGAGTACTTAATGAATGCCCCCTTTTACAGGCAATTACACTGTAGTTTTCTCGTAATAATTGTAGAATCAACCTACTGCCCAGTAATCCGGTTGCACCCGTAACTAGAACAACAGCCTTTGTCATCCGATATTAAAAAATTTCTTTAAACTGATTTTTGAATTACTCATATTATCTTCGTAATAATCTTGATAATAGCCGTATCCAACTTTCTTATTGCCCATCGCATTAAAAACTAAAGAGATGTTTTTTAGGCCATTTAATTCTACATTTCTATGAAGGTCTTTTATAAATACCCTCCTGGAGTAATCAGCTCTTACAATAAACAGCGAATGGTCTGCCTGCTTAAGGGCGATAATACCATCTGATACTAATCCGATAGGGGGTGTGTCAAGAATAATAATATCATATGTTTGTCGGAGCTCATTTAGAAGAGAAATGAAGTACTCGCTTTCTAGTAATTCAGCCGGGTTTGGAGGAATCATTCCGGAAGGAATTAAATGTAAATTTTCATTTTCTGTAAAATGAATGCAATCTCTCCAATTTGCATTACCGCTAAGTATGGCACTTATTCCCTCATCACTTTTTTCAATATTAAAAGCATATTGCGCTCGAGGCTTCCGTAAATCTAAATCTAGGATAATGGTTTTCTTTTTTGATAATGATAGGACAGCAGCAAGGTTGACAGCTATAAACGTCTTGCCTTCACCGCTAATGCTCGATGTTACTGCAATAATTCTTTGCTTATTATTAGGCCCCATGAAATTTAGGCCTGCCCTTAAGCTTCTAAAGTTTTCACTTATTTGAGCTCTCGGTTTCTCAAATACCATTACACCTGTTTTTTTAGCTAAGCTCGATCGCACTCTATTTATGGTCCCTACAATGGGTAATCTAGTAAGTCTTTCTATTTCAGAGAGGCTATTAATTTCATCATACAGGAAGTACCTAACAAGAATAAAAAGGAGGCTGACTATAATGCTAATTATGATGGCACCAATATATAATACAGGGTTTTTAGGACCATTTGGTAATTTTGGCAAATTTGCAGGAGTGAGAATTACTACTTCTGCTAATGTACCGGCTTTGGCTATCTGAAATTCAGTTTTCTTTTGCATTAAGGAGAGATACATTGACTCAAAAATAGAATAGAACCTCATCTTTTGGTTTAACTCATTGGCTTTTGCGGGTAATGATTTAAAGGTTTGAGTGATAGTTTCTTTTCTATTAACCAAGTCTTTCATCGTCCTATTAAGGTCTGCTAAATTGTTCTCTAAAGTTAGATTAATCTCCTCTCT
>JBKEFO010000120.1:0-9213 GCA_046709585.1 Marivirga sp.
GAAGTAGAAAAGAAGTAGAAAATATGTGTTTTTTAGGCTCCGATAGAATTTTTAGTTGAACTCTTATGTTCTGAGATCGTATTGAATTTACAACGTAAAAAAGTTTTATTGTATGATGAATAAGAAGCAATTTTATTTAGGGGTGTTTTTGGCAGCGATTTTTAGCGCCTTTTTAACCATAGGAGGGTTTGTCTATTTTTCTCCAAGTAATATAGATTCCAAGACCTTTGAGCAGATTCAAGAAGGTAACGCGCAATTTTCTAGCTATCTAGATAGCAAGGAGTATAATGTTCCTGAAGGGATCAACTTTATTTATGCTGCAGAGCACGTGACAAAGGGTGTGGTTCACATCAAGGCTGAAGTAAGGCAAGATGCGCAAAGAGGAGGGTCTCCTTTTGAGGAGTTTTTCAGAGAATTTCACGGAGGAAGCCCTTATCAACAAGAGCGTAAAACACAGTCGCAAGGTTCAGGAGTGATTATTTCCCCTGATGGCTATATAGTAACAAATAACCACGTGATAGAAGGGGCATCCGAGGTGCAAGTGAGGCTCTCTGATAATCGCGAATATGTGGCAGATATTATTGGAACTGATCTGAATACTGATATCACCCTTCTGAAGATAGATGCCAAGGATTTAATTTTTGTTGAATTTGGTGACTCCGATAAGACAAAAATTGGTGAGTGGGTGCTAGCTGTTGGTAATCCTTTTAACTTGACTTCGACTGTTACCGCAGGTATTGTAAGTGCGAAGGCAAGAAGTATCAATATATTGAGTGGGAGAACGCCTTACGGTATTGAGTCCTTTATTCAAACAGATGCCGCAGTTAATCCTGGTAATAGTGGTGGAGCATTGGTGAACCTCAAAGGTGAACTTATTGGTATTAATACGGCAATTGCCTCTCCTACAGGGTCCTTTGCAGGTTATTCTTTTGCTGTACCTTCCATATTAGTGAATAAAGTAGTGAATGACATCAAGGAATTTGGGGTAGTGCAACGCGCTGTATTAGGTGTTGGAATACTAGATGTGAATGACCCCAGAGTGGGCAAAGAGCTTGATGTGAATAATGGCGTTTACGTTTCTGCCGTGAATCCTGAAAGTGCTGCTCAGCTAGCGGGTATTAAAATAGGAGATATCATTGTAAACATCAATGGTACTAAAGTTGATAATGTAGCGGAGCTTCAAGAGCTAGTAGCAAGAAATAGTCCTGGAGATAAAGTGAAAGTCACCTACTTAAGGGATGGTAAAGAAAAAACAGTAAGTGCTGAGCTCAAAAATATCATGAATAATGTAGAGCTTGTTAAGGTAACTAAGTCCCAGCTTATTGATGGCGCTACTTTTGAAGATGTTAGTGCAGAAGTGCTTGAAGAGCTAAAAATCGATAGTGGCGCTAAAATAACCGCGCTAGAAGGTGGCAAGTGGAAAAATGTGGGTGTCAAAGAAGGATTTATCGTTACAGCAATAGACAAGGTTGTGGTAATAGATGCAGCTGACTTAACTAGGATACTAGAAACTAAAAGGGGCGGGATATTAATTGAAGGCATATATCCTGATGGTACTAAGGCATACTTCGGAATGGGATGGCAATAGTGATCCTAGATTGAGAGGTGTTTTTTGAAACGATTAAAAGGCAAGCTGTATAAGCTTGCCTTTTTCTTTTTAATCCGTTAAAAAAGCCTCATTTTTGTGGAAATTTATTCACCGGGACAATCAATTTTTTGGTGAAATTAAAGTAATAACAAATTATTTTATTTATGAGCATTAAAGAACAATTTGGCATCAGCCAAGCCCTTAAAGAGCTAGGGATTTCAGAAAGTAATAATGGAACGTCTACAGGTTCACAGTGGATGGCATCAAATGAATTCATTGATAGTATATCTCCTGTTGATGGGGCTGTAATAGCAAAGGTTTCTGTTACTACAAAAGAGCAATACGATTCGGCAATAAGTACTGCAGAGGCAGCATTTCCTGCATGGAGAGATATGCCTGCTCCTAAAAGAGGGGAAATTGTAAGACAATTTGGCGAGCGCTTAAGAGAGTTGAAAGAGCCTTTAGGTAAATTAGTGTCTTATGAAATGGGTAAGTCTTTTCAGGAAGGATTAGGAGAAGTTCAAGAAATGATTGACATCTGTGATTTTGCCGTTGGTCTTTCAAGACAATTACATGGACTTACTATCAAGTCAGAAAGGCCCGAGCATCATATGCAAGAGCAGTATCATCCATTGGGCATTACTGGTATCATATCAGCTTTCAACTTCCCCGTAGCGGTGTGGGCTTGGAATACAGCATTGGCTTGGGTGGCAGGTAATCCTTGTATATGGAAGCCATCTGAAAAAACGCCCTTATGTGGTGTTGCATGTCAGAATATTATTGCTCAGGTATTGAAGGAGAATGATATGCCAGAAGGTATCTCATGTCTGGTAAATGGAGACTATGCTGTCGGTGAGTGGATGACAAATGACACACGTATTCCACTTATTTCTGCAACAGGATCAATCAGAATGGGTAAAATAGTTGGTCAAGCAGTTGCTTCAAGGTTAGGTAAATCTATTCTTGAATTAGGTGGTAATAATGCAATGATTATAACACCTGATGCAGACTTAAAAATGACTTTAATTGGAGCAGTATTTGGTGCAGTAGGAACTGCTGGTCAGAGATGTACTTCAACGAGAAGGTTAATTGTTCACGAGGATATTTATGATGACTTGATGGACAAAGTGAAAAATGCATATTCTCAAATAAAAATTGGCAACCCATTAGATGAGAAAAATCATGTAGGCCCGGTTATAGATAAATTAGCGGTATCAGCATATCAGAATGCTATTGAGGAGGCTAAGAAAGCTGGAGGCAAGGTAATAGTTGAAGGAGGCGTATTAAGTGGAGAAGGTTATGAAAGTGGTTGTTATGTGAAGCCTGCTATCATTGAAGCAAAGAATGACTATGAAATCGTGCAGAATGAAACTTTTGCACCTGTACTTTACGTGATGAAATATTCAGGCGATGTAAATAATGCAATTGCGATGCAGAATGGCGTGAGGCAAGGTCTTTCCTCTGCAATTATGACAAATAATATGAGAGAAGCACATCAGTTTATCTCTGGTGCAGGCTCAGATTGTGGAATTGCCAATGTTAATATCGGTACTTCAGGAGCGGAAATTGGGGGTGCTTTTGGTGGCGAGAAAGAAACTGGAGGCGGTAGAGAATCGGGTTCAGATGCTTGGAAAGCTTACATGAGAAGACAAACTAATACCTTAAATTATGGTGCTTCTTTACCATTAGCGCAAGGGATTAAATTTGATATATAATTTATTTTTAAAATGCACCTGAATTCTCAGGTGCATTTTCTATATTTAGCAGGCAAAAGTAAATTAACACCATTAATAACCTTTAGTCTATAACTGAAATAAAAAGAATTCTTATGAGCGCATATCAATCTGTGATGTTAATTGATGACAATGAAATTGATAATTTGATCAATCAAAAAATGGTGGAAGCCGCGAATTTGTCAAAGTATATCTACACGCATACAGGTGCTAAAAGTGCAATAGAATTTTTAAAGAATGTGGAGCAATTAGAAGATGATGTAGTGGGTAAAGTATTACCAGATGTTATTTTTCTAGATATTGATATGCCATTAATGGATGGTTTTCAGTTCCTTGAGGAATTCAACAAGCTGAAAGAAACTACACGTGACAATTGTAAAATTGTGATGCTTACCTCATCAATCAATCCCCAAGACGTAAGTAAGTCGAAGAAGTATGACTCTGTAAAGAAATACCTTAACAAACCGTTATCTCAAGAGAGCTTAAAAGAGCTTGCTATATAATAGCACTTTTGAAGAGTACGCTACTCAATTTTTCTTACTTTCGCAAGACGCGTACTTAAAGCATTTTATCGATCGTTGCGTCATTCATTTTAATCAATAAAGTAGGGCTGAAGTGTTGGTCTCCACTTAGTGTATTAAACTTTAGAGCAATTTCAGATATCTTTTCCCGCTTGTTTCTTTTTGATTCGCTTAAAGAAATTTTCATTATTTTATTCAGTAACTGAATATTCATACAGTTATCTTTTCCAATGATCCTGATTTGCCTTTGAATACTGTTTATAAGTTGATTGAACAACTCGTAATCCTTCATTAGACAATATTGAAATGCCAGTAAAGTTTTAATTTCAAGTTGGGCATTTTGATATTTTTTCAAACTTATATCATTTAGAAGAGTGTTCAACCACCTTGCAGCATCTTCGAATTTATTATCAAAATAGCAGCTAAGCGCTCTATAGCATACATAAGTAACGTACTGCGGAACATCGTCTTTATCGGCCTCATAATCCTGAAATAGCGCCTGGTTCTCTTCTGAATGCGCCTGTTGTTCACTAAGCCTTTGATTTCTTTTTATTTTGGAAATAAGGAACTGCACAGGATAGGTGTATAGCCCAAAATTCGTCAATAGTGAGCTACATGATTCATTAAGGATTTCAAAAAAATCTTCAGATTTCCTGTAAAGCTTGTAATGGTTGTAATACTCTAGCTTCAAGAACTCAAACACAAGCTTTAAATGGAAGTATATAGAATCCAGACTATACATTTCAAATATTTCATCTGCCTTGGCCAAAATATCTTCTATGGGTTCTAGGTCTACATTTTCTTCATCTGGTTCAACAAAAAGGCGATGAAAAATATTTAAGCAGTTCTGGTAAATGTATAATCTATGCGATTGATAGAGTTTACACACATTAATCATTTCTTTGTTTAAGAGTTCTAACTCGAATTTATTAGTGCTGTCGCCAGTTAATGAGAATGTACCGAATTTTATAAAATAATTACTTAATAAATCCTCTGCCTTGTCAATTGCGAGCATGTAAGCTACATGCCTATTGTAAAGCTGGCTATAAGAGAAATAGTCGTCAGTATTAAGGTGTAGTTTCTTTAAAGCTTTGTATACAACAGTTAATTCATTGGAGAGATCATAATCAATTAGCTCTTTTTCTAATTTTTTGAGTGTGGCAATGGCAATAGCCTTTTTCTTTGTAAAAAGAATTTCATTAATATTGGCCACTTTCTTCAAAATATCTGTCCTAGGATTCTCCATTTGTTGTAACAGATATTCCTCAATCTTTTGATTTAAACGAGACCTTAACGTATAGTACGCATTTGTATTCACATCTAATTCCGTCATGATCGCATTGTCGCCAGAAGAACTCTCTCTCATCGATTTAAGAAGAAATGCAGATTTCTCAGCTCCGCCGTTCTCTAAGGAATCATAGATCGCTAGATAGTCAGCTTCAGTAAGTTGCATGATGATGTTCTTCAATTTAGCCATTGCTCATTTTTTAATGATACTATTGTTAATGAAAGATACTTATTTCAATGAAAAGGACATAAAAAAAATGCACCTTTCGACTAAAACCTTACATCTAACAGGTTTTGGTTATTCGTTTCAAAGTTTCCATCACTGCATTACGCCAAGGATATGCTTTAAAAGAATAGCTACCTTAATTTTTACTAATAAAAAAAGCTACTCATATGAGTAGCCTAAGTGGAGCATATCGGAGTCGAACCGATGACCTCTACGCTGCCAGCGTAGCGCTCTAGCCAGCTGAGCTAATGCCCCATTTAAATTGCTAGAATGCAAAGCTATCAAAAAAAATGAATCTTAAAAATACCTTCGCGCCTTCCTGAATTTTTTAGTATAATAATTCGTAAAAATATTTGCTTCGATTACCCCTAAACTTGAAGATGCATGAATGAATTGAATATCACTCTTGCTTCTTACATCAGTAACTAAGCCCACGTGTGTAATCTTTCTTTTTCTTTTGCCCATAGCAAAAAATACCAAGTCACCCTCTTTCAGTTTATGCATTTTCACCTTTTTACCTTCTTTGCTCTGTGCCCTAGATACGCGAGGGATGGTAATTCCGGCGGATTTAAAGCTCACATATAAAAGTCCTGAACAATCCATGCCCGTTCGCTGGGTGCCACCCCATTTGTAAGGGGTGCCAATATATGATCTAGCTGTTCCAAGGATGGTATCTACTTTTCGCTGCCTTAATTTAGCTTTCTTTCCAACAGCACAGCCCGATAGTAGTAGGATACATATTAGATAAATAATTATATGTGGGGAATATATTTTTCTATTTTTGTGTTCTTGCATTCTAGATAATATATAGTTTATGGAAACCATTACAAATCAAAGCATTTTTGAAGAACTTATTGGTATAGTTGGTCAGGAAAATGCCTTCACCTTGGATAAGGACAAGTACAAATATTCGCATGACGAAACGGAAGACTATTCGTTTATGCCTGATTTAGTGGTTAAGCCCCTTACAGCTAAAGAGGTAAGTGGTATATTAAAAATTTGTAATGAACACCTTATACCAGTAACTCCAAGGGGAGGAGGTACTGGGCTTAGTGGTGGTGCGCTGCCTACGGAAAGAGGAGTGGTAATTAGCATGGAAAGATTCAATAAAATTATTGAGGTTGATGAACTAAATTTACAAGCCACAGTGGAGCCCGGTGTTATTACGGAAGTATTTCAGAACGCAGTCAAAGAGAAGGGCTTGTTTTATCCTCCAGATCCATCAAGTAAAGGCACCTGTTTTCTTGGAGGTAATTTAGCTGAAAATGCGGGCGGCCCCAAGGCAGTAAAATACGGGGTAACTAGAGATTATGTGCTGAATCTAGAGGTGGTTTTGCCTACAGGTGAGATCATTTGGACTGCAGCAAATGTGCTTAAGAATAGTACTGGATATAACCTTACTCAATTGATGTGTGGTAGTGAGGGTACGCTGGGAATTATTACCAAAATTGTATTTAAGCTGAGACCATATCCGAAAAAAGATGTCACTTTACTTGCACCATTCACTTCAAACGAAGAAGCTTGTAGAGCTATAGCGGCTATCTTTAAGTCTGGAGTGGCGCCATCAGGTATGGAGTTTGTAGAGCGCGAAGCAATAGAGCGAACGCAGAAATATCTTAAGGAAGTGATGGGCGAAACAGTGGCCGTAGACTTGCCAGAAAATATTCATGCCCATTTGTTAATGGAATTAGACGGTAACGACGAAGAGGTGCTCATGAAAGATGCGGAAACGATATTGAAAGTTCTGGAGGGCTTTGATGTTGGCGAAGTCTTGTTTGCTGATAATCAAAGTAGAAAAGATGAATTGTGGAAGCTCCGAAGAAATGTCAGCCCCGCGGTAAATGCATACTCTTTAACTAAAGCAGAAGATGTGGTGGTTCCAAGGGGTAACTTACCAGCCTTAATAGTAGCCATAAAAGAAATCGGAAAAAAATATGGTTTTAATTCCGTGTGTTATGGACATGCTGGTGATGGTAATTTACATATCAACATTATGAAAGAAGATCTTTCAGATGACTATTGGAATAATGAAGTCAATGATGGAATAAAAGAGATTTTTATGAAGGTGGTGGCACTTGGTGGTACGCTGTCGGGTGAACATGGTATAGGAATAGCCAAACGGCCTTATATGCCACTTGCTATGCCAGAAATTAACCTCGCCTTAATGAGAGGTATCAAAAGAGCGTTTGACCCTAATGGAATTCTCAATCGAAATAAAATTTTTTAAAGAAGTTAGTGTCTTTAATTGAACAAAAATAGAACTACTCCGTTCAGCTGCTAGTAATACTTGCAGTTTAGTGAGTATTAATACTAGGGGCATGGACAAATTATTTCCGAATATACATATAAAGGTAAATGAACATATTTATCTTAAAAATCCTGAGAGTTCTGAGCTAGGGCTCCGGCTTTTGTCTACTTCATTAGAATTAATTCATACGATAGGCTTGGAAAGTTTCACTTTCAAAAAGCTTGCAAAAGCACTTGATACTGCAGAAAGTTCCATCTACCGATACTTTGAAAACAAGCATAAGTTACTCATCTATTTTATTAATTATTATTGGGCGTACTTAGAGTATATTATTGTTTTTGAGATTCACAATATCACGGCCCCTGAAGAACAGTTAATGAAAGCCCTCACACTATTATCTGATCCGCCAAAATTTCAATCAGATAACACTATCTTGTCAATTGAAAAGCTAAATGCAATTGTTATTGCGGAATCTGGAAAAGCCTATCTGACGAAGGAGGTTGATGAAGATAACAAATCAGGCTTCTTTATAGCCTTCAAAAATGTTTCGAGACGGATAGTGGGTATTATTAAAGAGATTGACCCTAAAATTGCCTACCCGAATACCCTTGCTAGTACTTGCTTAGAAGGGATTATACATCAACAATTCTTTGCTATACACTTACCCTCTCTTACTGATTTTAATGTGCACGAGGGAGGGAAAAATAGGGCGCATATATTTTATCAAATGATTATGAACAATTTAAATCGTAAATAATGGCAGCTAAAGGTGAAAAAAATCCATTTCAGCGATTTATAGATCTGCTACGACCAGAGAAAGACTTGATTGTTATAATCTATATCTATGGTATTTTTGCGGGTTTAATTAGTTTGACTTTACCATTAGGAATACAAGCAATCATTAATTTTATCATGGGGGGTGATGTAAGTACCTCGTGGATCTTATTAGTGATATTTGTAATTCTGGGAATCATTATTACCGGTGTTTTACAAGTGAAACAGCTGTCAATTACGGAGACACTGCAGCAGAAAATTTTTACTAAGGCATCTTTTGAGTTTGCCTATAGAATTCCTCGCTTCAACCTGAACCAGGTTAAAGATACTTATTTGCCGGAGTTGATTAATAGATTTTTTGATACTGTTTCAGTACAGAAAGGTTTGTCAAAAATTCTTTTAGACTTTAGCACAGGAGCATTACAAATTCTATTTGGACTAATACTACTCTCGTTTTACCATCCTTTCTTTATTATTTTCTCATTCCTGTTAGTCATATTAATTTTTATGATAATTCGTTTCACAGGCCCAAAAGGTTTGAAAACAAGTATGGACGAATCTCATTATAAGTATCAGACAGCCCATTGGCTTGAAGAGTTGGCAAGAAATGTAGAGACTTTTAAAATGGCAACAGATTCTACCTTGCCACTCGAAAATAATGACAGGAATACAGAGAACTACCTAAAGTCGAGGCAATCGCATTTCAAAGTTGTTGTAAGCCAATTTTCGATGATGATCGCCTTTAAAGCTTTAGTAGCAGCAGGTTTGTTGCTAATAGGGGGCATTTTGGTTTTTCAGCAGCAAATGAACATTGGTCAGTTTGTAGCCGCTGAAAT
>JBKEFO010000121.1:0-9211 GCA_046709585.1 Marivirga sp.
ATACCGTTACAGAATATTAAGTGTCTGTTCTTTGATCTTTTCTAACTCCTCCTTCATAATAATAACATGGTGTTGGATCTCAGCATTGTTTGCTTTAGAGCCTATAGTATTGATTTCCCTACCAATTTCTTGAGAGATGAACCCAAGCTTCTTACCATGCTGGCTTTCATCGCTACCTAAAGATTTTTGATAGCTAGCTAGGTGGATGCTTAGTCGTTCAATTTCCTCGTTTATATCTAATTTTTCCGAATAATAAATTAATTCTTGTTCCAAGCGATCTTTGTCGTAGTCCACGGCGTCTGTAAGTTCCTTGATGGTGTTCGTTATCTTTTCTTTGATCTTGATGAGCCTATTAGGTTCAATGACTTGGATAGCTTGTAAAGCCTCTCTGATGTTATTAACATAACCGTGTAAAATAGCAGCTAACTTCTCTCCTTCTTCAAGCCTAGAATTATTACAGTCAGCTATTGCCATTTGTATTGCTGCACCTATCATATCCCATTTTTCTGTGTCCAAGCTCTCTTCAAGCTGTTCGATAACGTTTGGTGCCTCTAATGTCAACTTTAAGATGTCGTTGAAGAGCTGGCCGCTGCTTTGTTCAAGGGTTCGAAATTGAGCCAAGTATACTTTAAAGAGCTCTTGGTTGATATTGTACTTTATAGTTTCATTCGTTGACGTCGTATAGTGGATTGAAAATGAAATTTTACCCCTAACTAGTTCTTTGTTTATGCTATTTCTGATGTCAATCTCTTTATCTGAGATAACACGTGGAATTTTTAGCGCCAGATCTAAGAATTTAGAATTTAGCGATTTTATTTCCACTGTCGTTGTAATTGATTCTTTGGTGAGCGAGCTGCTACCAAAACCTGTCATTGATCTGATCATGAGTATATTAGAAATTATATCCTATGCCTAGTAATATGGCTGGGTCTTTAAACTTGTAGTCTTCAATTGGAATTGTATAATATAAGGTTCCATAGTAGCCAAAGAGTACAGTGGAAATACCTAGACCCGTGCTAGAGAGCCACGGGTTTTTGTAGTTTTTTATTACCGCCTCAAAAGTAGGCCTTACAATGATTTCTGTGTTGATGCTGTTGTCGCTATCCCATGGATTGCCGCCGTTCCAAGCGGTACCAATATCATAGAAGCCAATTACTTGGAAATTCCTTAAAAAACTAGACTTAATGGCATTTGTACTTAGTGCTCTAAATAGTGGTATTCTCAATTCATTTGTTAATAATAGCGTCTTTCTTCCATTTAGCTCATTGATTCTAAAGCCTCTTAAGCCAGTTACAAAATCATGAAATAAAATATTATTATTCTTGACGGCACTCTTGGTAGAAACTACTGCTAATGGATTGGATGATATATCATCATTTGCTTCTGTTTCAGTCCTGATATTGCCCGAACGTTGGAGAGTAGCCCAGTTTTCCAATCCTCCTAATAAGAAGTAGGGAGCATTGCTACCAAAATAGCTACCAGCAAATAATTTGGTAGCAAAAGTTATTTCCTTGTATATTTTTTGATAATGCCTTAGGTCTACTGAAAACTTAAAAAATGATTGATCAGTACCAGAGCTGAAGTTGTGATTTTCGAAACTAATTTTTGCCCTGCTGCCTTGTCTGATATTAAAACCTAAGACTTCGCTGTTATCGTAAACTAGGTTTAGGCTACCGCCATAAAGGAATTCAGTTTCCAAGGGACTTTTTGCAAAAGTACCAGTAGGACCGGCCCCAAATATTGTGCTACCAGTTTCAACAAATGAGCGCATACCAATGGCAGGTTGAAAGGATGCTCTTAGGGTAGTGGAAAGAGGCATAGAGAAACCTAACTGCAGTTTGTTTAGGGCATATTTTTGCTCTACGGTGCCTTCTTCAATCCTGAAGGTATAGGCTTTCCTATCAAATCTAACACTATAATCTACTAAGCGTGGTAGATATTTATATTCACCATAAAATCTATTGGAATTCCCTGAGACCTGATTAAAAACAGAAGATGCTAGACCACCAGAGAACGTATTGTTTTCTAGTAAGTCGTTCATTTGATAGTCCATAAATGGCGAAAAGCCAAAAAGTGGATCGAATAGGAATGATACAGTGACATTGTCGACCTCGAATGAAGGCTCATAATCAAGTGGGCCGACTGTGCTTCTTTTCTTTCTTAACTGACTAAGGTTTTTTAGCAAGCTACTTTGGTTGGACTTTACTACAAAATCATTTGATTCAAAATTAAAGTCGTCGGCATCTAATTTACTAGTAAGTGATGTGGAATCAACGATTTCAGTATTGCTGATTGCAACACTTTCTGATAGTGCAGACAGCTTATTTCTATTATTGTCATTCTCAGTATTTCTTAAATAAATTTGTCTGCTCAATTCGACTTGCTTTCTGAAGGTTGACATCAAAAATTTGGCCTCTTGGTCTTGCTTGAAATCGGTTAAATAAAGCGATAGTTTTTGATCTTTATAGGCACTGAAGCTTATTAATTCGGCAGCGGGATTGATGCTGTACTGCTGTATTCCTGTAGGATAAGCTGTGATTTGTTTTTGAAGCTCAGTTTTTAAATCATATTGATATAAATTATTTATACCTGATTTATTACTTAAATAGACAATACGTGTGCTGTCAATTGCTATGGGCTTAATATTGTTTCCTAAGTCGTTCGTTATTTTCTTGATAGGGTTTTCGAAATCATCAATATCGTAAAGGAATAAGTTTAGATGTTTTTCAATAGTTGAAAATTTCTTGTCAATGTTGTTTGTGGAATCATTCGGCCTATTGGAACTGAATACAAACTTTTTGGTGTCCACTATGAAATGTGGATATATATCGTCGTAAATATCGTTTGTAAGCCTACGAGAATTTGATTTATCTATACTTATAAGGTACAAATCGCTTTGCCCTTTGACATTTACACTGATGACAGCAGTTTTTCCATTCGGGTAAATATCGAGGTAGTTAATTTGTTCATATTTCCTAAGGGATCTTACCTTCCACTCTTTGGTGTACGGATTATAAATATTTAGAATATTTATTCCGTTTTTATAGTCAACTACTCCAAATGTTAGACTGTCACCCCAATTAAAAACAGGTGCTTTAACATAGGCTTTATGGTCCATCCGTTTAATTCCACCTCTAAATATTAATTTAGTTTTTTCTGTGCTTAAGTCCTTAATGTAGACTTTATATTTACCATTTTTATTAATCGAGTAACTTAGCCAATTGCCATCAGGACTTATTTCAGACTGGTAGAGGGCACCATTTTTTATTGACTTTGCTATTTTGTACTCGTGAGCAGGTAATTTTTCTGTATTTTCAATCTGGTTAGATAGATAGAAGTCTTTATACTCCATTAAAAATTGGGTATATGAAATGCCTAAGCTATTTGAAATACTTTTCTCTTCATTTCTTATAATACGTGTTAGATTAAGCACCGACGAAACGCTAATCCTACCATATTTCTCAGCTATAAAGTTCCATATGGACTGTCCTGCTAATTTCGCTGATTCCCCTTCTAACTTAACAATTTTGTTAACATTTTCCTTTGATAGGAATTCACGAACGAAATCATCCATCTTCCCATCCCATCCATAAGCGATATAAGCGGCAATCCCTTCAGTAAACCAATCAGGAATAGTAAATAGGTAGGATGAGGCAAACACCTCCGAGATTAAACCTCCAAAGAGCATATCATTAACATAACTCTCAGCGATCAAAAACTTTAGCTTTTTATTGAAGTCGCTGACAGAGCCTTCGAAGGCAATTTGAATCTGGTTTTTTAAGAAATTTGTTTGGCCAGCAATTGTGAAATTGGCTTCGCCAAGCCCGACATTGCTTTGATTTAGTTCTAAATTATTGTTGTATAAAAATATTTTTGTTTTTGCATAGGGTGCATAGCCTAGGATATCTGTAATGGTCTCATGTTGCTCTTCAAGTGAGACAGTTAACTCATTCGCTAATTTCTGACCGCCAGGATAATAATAAATTTCAAAATGAGGTGTACTGTAATATTTCCAATTAAAAAACCTGTACTGAATACTGTTTCTACCAAATTGCTCCCCAAAATCTTGCGCAGAGATCTTCTCAGGAGAGAGATCACAGAGACCAATCAAGCAAATAGTATATACTGATATTGAAAATATTTTACGTATCATATAATAGAACATTAATATAATGAATAGTAACGATTAATGTTTACTGCATCATCTATTTTAAGTCCTAAAATTATGTGTTCTATTAAATTTTTTGCAAAATACGGAGCTAGAGAAACGCCTTTCGTTCCTAGTCCGTTAAACAGGTAGATATTCTTTTTTTCTGGATGCGCTCCAACTAGTGGTCTTCTATCTTTAGAGGCAGGACGAATACCTGCTTCCTGCCCTACGATTTTAAATTCAATCTTCAACAAAGATCTCAATCGCTCTACCAGCTGATCTTTGGCCTCATCTGTCGTTTGCCAATCCAAGTCTTTCCAATGATAGGTGCTGCCCACGCGATAGTAAGGGTGTGCTGGATTTTTGACCATAAACACCCCTCTGTTAAAAATGATGTTGTTAGGTAGCGGTTTTTCAGGAACAATATGTAGTATTTCTCCCTTTACAGGTGCGGTTGGCACCCAATTAAAAAAGTTGTTTTTAGCTATTGGACCATCGCAAAAGATTAGCTGTTTCGCTGAAATATTTTTGTAAGTTATTTTGTTAGGGTAATGTGTTATTTCTTCAGCATTAAATTGCTCCTCGAAATAAAGTTGTTTTTCTATCAGGTAAGCTTTGTGAGATTCAATCAGACTTTTTAAATCTAAAAACCCACTGTTTTGAAGCATGATACCGCCAAAATCATCCTGTATTATTCCCGGAAACTGTGTGCTGGTATAAATTTCTTTAATAAAAATGTCTTCAGAAACTTTATTAGATAACCATTCATTCTGCTCTTCAATGTTCTTAAATGGCCTGTAGATAGGTTGCTCATGCAAGCATTTCACATTTAATTTATCTTCTAAATGCTTGTAGGTCTGTTGTAAAAGAGGGAAAAGTTCTTGAGCCATCCAAGTATGCTTCATCTTCCTCCCAGTAATAGGGTTATATAGACCCGCAGCAATCTTCGAACTCGTATGAGAACTGTCTGCATTAAACAATACATAGGATTGTTTATTTTCCTCTAACTGATGGGCTATGTTAATCCCCGCTATACCGTGTCCGACAATAATAAAATCAACTTCCATAGATAAATTATAGGTTTTTAGGCTATCTGTGTAAATTTCAGCAAATTTGCAGGAAAGATGTTATAATATGATACATATTAAACAATTTGTTTTCAATCCTTTTATGGAGAACACTTATGTCGTTTACGACGACACTAAGCAGGCGATGATAGTTGATCCTGGGTGCTATGAGGATTACGAACAAAGGGAATTACTAGAATTCGTAGAGGCTGAACAACTGAAGGTTGTAAAATTGCTGAACACACATTGTCATATAGACCATGTTTTAGGGAATGATTTTGTCTTGAAAAAGTGGAAAGTACCTTTCATAATGCATGAGCTTGACTTACCAGTTTTACAGGCAGTTCCTACTTATGCATCGAATTATGGATTCGCCAATTATATGCCTGCCCAACCTACAGAGATGATTCAGGAGGGACAGCAAATCACGGTTGGAAATATTTCTTTTGAGGTGATTCATTTACCAGGTCATGCACCAGGCCATATTGGATTGATGAATGAAAAGGAAAGAATTTTTGTCGGTGGTGATGTGCTTTTTCAAGGCAGTATCGGAAGAACTGATTTGCCTGGGGGTGATCACGATACCTTAATTGCTAGTATCCAACAGAAATTATTTAAATACCATGATGATGTAGTGGTATATTCGGGCCACGGAGATACGACAACTTTGGGTAAGGAGAAGCAAAGCAATCCATTTTGTGCGATAAGATAGCGACATGATAAAAAAACAAATACCTAACCTAATAACTGCCGCAAATTTATTAGCAGGTTGCGTAGGGATACTTTTTGCGATAGCGGGGGATTATGAAAATGTCATTATCTGCATCGCCTTGGCGGCAGTATTTGATTTCTTTGATGGCTTCGTAGCAAGGTTATTACAGGTTCATTCTGAAATAGGCAAGCAGCTTGACTCATTAGCGGACATGGTTACTTTTGGGGTTTTACCCTCATTTGTCATGTATCATTTACTACTGGATGCTGGTGCAGACGAATTTGCTTATGTGGCTTTTTTAATTGCGGTATTATCTGCTTTTAGATTAGCGAAGTTTAATGTTGACACTAGGCAGTCAGAAGAATTTATTGGGTTGCCGACACCTGCTAATGCATTATTTGTTTGTTCACTATTTTTCTTGAAGGGGCACCCATTGTTTGATTTTATTTTTACAAAAACAGCATTATCAATAATCACCATTATATTTTCATTCTTATTAGTTGCTGAACTCAGAATGATAGCATTAAAATTTAAGTCTTACAGTATTACTGATAACCTTTATAGCTATCTGCTTATTTTCTGCGCTATTGTGATATTAGCAATATTCCAATTTTCAGGGATTTCATTCGTTATTGTTTTCTATATAGTGTTATCTATCGCAAAAAATCTTATCACAATGAGAACTTAAACCCCTGTTTTTTTTGTTGACAACCATCCAAGACATATTAAGCTGAATGAAAATATACTTTCTTTTCTTTTTCTTTTATTGCTACGCACTCACGTTAGGTGCGCAAGGCTTGTTTGAAAAAGACGGTCTATTGAAAATAGCCACGACTCAAGAAGGAGTATATAAATTAGACCAACAGTTTTTTAGAGATGCAGGGATTGACCCGCTGACAGTAGACCCTCAAAAAGTACAGGTATATGGGATGGAAGGTGGTGTTATTCCTCAAAGGAATAAAGATAGTTACTCAACTAGCCCACAGCCGCTAGGAATGTATTTGCTTTCTAACGATGACAGCAAGTTAGACGAAAACGAGGCCGTATTATTTTACGCCGATCATGTTGATGAGTTGTACTTTGATGCGGTACTAGAAAAGTATTCTTACGAAAAAAATTACTATGCCGACAGCCTATATTATTTTGTCGATATCAATTTTAGCGGTAATCAGAAATTAATTACTGCCAGTAATCTTCAAGTGGCTAATGCACAAACGGAATTGGATTATTATGATCATATGCTTATCCATGAGCAAGAATTGAGAAACATTCTAAGCTCTGGGAGGAAATGGTTCGGGGAATCGTTCTTCGTGGACAAAACGCGGACGTTTGAATTTGAACTCCCACATCCTATTCAGAATAATCAAAAGATGGTGGTTGAAACCCAATATTTGGGTCAGAGTTTTAGCAAGGACACCCTACGAATTTATGTAGGGGATTTTTTGTTAGCCTATCAGGATCTGCCATCTATCAGTCCAATTGACTATTCGAATGAAGGCTATATTGTCAACAATAAAAGTGATTTCAACACTTCTTTGATTAGTGGTGAACAGCGATTAAGCATAAAACTTTCACATTTACCGAGCAGCCAACTTCGGTCGGAAGGAAAATTAGATTATTTATTTTTATCAGTTCCACTGCAGCTACAGTTTGGGGCCTCACAGATAGTGCTGAGGAATAGAAAATATCAAGAGGGTAATCCCTTTTCTGTGAATTTCGGCAGCGATAACCCGGAGTTAATATGGGATGTTTCTAACCATTTATCACCTTCACTTGTCACCTTGACTGACAATGGGAAATTTCACTACGCCCCGTTGATTGGTCAGGAAGTGCAATTTGTAGCTTTTAATGCGGATCAGGCTTTTAGACCAAATTTTATCCGTCAACGTTCATCATTTTCTTTGGAATCAGCGGTCATTCCGGACCTGTTAATTGTTAGTCACGCACAATTTATTCAGGCAGCTCATCTATTAGCGGCTCACAGGACTGCCATCGATGGTTATTCTGTTAAAGTGGTCGATCAAAGAGATGTTTTTGATCAATATGGCTCTGGAAGAAGGGATGTTTCAGCACTACGGAACTTTATTAGAGCGCATTTTTTGGCGGAACCGCAGAAGCTCAAATATGTATTATTCATAGGAGCAGCCTCGTACGATTATAAGGATAGGGTAGCTAACAACACTAATTATATTCCAATTTACCAATCTATAAATTCAGTCAGCCCTACGGCAACCTATTCTTCTGATGATTTTTATGCTTTTATGGATGAAAATGAAGGGGAATGGATTGAGAGTTCATCAGACATCAGCGATATGGAACTTGGAATTGGGCGAATACCCTGTAGGACCGCGGAAGAGGCTTTGAACAGTGTCAACAAGATTATTCGCTATGAAAGTGACAGTGATCTACAAGGGAAGTGGAGAAATGAGTTATACTTTGTTGCAGATGACGAAGATGTGAATGCTGATGTCAATTCGTTCTATCGACAAAGTGATCAGCTAGCTGATTCCTTAGCTAAAAACTATGGAGGTGTTCATCCAAACAAATTATATGTAGGCAGTTATGAGCAGGAGGTATTTGCTAGCTATGAGCGTTCACCTGCTATGCAAGAAGCGCTAAGCAAGATGATGCAGAAAGGAGCCCTTATTGTTAATTATATTGGCCATGGAGCCTATAATAGCTGGACAGATGAAGCAATATTGACCAATAACTTGATTAGCACTTGGCGTAATACAGATCATTTCCCATTATTTATCACTGCTACTTGTGAATTTGGCAGACATGATTCACCGGCACTTACTTCTGGTGCCCAAGTATTATTGCATCAAAAAAATTCAGGTGCCATTGGTTTATTGACGACATCTAGGCCTGTTTTTTCTAATACCAATTTTGAACTAAACAAAGCATTCTATCAAAGTGCATTTGAAAGGACAACGACAGGGGAAGGAAAAAAACTCGGAGATATAATAAGGGACACGAAAAACAACTCGATTAGTGGTGTCAAAAACAGAAACTTTATACTCCTAGGGGATCCTAGCCTTTCATTAGGCGTACCTAAAAAGCAGATATTGGTTGAGTCAATAGAAAGTGTTTCATCAGGTAATGATACAATTAAATCCCAGGATAGAGTAGTAGTATCAGGTTTTGTTGCTGACCATAATGGCACTATGCTCGCAGGCTTCAACGGCACCTTAATAGCTGAGTTATTTGACAAGCCCACAAGCAGAAAAACGATAGTAGAAGGTGAAGAACCCTACGTGTATGCTGCCACTGATAATATTT
>JBKEFO010000122.1:0-9136 GCA_046709585.1 Marivirga sp.
TACAAATTTATCTAAAACGACCTAAATAAATAGATTTTATCCGTTTTAGGCATAAAAAAAGGCCAATAGATTTCTCTATCAGCCTTTTTAAAATAGCTCTTTTATTGATTATTCTTTAATAAATTTTTCAATCACTTGCTCTTTGCCTCCTTCTATTTGAATAAAGTAAACACCTGCAGCTAAAGAAGCTACATTTATAGACATCTTTTGATTATCAAATGTATGCTTAAAAATTAATTTACCTGAAAGGTCCAATACCTGAACTTTAAAATGCTCTGATTTTTCCGTCATATATAAGTTAAGCAGATCTTTTGTTGGATTTGGATAAATAGTATATAAGTTTTTAGGCAACTCATCTCCTAAAGGATGGCTATCACTGATATCTGTAGTAAATCCAGCAATTGAAGCCGCGCTCCCAATATTGACCGTATAGTCTTCTACTTCACCATAAGCAAACGACTCACAAGTAGTCTGAGCACTATTATATTTCATACTTACTCTCATTCTTGTCACCCCTAATAAGGCTGTTGCTGGGATATTCAAAGTAGCACTTAGATTTGCACTACTTGAGGAAGACCCATTTACCAATAATTCATTTGCATCAGTGAAGTCTCCATCTTGGTTTAAATCAATCCAAACCTTCCAATATTCGGTATAGCTGGAGCTTCTAAACCCTGCACTTACGTACATAGTATTCGTGGAACCAGCAGCTACATTTGCTACAGATGCAGTAGCATCATAATATCCTCCATCATTGCCTGAAGTTCTAGTCATATTATTTAGTGAAACATAGTCTATCCATTCATATGAAGCATCATTTCCGTTTGAGCCACAATAGGAAATGCTACCGCCACTTGTCGTGAAGTTTGCGCTTGCTGAATAAGCTGAATTACCATTCCCGCAAACAGTGCGTACCTGAACTTCATAAGTAGTTGATGCTGATAAACCCGAAATAGCTTTGGAATTACTTGACGCATTAGTAGTATTCCAAGTAGTTGTACCCGCAACTCTATACCGCACACCATATGAATTCGCAAATGCTACAGAAGACCAATCTACTGTAGCAGCGCTAGCAGCAACTGAAGCTACATTTAAGGCCGTTGGTACGTTACATGTATAAGGAGTGGTGAAGTTAACTGAGGCAGAATAAGAAGAACTACCGCTAGCGCAATTTGCACTTACTTGTGTCTCATAATCCGTACCGGCACTCAAAGCGGTCAGGGAGGTACTAGTTGAAGTTACATTCTTTGTACTCCAAGTACTACCGCTAACCGATTTATACCTTATATCGTAGCTATTTGCACCATTCACAGCATTCCAATTTGTACTAACAGAATTATTAGAAGGACTACTTGTGGCTAGTCCACTTGGTGTTGTACAAGTCGGTGTGGTGTTGCCTTCTATTGTCACCGTATAGTCCTCGACTTCGCCATATGAGAACGACTCGCAGGCAGTTTGGGCAGCATTATATTTCATACTTACGCGCATCCTTGTTGTAATACCATCTGCTGCAGCAGGGATACTTACTGTACCAGTCACGGTTGTTTTGCTTAGTGCTCCTGAATTAAAAACTAACTCTCCTGCATCTTCAAAGCTGCCATTTTCATTAAAATCGATCCAGATTTTCCAATACTCATTATATGTGGTACCAGAGAAACCAGGTGATAGACTCACTGCATTGGTACTTCCAGCGGCTAATGCAACCGTCATAGCGGTAAAATCTGTGTAGCCTGCTGCGCCAGAGTTGTTAGTGAAAGACCCTACATTTACTGATGCCATCCACTCATAGCTACTGTTATTTCCTTGAGAGCTGCAATAAGAAATTTGCCCATAGGCGCTTCCTATACCAACAGCAAACCAAGCATTGGTAGTCGCAATGACTTCTAAAGAGCCAAGACCGTAGATGTCTTCAGCAGCTTTAATACCAAAAGTACGTGCATCCGCATAAGTAGAATTTGATGACAGATAAACGCTTTCCAATCTATACGCAATTTGCGCCGCCTTTTCAATGCTAATACCTGAGACAGCGTAGCTGTTTCCTATATCATTTGTACCACTCTTACCGATTGATAAAATATAAAACCAATGATTTAAAACACCGCTATTTGTGTGTACGCCTCCGTTATCAGCAGTACCGCTGTACCAACTAGTCCCTTTATATGTGTCAGGCTGACCTTCTGAGTTTGGATCTGACATAGAACGCAAAGCAGCACTTCCCGGACGTCTTTCGATATCCTCTCCAATTAACCATGCAGATTTCTCTGGAGCAGCAAAATATTCTACTGAAGCTCCCCAGATATCACTGAAGCCTTCATTCATTGCTCCTGATTCATTTTGATAAACCAAATTAGCTGTATTAGTACATACAGCATGGCCAATTTCATGCGCTGCCACATCTAAGCTTGTAAGTGCATCAAAGTATGTCCCACTTCCATCACCATAAGTCATCACAGATCCGTTCCAGAAAGCATTATCATATGCATTATCGTAGTGAACATAACTTTTAATAGCTGAACCATTATTGTCATAACTATTTCTACCATGTCTTGTGCTAAAGTAATCAAAAGTCATCTGCGCTCCCCAATGCGCATCTAGTGCTGCATTGTCTTTCGCTGAATTATCGTGCTCTGCACTAGTCCAATTATTATCATTATCAGTGAAATCAACCGCATTTCCATAATTTGTGCCTGTATTCATATCATAAGTTTCAATACCATTTCCTCTGGTATAATCTCTCAATCTATAACTGCCCGCATTACTATCAGTTTTAATGGATTTATTGCCACTATACCTAGTCGCCGCAGTAGCTGTAGCTACAGCATGCTTAATAATAGCATTGCTATGTACAATTACTCCAGTATGAGCATCTACGTAGATGTAATCTCTCCGTACAGGCTTTTGGGCATAAACATCAAATTTATACGCTAACACCACTTCATTCTCCTCTCCTTTAGTTGTGGCGTTAAAATTCTTAACAAATACTAGCTCACCTTTTGGATAAAAAGACTCCTTACCTATTAACGCGCCTGCATTTTCAGATGGATTTTCCCACATATATTCTGATGCGCCCATAAAACCCAATGCTTTTTGCAATGCCGAAGCTTCATCTATAGAAGGGCTAATACTGATATTTTTAATGTTTAAGTACTCCCCATTCATGGATTCTATTACTCCATTCTTGGCATGAGTGCTATAATCACCATACTCTACTTTAACATTCTGATGATATCGCTGAAATTTTTGATGTTCGTAACCGTGGTCATCAACATTAATCTTGCTTAGCTTAAATTCATCCTGCTCCGGAGCATTAAGTTGCTCTTGTAAAGCTATTCTTGCCTCACTAGCCCTGTAAGATTGCTGTGGATTGAATTCAATAAACTTTGGAGTACCTCCTACCGAAATATTTTTCTGTAAGATCTCAATTTGACCTTGGGCTAAGGCCATACTTGTTGAAATTAGTATAAGCAGTACTATCCTGCTTATGAAAAAATTAATTTTTCGCATAACATATTAGGTTTTTGGTTATAAAAAATTTAAATACTATCGTATTTAATCCGAGTAAGTAAATCATATTAAAAGGCATAACCAAACAAAAACCTAACAATTGTTAGGTGATTCCTACTGCCGCCAATTAATACACTGCTATTTCTTCTTACTACCTAATTATGCGTAAGACCAAAAAAATACCTTTTCTCAGAAATCACTTTAATATTATTTTTATAATAATAAAACACTTATTATTCTTCCTATGATTGCTCAAACTATCCTTATCAGTGTTTATTTCATTTTCATGTTGCAAAGCTGTAGCCTCACTAAGCAAAATAGTTCAAGCACCTGCATAAACGATTTAATTGAGCGGATGGAGCTAAACAGTAATATTAAAGAAATCTGGCAGTATCAACTCCAGGAGGATGTAGTCTATTATATTAAAATGAACGGGGCGGATCAATACAACAAACTCCTAAATAGTAGCTGTAAGTTAATATGCCATCCAGATGGAGGAGTTACTGGCCTTGGTGACGGCCAATGTCCTGATTTTTTTGACTCAAGGACCAAAGGTCAATTATTATGGCCTCTGAAATAAAAAAAAGCCATCCAAATATGGATGGCTTTGAGCCTCTTGCCGGGATCGAACCAGCGACCTACTGATTACAAGTCAGTTGCTCTACCAGCTGAGCTAAAGAGGCTTTTTTTACAATTTTGAGTGGTTTATTTCTCTCATTGCGGTTGCAAAGATAGAGGCTCATTTGTTTAATACAAACCCATTTTGAAAAAAAAATAAATTATTTTTTACTCTATAGATATCACAATCCGTAACTGCTTCTTTAACAGGGATATCTCTTTCTCAGCCTCTTCAATTTTTAAATTAAATTCCTTTTTAAGATTATCAGCAGTTTTAGATGAAGCAAAAAATTCCAAATTGGTCTTCCACGTAACGATATCATTATTTAAGTCTGAAATCTTCTTCCTTAGACCATGCTCTTTTTGATTTAGCTTCTTACCAGCATTAGGCCCTGCCATAATCTTGGTAATCTGCGCCATCAACTTCACCTTATTTAACTGCTCTTCGCTTAAAACAGCTTCAGACTTCTCTATAAATGAGTTGACAGCGTCTGCGAATTGTTCTTTGTTTGGTTGAATTGCATTACGCGGTACAAATCCCAATTTACCAAAAGCTTCTTCATAGGCTTCTAGCTGCTCAATATCACCTGGCTCTAGGCCATTTATCTGTGCAATAATATCTTCTTTGGCTTTTAAATTATCGCCAAACTCTTTTTCAGCCTCTTGACTACCTGCTCGCTTGTTTTCGAAGAACTTATCACAAGCTGACTTAAATTCTTTATAAACAGATTCACGGAATTTTTCTGGAACGGGTCCCACCTCCCTCCAATGGTTTTGAAGCTTCTTAAGCTTATCTGCTGTTTTATTCCACTCAGTACTGTCTGCTAAGCTTAATGCCTCGTTAACAAGCTCCTTTTTCTTATTCAGGTTGTCTTCACGCATTTGATCTAACCTCTTAAAGAATTCATGCTTGTTCGAAAAAAACTGCTTAAAGTTTGACCAGAAAGTTTTATTGATATGCTTAACGTTTTCTTTAGGAACCTGACCCGTGGTTTCCCAGTCCTTTTGAATGGCTAATAAATCCTTCGTTTTACTATTCCATTCTTTGATCTTATCAGAGTCAAACGAAAGAAAAGGTTCCATTTTAGTGATGATAACTTCCTTCTTTTTCAAATTCTCTGAGTGGATATCCTTTAAATTATCTAAATAACCTTTTCGCTTTTCATAAACAGAGTCCGAAGCAGCCTTGAATCGTTGCCATAATGCCTCTTGCTTTTCTTTTGGTACGGGACCGATGTGTTTAAAATCTTCATGCAAATCATTCAATTGCTTAACAGCTGAAGGAACATCTTTTTCCTCAGCAAGTACCTCAGCCTTGTCACAAAGGATTAATTTTGCTTCTAGATTTTTCTTACGGTCTAACTCTTTTAACTCAAATAGTATACTTCTTTGATCGTAGTAACGATCTAACAAGGCATTATAATTAGCCCAAAGTGTTCTTGCTTGAGGCCCAGGCACCTGTCCAATAGACTTCCATTCATTTTGGATGTCTTTAATTACATTTAAACCAGTAATGGTTTCCTCTGCAGCAACTAACTCACGCAGCTTGTTAAGAATGTCTTCTTTCTTCTTTAAATTATCGTCCCTTTGTCTTTCTAAATCTTTAAAGTATTTTCTTCTCTTGTCTTTATAAAGTTGGTGATTTGCGTTAAAACGATCATTTAAATCATCATGATTCATCGCGAAATCAGCTTCTTCTCCTCCCTCTGATAGAAAATTAGCTAATGCCTCGCGCTTCTCTGTTTCATAAAACGCATCAAACAATGGCTTTATCTCTTTTAAAATCCCGTCTCCCCTTCTGAAATCATCTTGATGGGCTACTTCCTTGATTGTTTCTACTAATTGTTCTTTCGAGAAATCTGTGTAATCGGGTAAATCTTCCTCTTGAGCAGCTTCTTCTTGATTCTCTTCGTCTTCATGTACCGCCTCTTTTTCAACAGGACTTGACTCCCCTTTCGATGGATCCTCTGGTGAATCATCAACCTTATCAACTAAGGTAGCTGGTTCTTCTGCTTGTTTTTCTTCTTCGCTTGCTGCCTGCTCAGTACTTAGCGTTGCTTCTTCAGTGTTTTTTGCTGAATCGTCTACCTGATTATCCTTCTGAACCTCTGAATTAATTTCATTTTCTTCAGAATCGCTAGAAGTGCCTTTTTCTTCAATCATTATCTTTATATTTCTCTTTTGGAAGTAACTACAATATTAATGAAAAATACTTGGAATATGGGTATTAGTTTAAATTAGGGTCTGTAGGATAGTTTGCATAAACCTTAAACCTTCCTCCCATTTTCTGTAAAGTATCCTTCCATAAGTTCTCGGGGCGTGTGTTAAATATAAAAGAAGGGTGCACATTTCTGGCCACAATCCAAGTGTTTTCTTCTATCTCTTGCTGTAATTGAAATTCAGACCAACCACTATAACCTACGAAAAACCTAATTTTATTTGAATCAATAGCACCAATACTGGCTAAATCAATTAATTTTTCAAAGTCTCCTCCCCAACATAAGCCATCTTGGATGACTTGACCACCTTCATATAATGCTTCAATATCATGTATAAAGTGTAGCGTATTCTGCTGTACAGGTCCTCCAACAAATAAATTAATATTGAAGTTTTGTATGTCTTGCAACACTTCTTCAACATTAAGCATTGATATTTTATTTAAAACAAAACCGAATGACCCTTCTTCATTGTGTTCACATAATAAAATAACTGTGCGATCGAAATTATGATCGGGCAAGAGCGGTTCAGAGATTAATAAATCTCCTTTCTGAGGGGTGTCGATATTTTTAAATTGGAAAAATTCCATGTATTAATGTAAAGCCGCTTTCAGTGGAAGGGCCATAAGAATCGTAGCCTCATCCAAACTCATTTGCTCTAATCTATTATATACTTCTTCTTTTTCAAAATATTGTAGTGCCATATCTACAAATATCTCTCCATGCTTTGCTTCAGAAGCCCATAAACGATGATAAAATTTCTTAAGTGCTCCCTCGGGGAGTGCTTCATAGATCATTCTAAAGCGTTCAGCTCCCCTAGTTTCTAAAAGTGAAGCCAATAATAGCCGATCCATAAACCTTTCTTCCTTCCCTGATCTACATGTTTTAATCAAATCTGCTACATATTGATCTTTCTCAATTTCATGTGGTAATGAAATACCTCTGTTTTGCATAATATCATAAACATCTCTGAAATGTTCTAATTCTTCAACTGCCGTCGCTATTAGCTCGGGAATAATATCTAGCCGATCAGGAAATTTAGCAACGAAGCTCATCGCCATACTACTTGCTTTTCTTTCACAATTTGCATGGTCTTGTAAAAAGGAATCAAAATCAGACATCACAGTATCTATCCACTCTTGGCTGCTTTCACATTTCAAGTCTATTCGTTGCTTCATAAATTATCTATCTAATCATTCAAATATATTGTATACATTCGAAAACAATAATATTTTTACGATATTATATGCAAGTATTTATAAACTTTAATTCATGACACAATCTATTGCAGATATCCGAAAAGACTACAGCAAACAAAGTATGGATGCCGAGGAATTATCCAGCGACCCGATAGACCAGTTTAAAAAGTGGTTTTCTCAAGCAATTGACGCCAAGGTTCTTGAGCCCAATGCAATGAATTTAGCAACCCATAACGCAAATGGGGGGGTTTCCTCTAGAATAGTGTTAATAAAAGATATCGATGATGACGGGATTGTCTTTTACACAAACTACGAAAGTGAGAAAGGACTGCAAATGCTAAAAAATCAGCAAGTAGCTGTAAACTTCTTTTGGCCCGAACTAGAACGTCAGGTGCGTTTAGAAGGTGTCACTTCTAAAGTAAGCGACGAAAGAAGCACCATCTATTTCAATAGCCGGCCAAGAGCTAGTCAAATTGGTGCGTGGGTTTCTCCACAAAGTAATATCATAGCCAGCAGAGTATATTTAGAAGAACGACAACGGGAGCTCGAAGAGAAGTATACAGGCCGAGAGATTCCAAGACCCAAGCATTGGGGCGGCTATAAAATAAGCATGACGATGATCGAATTTTGGCAAGGTAGACCATCAAGGCTCCACGATAGAATAAGGTACCAGCTTATCCATGAAAATTGGAAAATGGACAGATTAGCACCTTGAATAATATTATTTACTTTGAAAGGTATGCTTACCCTAGACAGTTTATTGATGAAGGTATGGAGCAAGATACCTTTCTATGTGTGGTCGTCCCTATTTTTAATGAGCCTGATATTACCAAATGTTTAAAATCGCTTTACAGCTGTTTCAAACCCAAATGCAATGTAGAAATTATATTAGTGGTCAATCATGCTCAAGGTTCAAGTATCGAAATCAAGGAGCAAAGTAGAAAAACTGTGCTTCAAGCAGCGTCACTTATCAACGCTAAAAAGATAGCTTGGTTAAAATGCCATGTGATACAGGCATTTGATCTACCAAATAAGAAAGCTGGTGTTGGCCTTGCTAGAAAAATCGGAATGGATGAGGCCGCTTATCGTTTTAACAGGAATCGAAAAGATGGTATCATTGTTTGCTTTGATGCCGATAGTTATTGCCAACAAAATTACTTCATGGCAATTGAAGATGCCTTTATAATAGATCCCAAAAAAAGTGGTGCTTCGATACATTACGAACATCCTATTTATGGCAGCGAAGGAAAAATTAATATGCCAATAGTACTTTACGAAACGCATTTGAGATATTACATTCAAGCACTCACTTATACAGGATATCCATACGCCTTCCATACTATTGGATCAAGCATGGCAGTTCGCGCAAGTATATACCAAAAGTCAGGAGGTATGAACACCAGAAAAGCCGGAGAGGACTTTTACTTCTTACACAAAATTATTCCTTTAGGTGGCTTCATAAACATCACAAACACCACAATTACACCATCTGCACGGGAATCTGATAGGGTTCCGTTTGGTACAGGAAAAGCAATTAAATCACATAATAACAAGGATAAATTACTTGGGTACACTTATAATTTCTCAATATTTAAGGAA
>JBKEFO010000123.1:0-9064 GCA_046709585.1 Marivirga sp.
ATACTACGTCAACCTTTCGGGCTTGCGCTTTATTAAAAGTAAAGTTTAGTTTATTGTCAAATTGCTCATCGTCGGTAAAGTGATTGATGGTTGGGGGTATTATCTGCTTTTCAAGTGCAAATATACATGCCACCGCTTCAATTGCTCCAGCGGCACCTAGTAAGTGGCCGGTCATTGATTTTGTTGAGCTAATGTTTAAATCATATGCATGATCTCCAAAAACTTTCTTGATTGCTGAAGATTCGCTTAAATCACCTAGCGGGGTGGAAGTGCCATGTACATTAATATAATCTATTTGAGAAGGTTCCATATATGCATCTTCTAGCGCATATTTCATCACATTGGTTGCTCCCAGTCCTTCAGGATGAGGAGCTGTCATATGATAAGCATCAGCAGACATACCACCACCTACTACTTCCGCGTAGATTTTAGCGCCTCTTGCTTTTGCATGCTCATACTCTTCTAATATAAGTGTTGCACTGCCTTCGCCTAAAACAAAACCATCTCTTTCCTTGTCGAAAGGTCTTGAAGCTGTTTGTGGACTGTCATTTCTTTCTGACAATGCCTTCATGGCATTAAAACCGCCAATCCCTGATTCAGTTACAGAAGCTTCAGATCCACCAGTGATAAACACATCTGCTTTTCCTAGTCGGATGTAATTGAATGCATCAATAATAGCGTTTGTTGCTGAAGCACATGCAGAAACTGTTACAAAATTAGGACCTCGAAAACCATACTTAATTGATATTAAGCCTGCACAAATGTCAGAGATCATTTTCGGGATAAAGAACGGGTTGAACCTAGGATTTCTATCGTTGGTTACAAAATTATCTACCTCGTCTTGGAAAGTTTTTATGCCACCAATACCTGACCCCCATATAACACCTGCTCTGTCTAAGTTTAGGGTTTCAAGATCTAGTTTCGAATCTTGAATGGCCTGTTCAGCAGTTATCATTCCAAACTGAGTAAAAGGATCCATTTTTCGGGCTTCCTTTCTGTCAAAATGATCCTCTGCGTTGAAGTTTTTAATTTCGCAGGCAAATTGCGTTTTGAATTTTGATGCGTCGAATCTAGTAATAGGACCAGCGCCAGAAACACCCTTCTCAAGGTTAAGCCAGTATTCTTCTACTGTATTACCAATGGGTGTTAATGCACCTAGTCCTGTTACTACTACCCTTTTTAAATTCATGAATGAATTATGAGAGATATAAAATTATTTAACGTTTTCTTCTAAGTAAGAAATGGCCTGTCCAACAGTACCAATATTTTCTGCTTGATCATCAGGAATTGATATGTTGAACTCTTTTTCGAATTCCATGATTAACTCAACAGTATCAAGTGAATCAGCCCCTAAATCATTGGTAAAGCTAGCTTCCGCAGTTACTTCAGACTCTTCAACGCCTAGTTTATCAATGATGATTGCCTTTACTTTCTGTGCTATTTCAGACATTATTTTAGAATTTTAGTTTTAATTACTTCGCAAAGAAATGTATTTCCCGCCTTAATGTCAAACAATTTTTTCATTCTTGTATTCATTTTCATTCTTACTGATGGAATTTGGTCATAAGTTTTGATCTTTACGTAACAAAAATACCCTTCTACTGATGCCTAAGAACGTTTTAAAAACCTCTTTAGAAACTAATTTCCACCTATTAGGAATCGTGTCAAATAACGTTGACTATAAATTAGCATGGCAACTTAATGAAGCAATAAAAATAAATCTTAAAAGGGTAGAGGATCATTCTATTCAGTTTAGGAATAATAGCTATTTGAAAACTTCAAAATTTGAATGTAGTACGGAATACAGGCTTTATACGCTGTTAAAGAACAAGCTTGATGATGCTGATGGTTTTGTATTTCTGCTGCCAGAAATAAAAAATGTTGACTATCTCTTTCTAATCGATGATGATACTGAGAATCTAGAAATACTTAATGTAAAAAGTACACTAAGTAAAATAAATAATGTAATTTTGGTCCATCAAATTGATATAGCGCAATTAAAATCTATTGAAAATTTGTTTAATGACTGACCATAGAAACTTACGTTAAAGTACGTCAGTGATTTTTAGAATTGTCTACAACAAAATTAAAATAACCAAGTATGGGATCGGACATTATCACGTTCAACAAGTCAAAAATAGTAGCAACCGTTGGTCCTGCTTCTAATAGTGAAGAGATGTTAAAGAAATTGGTAAAGGCTGGAGCTGATGTTTTCCGCCTTAATTTCTCTCATGGGGATCACGCTCTTCATCAAGCTACGATTGATAAAATTAATGCCATAAACAAAGAGTGGGGTACACATATCACCATCTTGCAAGATTTACAAGGCCCTAAAATTAGACTGGGCAACATTAAAGGTGGTGCCGTTGAGATTAAGGAAGGGCAAGAATTTATTGTTACCACCAAAGAAATGGAAGGGGACAATAAGAAAGCAAGTACCACTTACCAAGGACTTCCATCCGATGTTAAAAAAGGAGACCGTATTCTTATTGACGATGGTAAGATTGAGTTAGAGGTCAAAGGTATAGAGGGCACTGATGTAATCACAGAGGTGATATATGGAGGCTCTTTAAAATCTAAGAAGGGGATTAACCTGCCATTTACTAAGGTTTCAGCACCTAGTTTAACAGATAAAGATTTAGAGGATTTAAAGTTTGGTTTAAAAAATGATGTTGATTGGATAGCGTTATCGTTTGTAAGATCGGCTGCTGAAATTCTTGATCTGAAAAATCGTATTAGATACGCAGGAAAAACATGTAAAGTAATTGCTAAAATTGAAAAGCCTGAAGCACTAAAAGATATTGACGCTATTATTGCAGCTTCTGATGCAGTTATGGTGGCACGTGGTGATTTGGGCGTTGAGATTGCAATGGAAGACGTTCCTTTAGCACAGAAGATGATAGTGGAGAAGTGTAATGCAGCGTGTAAGCCTGTTATTATAGCCACTCAGATGATGGAAAGTATGATCGAAAATCCTCGACCTACAAGAGCTGAGGCAAATGATGTAGCGAATGGTATTTTAGATGGCGCGGATGCTGTAATGTTATCTGCAGAGTCAGCAGCAGGGAACTATCCTGTCGAGTCAGTTCAAAGCATGTCAAGAGTAATTGCTAGCATAGAGAAGCATGACAAGATTTATCATAAATATGGTCATGTATCTAAAGAGAGTGAAACTTTCATGAGTGATAACTTGGTGCAAACAGCCTGTAGGTTAGCTGAAGAAACAAATGCGAAGGCTATTGTCGGAATGACCAAGTCAGGCTATACCGCCTATAGACTTGCTAGTCATAGGCCAAAAGCAGGTATCTTCATTTTTACTGGCTACCAGCCTCTTTTAGAAACTATAAACTTAGTATGGGGCGTTAGAGGGTATTATTATGATAAATATGAAAGTACAGACAAGACGTTTTCTGACATAGAGAAGATGCTAAAGAAAGACAAGCATGTTAAAGCGGGTGACACCATAATATTAATGGCAAGTATGCCTATAAAAGAGAAGAATAGGACAAATATGCTTAAAGTAACTGTAGTTGAATAGTAGTTTATTAATTTGAAAAGTAAGAGGCCTCAATTGAGGCCTTTTTTTATGTGCTACTGTCTAGGAAAGCTTTGATCATATTTATAGTAGGTTGTTGTAATATATTAGCTTGTGACGATTTATATTGAGGTAATCAATAGTGCATTTTAAAGCATCATGAGGCTATATCGATTGTGGAAAATGTAACAGTGAATTGTGATCCTTCATTAACCTTACTGGATAAGCTAATAGTGCCTTTTAAATGAGTAACTATTTTTTTCAAAAGGAATAGCCCTAGTCCATTTCCTGTAGATAGGGATGAAGTCCGATGGAACATATTGAAGACCTCTTCATGCTTGTTTTCTGGGATTCCCTTGCCATTGTCTTCAACAATAATAGATATTTTATTTTCATTTTTAGCTACTATTACCTTTACAAAGGCCTGAAGGTTGCTCTTATAGGTAAGTCCGTTTTCAATCAATACTTCAAGTATTAGTTTTAAGTAATTATCATAAAATGGTAGTTCTCTGGTGTTAGTCTCAAAAATTAGCTTCACAGCATTTTCATCCTTTAATTCTCTAAAGTCAGTCGTTAGCTGATCAAAAAGCGGATTAATTTTAATGGTATTTACATCGAGCGTGTCAAGGCTTTTTGTATTAAGTAAACTTATTAACTGCAGTTTACTTACCATTTTATCGAGCTTAACAGCTGTTGTTTTTACTTTTCTAAAAAGATCTAATGCCTCAGGGTTCTTTAAGCTAATTTCCGCCACTTCAGCCAAGCCCATAAAGGTGGTAAGAGGACCTCGAAAATCATGCGATGCCTTATAAAAAAATAAGTCAAGGTCTGTCTGCGCTTTTATTAATTCAGTAGTCCTATCGCTAACTCTTTTCTCTAGATCAGCGTTCATCTCACGAATTTGTTTATTGGCCTCCTGAAGCTCTTCTGCTTGCGTCAAAATCTCTTCCTGCTTGTCACTAATTTGTTTGTTCAGCTGTGTTAATTCTTTGTTTGATTTTGAACGTATAGCCATGAAACGATAACTTATATAGAGCAATAGAATTAGTAAAACACAGCCAGCAGCACTAATATAAATGATCACCTTTTGATTGCTGATGGTAGTGTCCTTTATTAATAGTTCATTTTCGGTGTTTTTCTTTTCAAGATTTAATAGCTTTATTTCTTGCTCAAATCCCTGCAACCTATAGCGCGCTTCTAATTTATCTATTTCATTATTTTTTTCTTGAAGATAGATTTCGTCTTTGATTTTTTGATATGCTTTCAGATATTTATTGGCTACTTTATAATTAGCTGTTGCTGTATATATTTGACTAGCAATTTCATACGTCACAGCTAGTTCATTCCTTACTTTTAGTTTCTCTAACCTATTTATAGCGAGGGCGATATACTCCTTTGCTTTTTTAGTAGAACCATTTTCGAGATAAAACTTGGCTAGGGTGTATTCTCCTATTGCCATTCCAAGTAAATCATTGTACTGTCTATCAATTTGATAGCCTTCTGTATAAATAGCCAAGGCTTTGTCTTTTCTACCAAGTTCATCATATACAACAGCAGCATTGAACTGGCTAGCCGCATAGCCTTTTCGGTCTTTGGCATTAAACCTAAATTTACTTGCCTTCAAATAATTTATGAGAGACAATTCATATTTTTTAAGTTCGTAATTTACATTACCTAGTGCATTATAGGATCTGCCTAAATAATCCATATTCCCTACTTCATCAGCTATAGCAATTGCTTGGTTCAAATAGGTTGCTGCTTTGTCATATATCCCTCTGCTGTAATAAATCCATCCTAATTCGAAGTATATTTTCTGCGCCTCATTTTGGGTTTTATTTTTATCATATGTTTTGAGGGCCTTAAAAAGATAACTGGTAGCTGAATCATATTTACTTAAATAGGAATATAGGCTTCCTAGCAATCTGTTGGTCTCGGCTTTTCCAAAGTCGTAATTAATATCACTTTGAATAGCTGCTGATTTCATTAAGTAGAAAAGACTAGAATCATACTTTCCAACTTGCATAGCATTTTCACCAAGTTGTAGTAAGACAACTGATTTATCAAGCAGGTTGTCGGTGCTATCATAAAATATTAGCAGCTGTTTTGCAATACTATCTGATTTTCCAAAATCTGAAATGTGATTGAAGTATTTAATCTTAAGAAGTAAATAACCATTCTGTAGACTCCATTCTGGTGTGGGACTGTTGGCGTCAATTTCCTTTATAATATCAGTTGCTTCAGCAATTCTTCCAAGTTCAATGTATAGGGCTAATATAGCGTTCTGTAAAAGAGGATAGTCAGGATTAGTGGATGCTGTTTCTTTTAATTCACTTTGTAAGAATTCAATAGCTTCTTTGTATAGCGATTGTTTTTTAAGTGTAGCAGCTTTTAGTCGGACGATCTTTGCAGAAGATAAGTTGTGTTCACTTGCTATTAGAACTGCGCTGTCGTAAAATAAGTTAGCTACTAGGTAATTTCCTTTTGTGTATGCTGCTATGCCTTTATTTGCTTTTGCTCTTGATATTTCCTGCCAGTTAGAACTGTTGAAAGAAAGCTTATAAGCTTCCTCAGTATAGTAAAAGGCAGAGTCTAGATTTGAGTGCCAGAATTGGTCAGCCTGGGAATTAAAAAACTGAATTTTCGATTCTTGCGCGTAAGCAGCTGTAGACGCATAAAAAGCTATAAGTAAAATTACAATAAATAGACTTTTGCTCACATTTATTTCTTGACCGATAAAGATATAATAAAATTTATAATTGTCTATCTAACTTAGCAGCCATCAGTCAGAAAAACAGCTATTTTTACTTAATAACAATGTTTTTTTGGCTTTTTTTTTAAAGTAGATCAGACAGTATTGTGAGGTATGGAATAGGTAGTCGATCTATTGAGACATGCTAAGAGTATTTAGCAGTGAATGGAAGCTAGTCTTTTTAAAAATTGTTTAAATAGCAATCCTATTGAATAGGATTGTAGTATGTTTAATGAAGTAATCTTGTTATCTTATTTCAACAAGTATTTAGTTTTGTATTTATATTTTTGTACTTGTTAATCTTCATTTGATTAATTTATTTCCACTATGATAAATAGGTTGAGAGTAATCTATAAAGCTTTTCCCATACAGCTTCTGATGCTGCATTTTAAGCGTAATCAGTTTTTGCTCCTATGCTGGCTTCTTTTGTTTTTAATAATTAATGGTGGTTTTGCAAAAAGTTTAGGGATACCCTACTTATTTTTATCTCCAGACTACCTAGATCAGGTCAGTGTTATCAGCTTTTTATTGGTAGGCTTAACACTAGGAGGCCTAGTAGTGGCATACAACATTGCCTCGTACATATTAGTGGGAAGGAATTTTCATTTTCTGGGAACACTCTCTAAGCCCTTTGCTAAGTTTTCAATAAATAACAGTATCATTCCGGTTATCTTCCTAATCAACTATATAATTCAGTTGATTCAGTATCAGGTTAATTACGAATTAAGAAGCTTTGGAGAGGCACTTCTCATGGCCGCCGCTCTCCCTCTTGGCGTGCTCTTATCAATATTTATTTTGCAGTTATACTTTTGGTTTACCAACAAGGATTTCCGTAACGTACTAGCTGATAGAGTAGAAAGACGTATCAAGAAATTCACTATTGGACGAATAGCCAACATAAAGCAGCACAAAATAGATAAACATGCGAAAATGGAAGTTTCAGGCTACTTCAATCTTGCCTTGAAATGGAAGAAAACAGACGAAATTAGTAGTGACCGTTTCAAAGGAATAGTGTCTGGTATTTTTGACCAAAACCATTTAAACACAGTAATAGCAGAGGCTTTTATCTTCGTTATTATATTGATTTTGGGAGCTTTTCGAGATTACCCTTATTTTCAGATCCCTGCTGCTGCAAGCACATTGCTATTTCTAACGATCATTTTAATGTTTATTGGTGCAGTAAGCTACTGGTTTAAATCTTGGTCCTTAATTTTTTCAATAGGGATTTTTGTACTATTGAATATCTTAGCGACAACGGACTTTTTAAGTAAAACACATTATGCACATGGTTTAGATTATGATATGCCAGCTGTTGTATATAATGATGCGCAACTAGATAGCTTAAATACAGCAGCAAAAATTGCAGACGATAAAGCTGTAGGGATAGAGATTCTCGAAAACTGGCGTGCAAAATTTGATGAAAATCCGAGGATGGTCATACTGTCCGTAAGTGGTGGTGGACAACGCGCTAGCTATTGGACAATGCATGCACTGCAGCAGCTTGAAATAGCCACCAATGGTGCATTGTTTAAACATACGTCCTTAATTACCGGGGCCTCTGGAGGGTTAATTGGTGCGGCCTATTTTAGAGAGCTGAAAGCATTAAGTCAAAGTAAGCAAGTGAGTGATGCAAGTGACGCTACCTATCTGGACAACATAGGAAAGGAAGCCTTGAATCCAATCATTTTTAGCTTGCTGACTAATGATATTTTTATAAGGTACCAAAAATTCAGCTATAACGGTTTTAGTTACCCTAAAGACAGGGGCTATGCTTTTGAACAAAAGCTAAATAGTAACTTGAAAGGGGTACTAGATAAAAAGCTGAGCGACTACAAAGATATGGAAATGTCCGCTGATATCCCTATGTTATTTCTTTCTCCAACAAGCGTAAACGATGGTAGGAAAATGTACGTCAGCCCAATAAATCTTAGTTATATGAGTCAGAACAACTTTCTTGACGCTGCATCAAATAAAAATTTCTCTTCTCGGAGCTTTGATTTCAGAAGGCTTTTTGCTGATCAGAGCGCAGATGATTTAAGCTTTCTAACAGCTTTACGCATGAGTGCCTCTTTTCCTTATATTACGCCTAATATTAATTTACCAAGTGAGCCACCAATTGAAATCATGGATGCTGGCCTAGCAGATAATTTTGGGATTAGTGATGCTATTTTATTTTTAAACACATTTGGTGACTGGATAGCAGCTAATACGTCTGGTGTTACGCTATTGTCGATCAGAGATTCTAAAAAAGAAAGTAGGGTTAATGAAGTGAAGAATCTTTCCATTACCGACAAAGTTTTTACGCCCATAAGCAATGTGTATAATAACTGGTCTAACATTCAAGATTTGAGAAACGACTTATTGATACAATATGCTAGAGATTGGTTTAAGGCAGATTTATCCTACTATACACTTACATACGACGTAACTAAGGAACCGAATGAGATGCAGAATAAAGCGCAGCTGTTAGAACGTGCTTCTTTAAATTGGCGGCTGACGGAATGGGAGAAATACACCATTCGTGAGGCCATCCAAAGTGAGCACAATCAAGAAGTAATTACTTTATTGAAAGAACAATTGACTGTCAATTAAGCTTTTCTATTAACGACTTCCTCGGCATCTTTTTGCAAGGAAATTCTCGTTTTCGGCAGTGCATGCGGGAATTCGTTTTGTATATAAATTAACATTTCCTCTCTAATAGCGCATCTTAAGTCCCATGCTCTGGGAGCTGATCTGGCAGACATAAGCAGACGAACAGTTATGGTTCTTTCACTGCTTTC
>JBKEFO010000124.1:0-9063 GCA_046709585.1 Marivirga sp.
TGGCAAGACATAAGAATCAGGTGTCGGAATTTTTCAACGCTAAAGAACAAGAACGTTTGCTTGCTGATTTGAAGAAAAGTGTTTCTTCAGGTATAATGAAATATGTTTCTGATACTTTAGGGGTTGATTTAGTGGTGCCTTTTGGATATGATATCGCTAGAAAGGAAGATAATTTTATTTGGTTCAGAAAATTAGATCAGCGAGAGGAGTTAAATTTTTGGCTAGTTAAAATGCCATATGATGATGAGGGAGTATTTGATGTTGATAAATTTAAATCATTTAGGAATGAATTGGGTAGGAAATATATAACTGATATTGATAACGACTCTTTGTACCTTACCACACAAGATGAACTACCATTGTTAATTGATACAGTAAATTTAAATGGGAATTACGCGCTAGAAGCAAGGGGTTTGTGGAAATATTCCAATAATTCAAGAGGTGGAGCATTCGTAAGTTACCTTTTTGCTAATGAGCAGGACGGGTTACTTTATTATTTGGAGGGCTATCTGGACAATCCCGGTAAAGATAAACGGGAGCCAATTAGGCTTATAGAAACTATTTTAGGCACAGCTGATGTGCCAGATGCATTAAAAGATTAAACAAAGGCCACCTATTTTATCTCAGGTGTATTGATATTTATTTATGGAAAAGAAGATTAGAAGAATAGATGCTTTAAACTACCATATGCAGGGAACTCCTGGAAAGATTGAGGTAGTTCCAACAAAACCACTTAGCTCACAATTTGACCTAGCCTTGGCCTATTCTCCAGGTGTTGCAGAGCCTTGTAAAGAAATTGAGAAAGATAAGGAGAATGCCTATAAATATACTGCCAAAGGAAATTTAGTTGGTGTAATTACTAATGGTACTGCCGTTTTGGGTCTTGGAGATATCGGTCCCGATGCATCAAAACCAGTGATGGAGGGGAAAGGTGTCTTATTTAAAAAATTCGCAGGTATCGATGTTTTTGATATCGAAATAGAGGAAAGGGATCCAAAGAAATTAATAGAAATTATTAAGTCAATGGAGCCTACTTTTGGTGGGATTAATTTAGAGGATATTAAGGCTCCAGAATGCTTTGAGGTGGAAACTGAGCTTAAGAAGCAGATGAATATTCCTGTGATGCATGATGATCAACATGGTACAGCCATAATTTCAAGTGCAGCACTCCTCAACGCATTAGAAGTTGTTGGTAAAAAGATAGAGGACGTGAAATTGGTAGTTAGTGGAGCGGGCGCCTCTGCGATATCATGTACTAAGCTTTACCACTCACTTGGCTTGAAAAAGGAAAATATTTATATGTTCGACCGTACAGGTCTTATCAACAAAGAAAGGGAAGACTTGGATGAAAATCGTGCTTTCTTTGCGCAACCTACAAAGGGTAACATAGAAAGTATTTTAGATGCGATGAAGGATGCAGATGTGTTCTTAGGCTTATCCGCAGGCAATGTTATTGGACAGGAGCATATTAAGGTAATGGCTGCTAGGCCTATCGTTTTTGCCTTAGCTAACCCCGATCCTGAAATACCTTATGCGGATGCAATGGCTGCTCGAGAAGACATAGTAATGGCTACCGGCAGATCTGATCATCCTAATCAAGTGAACAATGTCCTAGGCTTCCCTTATATCTTTAGAGGAGCCTTAGATGTAAGAGCTACGGCAATCAATGAAGAAATGAAGTTAGCGGCCGTTTATGCGATTGCTAATTTGGCGAAGCAGCCTGTCCCAGAGCTAGTGAATAAAGCATATGACGACAACCGTATTGTATTTGGAGAAGAATATTTAATTCCTAAGCCTCTTGATCCACGCTTAATTACTACAATATCACCTGCTGTAGCAAAAGCGGCAATGGATTCTGGCGTTGCTAAAAGTCATATCACTGATTGGGAGCAGTATGAGGTAGATCTACAAAAAAGAATTGGAGTAGATCATAAGCTAATTAACAGGATACTTGCTAAGGCAAAAAGTGATCCTAAACGTGTAGTATTTGCGGAGGCGGATAACGTTAAAATACTGAAAGCGGCGCAGATGGTCATTGATGAAGGTATAGCAATACCAATTTTGTTAGGTAATAAATCTAAAATCGGGAAGCTGATAGAGGAGCATCAGCTTGAGTTAGGCGACACTGAAATTATTGATACGTTCGCCGAAGATGGCAAAAGAGAGGAGTTTGGCAAGTTGCTCTATGAAAAAAGGAAACGTAAAGGTGTTACGGAGTATGAGTCGGTAAAGCTCATGAGAGATAGAAACTATTTCGGTAGCATGATGGTAGAAATTGGAGAGGCAGATGCTATGATTTCTGGCCTGACAAAAGATTACCCTAAAACAGTGAGACCAGCATTAGAGATTATTGGCCCTGAACTTGGAAAAAGGGTAGCAGGGATGTATATTCTCTTTACTTCAAAAGGAACATTTATATTCTCTGATACTACTGTTAATACCAATCCAACGGTCGATGAGTTAGTAGATATTATTGGGCTAACAGCAAGAGGGGCGAAATTCTTCGGTTTAGAGCCTAGGATGGCGATGCTGTCTTATTCTAATTTCGGCTCTAGTAAAGGCGAGATACCTGACAAAGTAGCGAAGGCGAGGGCAATGGCGAAAGAAAAGTGGCCAAATTTAATTATTGATGGTGACATACAAGCTAATATTGCAGTTAATAAAGAGTTACTTCAAGAGACTTATCCTTTTAGCGAATTAGCTGGCGCAGGAGCCAATACCTTTATCTTTCCAAACCTTGCTGCAGGAAACATAGCATATAAGCTATTGATGGAGCTGGGCAATGCAGAGGCCATTGGACCTATTTTATTAGGCATGAAAAAGCCTGTGCATATCTTACAGTTGGGTAGCTCGGTACGTGAAATTGTTAATATGGTAGCCATCTCAGTTGTGGATGCCCAAATTGAGAGTGATAAAATAGCGATATGATTGCCTATCTGAAAGGAGAAATACAGCAGCTAGAAGCTACGTATCTAATTATTGAAGTAAGTGGCGTCGGATATCATGTAAATGTGCCGATCTCTACTTCTAATGCTTTCAAGGGGATGAAAACTGCCATGGTCTTAACGCATTTTCACGTTAAAGAAGATGCGCAAACACTATATGGTTTTCATGAGTCTTCCGAGAGAGCACTATTCCTTGATTTAATTAGTATCTCTGGAATTGGACCTTCAATAGGCCTAGGGATGTTATCTGCTATGAGCCCGATGGAGATCAAATCTGCTATCGTCGCCGAGAATGTAAAACAGATTCAGTCGATCAAAGGTATTGGTGCAAAAACAGCTCAAAGAGTGATTTTAGAACTGAAGGATAAGTTCAAAAAAGAAGATTTAATTGTCCAATCAGGATTTTCTGACGGTCGTTCAAACAATAGCATCAGAAATGAAGCGTTATCTGCATTAACGAATTTGGGCTTCGTCAAAAATTCCGCCGAAAAAGTAATTGACAAGATTTTGCAAAAGCAAGGTGAAAAATTATCTTTGGAAGAATTGATCAAGCTAGCCTTAAAATCAGCCTAAACTAAACGAACTTTGCAGAATAAAAGGGTTTACCTTCTTTTATGGATTATTGTTGTGTTTTGCTTCACCTTGGTGGAGGAGGCAAAGCTATACGCAGGATTAAACGTAAATGCCATTACTTTGTTTCAGCAAACTGCTGTGAAGCAAAAGCAAGATTCTATCAAGCAAGATAGTATTAAGGCAGACTCTGTCCGTAAATACCTTCCGAGCAAAAGAACGACTTATCAGGAGCAGGATAGGTATGGAGATCCTTTTTCTAGTAATATTGGTCAGAGTCCTTTTTTGTTAGGGGATCCTGCCGCCCTTAGTTTGGATGTAGAGATAGATACTGGCTTAAACTACACCATTTACGAGAAAATTGGCGACATCAACTTCCGGCCAACTAGTTCCATGACATTTGATGAGTTCTCGAATTATCAAGAGCAAGAAATGTTAAGTAATTACTGGAGGGAGCGTTCTTTAGGGTTGGATGGTGAAAGTGCTGTTAGTGGCAGATCGCTGATACCACCCCTCTATGTTAGCCCAGCCTTCGATCGTCTTTTTGGGGGTAGTTTTGTAGAGATTATTCCCAATGGGTTTGTGACCTTAGACTTTGGTGGTCGATTTACGAAAAATGAAAATCCCAACATCCCTCCTCGTTCACAGCGGTATTCAAGTTTCGAGTTTAACCCGCAAATAAATATGAATGCAGTAGGTAAGGTCGGAGAGAAGCTTGCTGTTACCGCCAACTTTGCCAACAATAATTCTTTTGACTTCCAGAATGATTTAAAAGTAGAATATACTGGCTATGAGGAGGAAATTATCAAAAAGATTGAAATCGGGAATGTGAGCATGCCTGTTAACAATAGTTTGATATCAGGAGCTCAAAATCTTTTCGGTATTAAAACACAGCTGCAATTTGGTCACTTGTATGTTACCAGTGTCGCGTCTACTCAAAGAGGTACGAGTGAGTCTATTACTGTTTCAGGAGGTAAGGGACAGCGGCAAGAGTTCGAGGTACGGTCCAGCGACTATGATGAAAACAGACATTTCTTCCTAGGTCATTTTTTTAGAGATAATTATGAGAGTTGGTTGGGTGGTCTTCCAAACTTTAATTCCGGTGTAAATGTAACAAGGGTAGAAGTATTTGTTATCGATAGAACGCAAAACACTAATCAGCAGCGTAGAGCCGCTGCTTTTATGGATTTAGGGGAAGCTAATCCAGTCAATGTTTACCGGCAAGAACTTTTGAATGGTACGCCGGTCAATAGCGCCACTAATAATGAAGCAAATAGTTTGTGGGAGAAAGTGCAAGCCCTGGATAAAAATTACGATGCCTTTGTCAATGCTGTTGATGGTATCGCCCCAGCATTAACAAGAACGGAGGACTACGAAATCGTTAATGTGGCGCGGAAACTAGACGAGAATGAGTATACCTTTCATCAGCAGTTGGGCTATGTAAGTTTACAGAGGCAACTCCAAAATGATGAGATGCTTGCGGTATCTTTCGAGTTTTCTTATAACGGTCAGCGGTATTCCGTAGGAGAACTGTCTGAAACCTATGGTGCCAGATCCGATGAGGAGGTAGCGATTTTTAAATTGCTTAGACCGTCCAGAATTAATGTAGATGTGCCGTCTTGGGATCTGATGATGAAGAATGTTTACAACCTACCAGGAAATCAAATTACTGAAGATGGATTTCAGTTACGGATTATCTATAGAGATGATAGGACAGGTCAAGATAATCCTAGTTTACATGAGAGTTCCTTACGAGATATTCCACTATTGCGCTTGTTCAATTTAGATAGCTTGAACCAAAATGGCGATCCCCAGCCAGATGGTAATTTTGACTACATTAAGGGCGTAACCATAGATGAAAGAAATGGCCGAATAGTCTTCCCTGTATTGGAACCATTTGGACAGGGTTTGAATGATCTATTTACAGACGAGGAGCAAACTTTCAGAGGTAAGTATGTTTTTAGTACTTTATATCAGTCTACAAAAAACGATGCTCAGCAGCTCACTTCAAAGGATAAGTTTTTTATTAAGGGGCAGTATGCTAATGGGTCTTCGACGGAAATAGCGCTACCAGGCATTAATATCTCTCCAGAATCAGTAGTGGTGAGTTCAGGTGGTACGCAACTTACACCCAACATTGACTATCGGGTAGAACCTAATTTAGGTAGGGTAACTATCCTTAACCAAGGGATCTTGAATTCTGGTAGAGATCTCATTATTACTTTCGAACGAGAGGATTTATTCAATTTTCAATCCAAGTCGTTAATTGGTACACGTTTCGATTATGTGGTGAGTGAGAAAATAAATTTCGGAGCAACCATCCTAAGGCACACACAACGCCCCTTAGGTGTTTCCAGATATTCGATAGGTTCTGAGCCTACTAATAACACCAAGTGGGGTTTGGATATAAACTATAGCGATGAAGTTCCATTTTTAACCAAAGCGGTAGATTTGATTCCATTTATTGATACCAAGGCACCATCTTCAGTAACTTTTAGAGGTGAGTTTGCCCAACTGATTCCAGGTGTCTCCAATGAAGTGAATGGTGAGGGCGCATCCTATATCGATGACTTTGAGCAATCTGTTACACTAAATAACTTAGGGTCTGATATCAGCAGCTGGAACATCGCCTCTACGCCGGAAACAACAGACAATAAATTTGCTGGAATGGATGTCTTAGGTGTTAATAACAAAAGGGCGAAATTAGCCTGGTACCAGATAGAGCAAGCTTTTTATGTTACCAATGGTTTAATCGCGCCAAATATTCCCGAGTCATCCTTGCAAAATCATTATTCCAGAATTATACCTATTCAAGAAATTTATAAAAACAGAGACCGTACCATAGGTAGTAATAGGCTGCCAACCTTTGATTTAGCCTATTTTCCCGCCGAGCGAGGAATGTATAACTTTGCTACCAACCTAACCACTGACGGTAAGCTCACCAATCCAGCAGAGAACTGGGGAGGTATCACAAGAGCAATTTCTTCAGAAGTTGATTTTGATAAGAGCAACATTGAGTACATCGAATTTTGGCTTTTAGATCCATTTATCGCAACCCAAAGAGGGCAACTAGAAGGTGAGGTTCCTGTAGATCAGTCAAATAATAGCGGGAAGCTGATTTTCAATTTAGGAAGTATCTCAGAGGATATTTTGCCTGACAAGCAATTGTCTTTTGAGAATGGTCTGCCTGAAGTATACGAGGATACTCAAAATGTGCAGGTAACCGCTTTTGGTAGGGTGCCAACAGAGGCCCCTATAAATGAAGCTTTTTCTAATCAAGATGGTGCTCGGGAGAATCAAGACATAGGTTTGGATGGTATAAAGAATTCAGAAGAAGCAGCCTTTTACGATGCCTATGTGCAAGCCATTAATGCTAACCCCGCTATCAATGCCAGTGCAAAGGCGGAGCTGCTTGCTGATCCTGCAGGTGATAACTTCCAGTATTTTTTCAGTGATGCATATGATAGTGAGCAGACGCCTATTATTCAACGCTACAAGAAATTTAATAACTATGAAGGTAACACACCTATAAGTTCAGGGAATCAGGCTTTTAACCCTGCAGGCAGTAGAACGCCAGATTCTGAAGACCTTAATAACGATAGAACAGTTGCTACCTTAGAGCAATATTATCAGTATGATATTGATTTAAATAAGAACAGCTTAAATGTCGCTGATAATCCCTTCATAGTCGATGAGGCAGTTTCAGAGGAGGAGGGTGTTAAATGGTATCTGTTTAGAGTGCCTATTAGAAAGCCAACATCTGAGTTCGGCGGTATTTCTGGATTCAAAAGTATCAGGTATATTAGAACGGTATTAACAGGTTTTCAGAGCCCAGTAGTGCTACGAATGGCAGATTTTAGACTGGTAGGTTCTCAATGGCGGGAATACCAAGGAACGTTGTCGAAGTCAGGCATTTCGGAAACCCCAGAAAGTAAGGATTCTGAGTTGGTAGTTTCCGTTGTAAGCGTGGAGGCTAACTCTGAAAATGGCGTGGGTAAAGTACCTTATAGATTACCTCCAGGCATACAAAGAGATCAAGATATTTCAGCTACGGCTAACCAGGTACGACAAAATGAGCAATCTATTCAATTATGTGTGAGTGATTTTGAGGATGGGGAAGCTATAGCGGCCTTTAAGAATATTAATTTTGACTTGGTAAATTATGGCACACTGAAAATGTTTTTACATGCGCAAAGTCAAAATGCCTCTGACGACGAGATACGAGCTTTCGTGAGGTTAGGTACAGACTTTGATGACAATTATTATGAAATTGAGCTACCGCTAAAAGTTACACCCTATCAGTCGATTGATCCACAAGTAATCTGGCCCAATGAAAATGAAATAGATTTGGCTTTTGATAAGCTTTATCAATTGAAATCACGAAGGAATAGGTTACAGTCTAATGTTACCCTTCCTTTCTCTGAGGAATTTGGTAAATATACCTTAACTGTCCGAGGTCGTCCAGACATGAGCTCTGTACAAACTGTCATGATTGGTATGAGGAATCCTCGAGGAGGAGGTAGCAGTCCAAAAGATATATGTATTTGGGCCAATGAAATGCGTGTTACCGACTTCGATCAAACATCGGGCTATGCTGCAAATGCAAGCTTAAACACTCAGTTAGCGGATTTTGCAAATATTTCCACAAGCGCTAGGTATACCTCGGTAGGGTTCGGTGGTATTGAACAAAATATAGCCCAAAGAACACGGGAAACTTCCGCTGGCTTTGATGTGTCTGCAAACATAAGCCTAGGGAAGTTTTTTAAAGAAGAAAGTGGAATAAAAATACCGATGTACTTAGGGTATCAAACATTCGAGGCAGTGCCATTTTTCGACCCTAGAGACCCTGACATTCCTTTAAAGTCGGCCTTGTTAAGTTTTACAGATGATGATGAGCGAGAGAACTATCGGAACATAGTTGTGGAGCAAGAAAAAGGAAGAAGTATTAATTTCACCAATGTTAGAAAAGAACGCAAGCAGACAGAGAAATTAGCAATGCCTTTTGCGATCTCTAACTTTGACTTCACCTATGCCTACAGCGAATTCTCGAGAAGTAACCTTCAGACGGCTGCATATGAAACGAGGGATTATAGAGGAGCCATTGGTTATAATTATGCTTTTCCGAATACGAGCATAACGCCCTTTAAATCTTCAGAAGCTTTTAACTCACCGTATCTGAAGCTTATTAAAGATATAAATTTCAATCCTTTGCCTGCTAGTTTTGGTATGAGAGCAGAGCTTAATAGAACCTTCGTGAAAACACAATTTAGAAATTCAGATTTAACTACTGCTGGCATCGATCCGCAATTTGAGAAGAATTTTACTATGAACAGAACATATAATTTGAATTGGAATTTAACGGAGAGTCTCAATTTAAATTATGCAGCGAGGGCCTTTGCCATTATTGATGAAGCACCAGGGGCAGTAGACTCTGAGCTGAAAAGGGATTCTATTATTACAAACCTTCAAAATTTAGGTAGGATGAAGAATTACGATCAGTCAATTGTTGCAGGTTATACGCTGCCTTTTAGTAAAATTCCTTTTACAG